>JAFXGP010000020.1 GCA_017521195.1 Lachnospiraceae bacterium
AATCCCCGCACATACCATCCAAAATTTCTTAAATACTCTGTATTCACAAAAAGAGCAGGCTTTATCAGAATATCAACGAAACTGCTGTATCCGTGACATCGCAGTGATAGAACTATTATTTGCAACCGGTATGAGAATTTCTGAGCTTTGTAATTTAAAATCGGAAGATATAGACTTTGAGAATAAAACAATTTTAATTTATGGAAAAGGCTCTAAAGAACGTATTTTACAAATTGGAAATCCGGATGTATTAGAAGCATTAGACTTGTATAGAAAAACTTTTCAAAAAGAGATAAAAGAATGTGGCTATTTTTTTGTAAATCGTCTTCAAAACAAATTATCCGACCAATCCGTTCGATATATGATTAACCATTATGCGAATCTTGCGGGAATTGAACAGCATCTTACACCACACATGTTCCGCCACTCTTTTGCCACCTTACTTTTAGAAGAAGATGTAGACATTCGATATATACAGAAAATTCTTGGACACAGTTCCATCAATACCACAGAAATTTATACTCATGTGTCCAATGTAAAACAAAAAGATATTTTATTTCATAAGCACCCCAGAAATATGATGGAAATCAACAACAATGGGAAATTATCCTAATCCTTTAAAATGTCATACTAAAATAACCGCCCATCGTCCTGAGAAAACATGAGCGGTTATTCCAAATAACTTACATATCAGTCGAACCGTCATAGCACTTACCCAAATCACATTCTCTGCGTTCCTAACTGTATCTGCTCTACTACAATAGCATCTGCCATAATAGTTTCTTTTTGAAGCTCACTGTCATATATATTTAAAATCACTTCATCACCAACCGCTAAATCTTCAAATGAAATATTGCGGACATCATTTGCATCTTCATAATTTACATATATGACGTTCTCCCGCTCAATCGCTTGACTGCAATCAATAGCACACTTTTTTCCAAACACTTTTTTTATATTCTCATTCATATCTGAAACGTAAATTATATGCTCTGCTGAATCAATCTCAACGATTTTTGCATTCAGTCCTACATGAAGTATATCTTCTTCTTTTTTCCACAGCCGGACAACCATAATATACAAACTACTACTAAAACTCTTATAATATATTTTTTTATCATAATTTTCATCCTCAATTAATTTTCAACTTTCTGAACCGTCACATATGTTCCCTCAAACAACTGTAAAATAGTTTCCTCTGTAAGATTTATTAATTCCTCACCAAACATAAAAGTTCCATTCGCAGATACTATATCATTCCCTTCCTGTAAAAATGTAATTGCTACAGGAGCCGTATTTTCATATACATAAATATAAATAACATCGTCTTTTTCTTCCTTGTTTACAAAGGAAATACCTGCTGTACAAATAGTCGATGCCGCCAAATTTTCCGAACCACCGTAAGCATTTATCTGGGTTATCAAAGAAGCATGCACTTTCTTTTTCATGATTCTTTCCAATTCATCAGACATGGTTGTCTGAATATCTTCATTTCCAATTAAACCTTGGTAATTATCTTTCCGAAGCACCACTTCATAAACTGTCTGCGGCTTAGAATAATCGCCATTTGTATTATTTTGTATCACATTACTTATTTTTTCATTTCCTGTAAACATCTGCACATAAGACTGACTATCTGCCATCTCATCCATCAAATCTACCACTTCTAATCCCCGTTCATATAAGGAAACCTGTTCTTTTTTACTTCCACAGGCTGTCAGACTTAAAATAAGAATAACTGAAAAAATAACTAAATTTTTCTTTTTCATACTAAAACCTCTTTATGCCCACATAAAAGCATTTACAATCCACAGAGTTAATATTACATCCAACAAAATAACTGTAAAACAATATAATACCTTTACAATTTTTCTCTTAATACTTTTAGCAATTACCATACTCCAAATAGCTAATATAATTGTTAAGATTGAGAATACCGTCACTCTTAAATCATTCGCATTAAAAGGTATATTTAACATATTTGTCTGCGTGGAAGGTACACAACCACATCCGAATACATCTACTAAAATAAGCTTGTCTAAAATAATATAAATCGGTATAAATATTGGCATGATTATAATTGGCATAATTGTCATTATTTTCTTTTTCATAAACTGCTCCTTCGTTAAATTAGTTATAATGCCATTACATATATTTGACAAGGATTCCAATCATCCCACAATGTTGGAAATATTTCAAATTCCTTGAAACCAAGTGCAATATAAAATTTATTTGTTTTATCATAGCTTTCATATTTCCCCATTTGAACAGTTTTCACCTGGATAAAGGAATAGCCTTTCTCACAAATTATTTTCTTTGCATATTCAAACAAGGATTTCCCAATACCATTACGATGATATTCCTTTAACACTCCCATAACGGCAAGTTCGACAGTATCTTTTCCTGTTTGTTTAAGATAAAGAAATCCTATTGGCTTTTTATTTTTATAGGCACAGAAAAAAAGTTTCCCTATACTATCTTGTATGTATTCTTCTCTGGATTCGGGAAGACCAAACCAATCAGGCAGTGCTTCGAGTATATATCTTGTAATATTCTTTTTTTCTAAATCATCTGTTATTTCTACTATATCCATAAATAGCCTCATTTCTATGAATTGGAATTTACTACCTTACTCCGAAAGTAATCTTTCAAGCAAAATCTCCCGATTATTAATAAACATTTCCGTTACCTTATAACTCTCTGTATCTTCATACTTACAATTATGTATTCTTCCTTCATCAAAAGATATAATCTGTGCGTCAGGTATTCCTAACAAAATGGGAGAATGTGTAGCAATAATAAATTGTGAACCTTGCTTGGCACATGAACATATTTCCATAAGTAAAGTTAATTGCCTTTGCGGAGATAACGCTGCTTCAGGTTCATCAAATAAATATAATCCATTCGGCTTTAACTGATTTTGTACCAACGCAAGAAAACTTTCCCCATGTGACTTTTCATGATATTTTTCTGACGGATGTTCCAAATCTGCGTATTCTTCTTCCTTAGTCGCAACATTATAAAAACTTTCAGCTCTAAGAAAATATCCCCATTTAGCCTTACGATATCCCTTTGAAACTTTTAGTGCTTCATGCAGCCTGGAGTGTGAATCATATGTTGAGAAAAAATAATTTTTCGTTCCACCTTCCGGATTGAAGCCATATGCCACCGCAAGTGCTTCCAACAACGTTGACTTACCGCTTCCATTTTCTCCAACCAGAAAAGCAATGTTTTTTTCAAATATTAATTCTTCCAAACCTTTTAAGGCATCAATTTTTCGCAAATAACTATTTTCTTCAATCCTATTCCAATCGATAGACAAACTTTGTATATATAACTCATTCATTGAAATACTCCCTTTGGCAAAATACATACATATTTACTCTTCTGCAACAAATACCATATCTCCCTCATGGTAGATCTCAATAATACATTCGCAAAACTTTCCACCTGATATAAGATAACCACAATATTTTGTCATATTATAACCATAGGTTTCATCCATCACAGAAAAACCAAACTGTTTATATTTATCAATAAAATCTTTCAAAAACATCTTTTCGCCTGTAAAGGTTCCAACATTACCGGTAACCCCAAGCAAATACACTCATATCATGTAAAGTATATGGTACACATATGTTATCACGAACAATTCTTTTCACTTTTACTCCTCCCTGCACTTGGAATTTGTCAATCAATTCTTCCGCCACAATGCTGACAAAATATCCCTTCATTTCGTCCTAAGCGCTTTTTACAGTGTGGACATTTGTTATAAAGAAAATCTGGAATTAGACAAGAAAGCATAATAACAGCACCAATTATAGTACATACAAAACCAAATAAATATCCTGCCATTATCACAATAAAGCCGATAATCAGAAGTGTATCTCTTAAAATACGAGCATCCTTATAATTCATACAAACAACCTCCCATCTTACTCTGCTTTCCATTTTATTTGCATCCAAAATATCATGCTTAACACCATCATTATTACAATATGAATCACTATGTTCTTCAAAGTAAAGTTATAAGTATTGGAGACTTCCCCATATTCTAAGAAATAACGAGCTATCATACCCAAAATCGTTATTCCAAGGTTAAGAAAAAAAATCCATAGCCATGTTACTTTGGGAAAACTAAATGCCTCTATATCCCCAATACATTTGCTAATTCCAATAGCGGTGACAAGATTGAGAAGTCCTACTGTTATATTTCCTCCCAAAGAAAAATTACCAACTGGGAATACACAGCATTCCAAACAAACAATAAAAACTAATCCCAGCACACCAAATAGCTTTTTGTGTATTCTTATATATGTTCGTAAATCTCCCATAGATATCATCCTAGCTTAAAATCCGTAAATCATATTTCCCTGCTTATCATAAATACTTTCTCCACCATATACGGTTTCCGCTGTTGCGCCTCCGGATTTTTTCCAAAAATGCGCCAATGTTTTATGGATATATCCAAAGGAATCTTCTGCAACCACATAAACACTAACCGCATCTCCCTCAACAGCTTCATAAGTATCTGTAAATTCCAATGCCACAACACCTTCTGCAAATCCATCTGCACTTTTCACTTTATCTGTAACATCAACACGTTTCACTTCTTTACCATTGATTTCTGTAACGATTGCAAAATTTTCAAAAATAATCTGGGAAGCATTATCGCTATAATCCCATTCGATTAATGTCTGTGTATCAAAAACTAATTTCCCATCTTTAAAGGAACTTCTTCCGGTGGTGTCTTCTGCCCAAAGTGACGGGAACCATTTCCCCCAAAGTTCACCAAGCCAGATTTCTTCTAACTTCTCCGTCTTAGTTATTCCGGCAGTTGTAATGCTCACCATGGGATACGGCTCCTCTGTTAAAAAAAGCCCTACAGGAATGGTTGCTTCATAAAAACTTCCGTTTTTTTCAAACTCAGACTGCTTTCCATCTAGCTCAACTGTAATCTGCATAGTTTCATGGATTTCTTTTGGCACAATCTGAATTGTCACCGGCACCGTCTGTGTTTTGGTATCGAGTTCTCCTAAAGTAAATGTACTTTCCGTTATAAGACTGGCTTGCTTTTTCAGTTGTTCATCCACATTTCTGTAAATAGAGTTAATCTGGTCTCTTAACATATCGTCTTCACTTATATAATCCCGTTTCAAATCGTCTATTTCATCACTTAAACTGTTGATTTTCACAAAACAAAAACCGAGCATAACCACCATTGCCAGAATAATTATGTAAAGATCTCTCTCTTTTATTTTCTTATCCATATAATATCCTCTCGTAAATTTTAGACTACTGTAATCCCATAATAAAGAGTACCAACGCCATAATCACCATAGCAGTCCATCCTATATATCTTCCTGTAATTTCCAAATCAGAGGGCTCTGCATTTTCTACGTTACGAATCTGAAATGCCAAATTCCAACGAAACAGCTCATCCGCAAATAAAATAGTAAGTGCATTGAGAATACAAATAAACACAGCTCCAAACCAAGCTTGCGCTTCTCCTTTATGTGTTAACTCAGGCTCATTCAACAGTTCATAGATCGTAGAAGCAGACGGCTCCATTCTATCAATCACATCGCCATTTTCGTCCAATTCAATTCCATTGCTTGTCATAACAGAAAATCCCAAACTATCTAAGGTTCCATCCTCATTGTATAACCAATAAAAATCTCCTGCGTCCCAAACACCACCGCGAAACAGAAGTTTATCACCATTTCGGATTTCTACTCCTGTCATTTCCTCTGCTATTTCTTTATCCTGAGGAATCGCAGTCGGGTCTTCTATCATTGTATAAGTCCCATAAGATTTATCACCATACTGAAACATAACGGACTTATTCTCAGATACTATAAACTGAGCCTGTTTCCCTTGGATTTTGCCTGTATAACTTATTTTCCCATTTTCTTGTGTCGGGACTAGAATCGCATCATTATATCGATACCCAACTCTTGAAATTGTCATAGGATAAATGATTGCAAACAGCAATGTCATAATTATCATAAAAATAAAAAGACCTTTTTGATAGCGATTCAAACCTTTGATCCTTTCCATTGTTTCACATCCTTCGTCACAATTCTAATCTTCTATTGCTTCTGATACAAAATTTACTCTTTCTTCATCAACTGAAAAAGAGATTTTTTGAGTATAGCTTGTACCATCCTTGGAACATACTTTAAATGTAACTTCTCCATTCCCCCAATATGTAAATTCCGGCGAATCTGCCAATTCAGCTTCTACTCCACAATGCTGCATATTTCCTTCTGCGCCCATAAATGCCACATGAATGTATCCCTCTTTACTATCTGTATACAGGATTACTCCTACCCGGTCATAGGCAAAATCAAACATACCGGTACATGTAACCAACGTACAATCCGCGTCTGCTTTTATTTTAAATAATTCTGCGATTTCCTGCGTTGTCCATTCTTTTCCAACACTTTCTTCTTTCATTTCGTTGAAATCAACATCTGCATCTTTTGAAATAAAAATAGCCGTAGGACCGTCTGCTCCTCCTATAATTCCTATAGCAGCCTTATCCCTCAAATTAACATGTATTCCCCATGCAACCACTATAAGACCAAGAACTAAGGTGATAATAGCAATTCTCTTTTTCATCTTTTCATATTCCTTCATGCTTTTTACAGTACGTATTTCACTTTATTTTTTATTTCTCCCCACTATTTGAATTAAAAAATAAACAACCGCAAACAGTGAGACATACAAAATAGACACTATTTTAGAATATTTAAATAGAATGTATCCTCCTATAACTGTGGAAAATAGTAAAATAGTTCCACCACTGGTAAATTCAAATCCATTTGTAACTTGTATAAGAATGGGTTTTATAATTCCCTTTTTTTGTAACAAAACTAAAATCAAACTGATTATTCCGGCTAGACTTGCAACTATAACCATAATTAATTCCTGAATTACCATCGCTTAATCTCCCTTCTACTCAATTTCAAAATCCTGTTTCTCTGTTCCTGATATTTCTCTGTAAAACGCCGCTTCGGCTGCCTGTTTATAAGGGTTCAGCCATAAATAGCCAATTCCAAGCGTAAATCCACACAGAATATCCCAACCAATAAAACTAAGTCTCAGACAAAACAAACGCCATTTATTTCCATCCATCATCTGCTTTGACAAGTTGATGGCTTCACCGGCAGAGATTTTCGGATTTTCTGCTAAAATATAATTTGTCATTGCATAACTTAAGGAAGCCATAATTCCAGGGATAATGAATAGCAAAGACCATAACAAAAGATATATACTTCTAAGTAATCTTGCTACCGCAGTGGTTTTCCAATAAGAAAAATATGCAAACAGATTCTCAAAAGTTCCCTCTAATTGGTCCGCCAAATTTAAATTAAATTTCGCATATCCTACCGCTATAATACTTCCCAGTACAAAATATAAAGCCCCCGTAATCAATGCTGCTACCATGATATATGTATACCTTCCAACCATAAAAGCTCCTAGATCTGAGTTGAGACTTCCTCCGGTTGAAAAAATTGTATATCCGGCAAGTTCTAAACTTGCCTTCACGTTGGATGCTTCAAAATTTACTTTTACTTCGGGACCCATGCCGTCAACAGCTCCCAACATGGATGCTACTAAACCTACCAATACGGCAATTTTCCATTTTCCCCTCAAAACTTCTCTTGCTAAACTTCTAAAATCCGCTGCTAATCTCATACACTTCCACCATCCTTTACCATCTCTTGAAATATTAATTGTTAGAAACTGACGCACTTGCACCGGAACTAGCTTCCATAACACAATCAATAGTAAGTACAACTGCCAGCGCCACGATTTCATCTTCCGGATTCGCTATACTTAACTCATAACTATCTCCCCAAGTCATCCACTCCTTACTTATGGAAACAATGGAATCGCCATTCTTGATAATTTCATAATCATGAGCCATAAGCTTTCCCTCTATTTCCCACCCAAGACCTTGTATGCTGTATCTTGGAAAAAGGAAAGAAAACTCTTTTTTAATTTCCGCAATCTGCTCATCTCCACAGAAAACATAATAACGTGGTAAAAAGCTCCAAACTTCTTGTTTTATAAAAGCAACTTCTCTGCCCACACTGTCATATACATGCAGCTTTTTCCCCCAGGAAAACACTTCTCCCTGAACAAAATATTTATCATTTCCATATTCATCTTTAACAGTGAATTTATCTCCCCACGAAAAAACTTTTTCTTTTATGTATAATTTCATTACAATTCCTCCTGGTATTTTTCTTTTCAAAGCTTTAAAAGTTTTTTATATGTATATTGTACTTTTACCCCAAAAAGAAATACATGATTATATTAGCAAAATAGATAGTGTTATTTCTATTAATTTGAAAATATTACATTCCATACCCTAAAACCATAAATCCATAATATTTGGAAGAAGGCGCTATTCCTACTCCTCCTACAAAATACATACATCTTCATACAGTCCGTTATTGAAAATCTCCTGTACGGTTTTATCCTCTACCATACATTCTGCTATTTTGTTTACCAGTAATGCAAAATTTTCAAACTCACATATTTCTATCTGTTTCACACCATCATAAAACCACCAACATTTACTATGATTGGTAATAGCACATCCTCTGTCTTTATAACTAAATTCTATTTCCCTTCCATGCATAAGGTAGTCTGTTATATCTGTGTAGGAATATTTTAGGCTCCATGACAGATGTACCCAAAATTCCAAATCAAAATGTGGTGTTGGAAAATCCGGCGCACCATAGGGATAGATTTCATGACAACATCTTGCTTCTCCCCATTCTAACTTTTTCTGTGTATCAGCCTTTTCTGCCAAAATATTTCCAACCATACGGTAACTGAACTGATACAGAATCTGTCCTTCTTCTGTGTTAATCTCACAGACATATGTAGGTTTTTCCGGCGGAATTTCAAATGCCTTTAATGTATCTAAAATCATTTCCGGAAGTTGTCTCTTTTTTGCCAACTGCAAGAAATTCTTACAGTGTTCACAATCGCATCTCCAGCCTTTAAATTTACCATACCATTCTTTTGTTGCCTGTTTATCTGCTTCTACCTGATATCCGAATAAGTTGTATTCTTTCATTTTCCGCCCTACACTTTTACTAACCATCTAACTCGGCAACTGTCTTCTGACTAAACCGAATTGTAATTGCAAAAACGCCCTCATATCCGAGCTTTTCGTACTCTTCCGGAGAATAGAAATAATCCACCTGATAAGAAACCACTTCATTCTTTGATGTAATTATCTGTACCGCCAAAGGTATTTCTTCTTCATATTCAAATTCTGTTTTTTCCGATAAAACAGAGGTTGCAAAACTGCCAATTTCATTTAAATCTTCGTTACGTTCACTGTTATATTCTGTCGCACCACCTGTGTGTTCACTCTGAATGGCAATTCTAAGTCCTTCATCTAATCGTTCAAAAGCAAGAGCAATACGTCCTTCCACATCCGAAAATGCCTGACCTCCACCACCTGCTTCTAACTTCCATTCTCCATCCATCAAGCGATAGGTATTCACTTGAATACTTTGCACCGATTCTTCAAGTGTAAAATCATAAATTCGTTGCTCCGTATTCAAACCTAATAATGAAGCAATCTTTTCTTCTTCCTCTGTAAGCTGTGCAGGTTCTATGTACATTTTTCCCTCATTTTTTTCTGTGTCAGCACAGCCAGCCATACTTAACATTCCTACTATTGCCAAAACTATTACCATTAACTTCTTCATAACATGTACACTCCTTTAACTTTATAAAAAAAGCAACAGTAACCGACTTATTGCCAGATTACTGTTGCTCTTACTCATTATCTTCTATTTTCCGGCAACTACACCATCATATATACTACGTTTTTCTTTTCAAAACTACCTTCGTTTCATATATTTTATCATAATAAAGCGCAACTATATATATACTTCATGAAATCTTAAGATTTGACTTTATAAAATCCACCACAAACGTTGACTTCTTGTTTGATTATGACTATATACTTCACCTAATCAGCACTTTTTTCCTAATTAACTTTTCGCACTTCCATATAATAATGTGGCTCATTCACATCAAGTTCCACTTGTGTAATTCCTTTCTCCAAATCAAAACCAAAGTTTTGATATATAATTTCGATAAACTGCGTATTGCTTACGGATGCAGTCTGCTCTGAGAATTCAAGTGTAGAACCTAATCGAGTTACCATGTCATAACCATTTCTGTCAGTGCCTGCTCCCACGAAATCAAAACTTGCATCTTTTTTCATATCTGCGTCTACCCGAACACTTCCATTTGCCGGAATCACTACATCAAAATTTATATACATAACACGTTGCATATTGTAGGTTTCTGTCCACATATCTTCCAGACTTCCCCATTCATATCTCTCTGCCACATTGTCGGACAAAATCCCATAATCATACATAAGTTCTGCCACGGAACCGAACAACATTTCATCAGACGCAACATCAATCTGCTCCTCTTCAAAGTAAGAAAGCTCACGTTCTTCAATTAACAACTTCCATACAATCTCGCCTAAAGTTGTTTCGAATCGTACTACATCTGCTGTCACACCTTCTATTTCTTCTCCTTCCTCACAGCCACCGTCACGATAACCCTGTATTTCCGGAACTGTTATATCTTCTCCAAGAACGATCAGGTATCTGTCCATTCCGTAGCCTCTTTCATTTTCCTCCGGAATGTGGTAACACTGTTGAAATTCTCCCGTTTCCACATCCCTTCTTCCTCCGGTAGAACCATAAGAAAGAATACGCGTATCAGAAGAAATCACGTTAAATTCCATTCCCAGTGTGGGGTTCGTTGCTGTTTCATCCAAGCCATCATACGCAATATTACTTAACTTATATACAATTACATTCTGATTCAGTTGGGGATATTCAGCATAAGCATCTGCTATATAACTTCCATCTTCCAACAATGCTTGAAACTCTGTCCATTCACCGGCACTTTTGATATTACTTCTGTCTGTTTTATCCGTATCCAAACCGTGGGCACTATAAAAACCACCACTAAATCTTCCGGCATAAAGGCTTGTTTCTATTATACTGTCATCTACACTGATTGTTGGCATCCATTTGTATCCGTTACTAAAAGTACCTGCAAACGGATAACTTGCTGTCAGAACAATATCCTCATCAGTGGTATTATTCAAAAAATATCTGTCTGTTACCAGACTTTCTGTTTCGTAGTCCTGATATCCTGTTTGCTCTCCATCGACCTCATAATATTTCATCTTAGTTTCATAAGAAGCAAAGTCAAAATCGGTGTTTCTGACTGCTGTAATTCCAGTTGTATCGCTTAATGCATTCAGCGGAAACACCGGTCCTGCATAACTCATAAAAACACTTCCTGACTCATGTCCTCCACTACCACTACCGGCAGTATCACCGGGTTTTGCACCTCTACCAATGCCAAATATCCCCAACCCAATTGCTAGACATACACAAGCTGCCATGATTCCCCATTTCATCCATATCTTTTTATGTCTTTTATCATGATTCTTCTTACTAAACTGATAATTTTCTGCCTGCAAAACTAAATCATCTCTGATTCCTGTTATACCATCATACATAATCTCATTTTTCATAGTGCGACTCCTTTCTTTTCCAGGGTAGCCTTTAAACTTTTTCGTAAACGCAACATTCTCTGAGCCATCTTAGCTGCGGAAATTCCATACTTTTTTGCCAATTCCTGTACTTCATCTCCAAACCAATATCTTCGGATAAATAATACTCTGTCTTCTTCCGGTAAAGAATCTAACCACTGGATGATATATTTTGAAAGCTGTATTACTTCCATTGTCTGCTCTACATTACTTGGAGAAGGAACGCAATCGCTTAACTCTGACAGCATAATTTCCATACTGCTGTATCTCTTCTTTGCCCGCATTGCACGGAACCGACTGATGGACAGATTTCTGGTAATCCTGCCAAGATATACCTTGAAAATTTCAGGTACCGTTGGCGGTATCTGTTTCCATGCGGAATAATATGCGTCATTAACGCATTCTTCTGCATCTTCCTGAATTCCAAGAACATTCATTGCAATATAATGACAAAATCTTCCGTATTTTTTCTCAGTTTCCTTAATTGCCTGTTCATTACGTTCAAAATACAATTCTATGATCTGTTTATCATCCACGTTCTTCCCTCCTTCCTCAGTTACTTGAAAAGCCCTTTCACTAATAAAGTCGCAAAACGAAAGACTATATTGACATAACTTTCATTTTTTTGATAAATTAAACCACCTATCATACATAAAATAACTTTTTTCTTAAATCTTCCCTCCTCTTGTTTTAAATCATTTATACCTTTTTACACTTTTTATATTTCTTTATATCTTTTTATACTTTTTTATAGTTTTTTTACAAGTACCATTAACTTTGGCTGCTATAATCGATTTAATTGTGCTCTTATGCAATTTGCAAATATCTGGATCACCGGACCGGCTGTTACTGCTGTTATAATAGTAATTACTCCCAGTTTTCCACCTAGAGCAAAACCAATAAGAACACACATAACATCAAAACAAATTTTTACGATTTTGAAATCTTTTTTACTCTTATCTTTCAAAACCATAACAATTCCGGTAAATGGGTCCAAACCAATATCTGCCACAATATACAGTGCAACTCCTAAATAGAGAAATAAACATCCCATTACCGCACCAAAAATTTGTGTTGGTAAGGTCTGTACCTTAAACAAGGCATAATATATTTTTCTGCCCATATCAACAATTACACCGTATGGTACAATATAAATAAACGTTCCAATACTTATATAATGCCTGTCTTGTGTCAACACAAGCATCACCAATGAGATATTTACAATGTTTGTAGCAAATCCCAGTTGTTCCGGCGAAAGATTTGCTACATTTCTAATTCCATCATACATAATTCCAATTGGATCATTTCCCAGTGACGCGGCCGCATTAAACGCCACACCGGTACCTACGAAAAAGATACCTATAATAGCCAGCACTAAATTTACCACTCTGTCTTTTTTCAAATCCAATCACCCTTTTCTTTATAATAATCTCTCAGAATCTTTAAGCCAGTAAATATAAGGCTTTCATATTCCTTTTTTATTAAAATCCCCCACTTTTTTGTCAAAAAAAGCTTGATAAATCGCCAAAAATTTGCGGCTAAGCCGATTAAATGTATTTTATTTTTTCGACTGGAGGCGATTTTTTGTTACCTGTAAATTCCGGCGGTCATGCCGCCTATCAAAACTTTGTTACTGAAAGTCTTCGTAAATATTATCCTGATCCTGATTCCATTGCCCGCTCTACTTGGGATATCATTGAACGTTTCTGGAACCTTGATCTGTCCTATACAGATGAACTTTTGGCAGATAAATACTCCAAGTTCGGCCCTTGTCCAAGAACACCTTCCTGTATGCAGCGTTCCTATTTATTATCCATTGATTTTAAAGTCTCTTCTTTAACGGAATGGGCTGCACAACTTATAATCAATCCTCTTTATGCGATACTAAGTGGATTTGAATTCGGCGACACCCCAGGTGGCGGTACTTTTTATGATTTCCTAAATCGTTTGTGGAATTCCGATTCCAACAATCTTTCTCCTCATGAACATCCTGTCAAAGAGAAAAAAGTCAAAAAGCCTAAACAAAAAGGGACGAAAGCAGATTCCATTGAAAAAATAACTGTCGCTGAACTTCTTCCACAGCTTGAATCCACAGAGTTCAGACTTGATGACCAGCCTTACACTTCGCTGTTTAAAATCTACAAAAAAAAGTTTCTTGACATTTCTGTTTCAAAAGATCTTATCCATAAAGATTCTTTGGCTTTAGCCGGTGATGGAACACCTGTTGTCACTTCACACAGAGAACGCAAAAACGTATCTGTAAATGTAAAGAACAAAGGATTACTGACTGTAAATGTAATCGTTATTTTTCTCGGCTCGATTGTGATATTGGCTGGGATTCTTCCCGTGATTGTTTTTATCATGGATATGATTTATATATGCTTGTCGATTCCCAAAGCGACCTTCCTGTATTTCCTCATTACTCCTACGCATCAAAACATGATTCACATGTTTTTTTGCATGCCTTTTTTAGGATGAAAGCCTTTCTTCCTGATTTTAAGGTTTCAAAGCTTTTGCTTGATTCCGCTCATGACGCAATGCCTTACTACGAATACTGCAAACAGGAAAATATCACTCCCGTTATTGACCTCAATGGCAAAGGCGGAAGACCGCCTGTTTACAAAGATGCTTTCACCATCGATAGCGATGGCGTTCCTGTCTGCAAAGCAGGATGCCGTATGAGGCGGGATGGTATCGAAAGAGCAAAAGGACGTTCAAAATTTAAATGTCCCAAAATGAATCGTATTGACGACTGTCTTACCTGCACTTGTGAAGCTCCGTGCTCTGATGCAAAATACGGAAGAACCCTTCATCTGGTCATGAAGGATAATCTTCGATTATTTAATAATCCGCCATGAAGCAGTAAAGAATGGAAAATGGAATACAATGCAAGAACTTCTGCAGAACGTTCCAACAAACGGCATAATCCTATGGAGTATTATACACTATTCTCAGGCATAGCAACAGTTATGTCTTTTCTCATACCCATTTTTCCTTTATTTCAGATAATATTTAGTTTTCAAAGTCCGTTGCCAGCATCACTGGCTATAATCACTCAGGATTCCGAGAGATTATTCTGTATACAGGATTACTCCTACCCGGTCATAGGCAAAATCAAACATACCAGTACATGTAACCAAAGTACAATCCGCGTCTGCTTTGATCTTAAATAATTCTTCGAATTGTATTTCTCAAATATAGTGCCTTTTCATAATCGGATGCTTTAGCATAAATTTTGTATTCATAGACTTTACTTAAATCAATTCCTACATTCCCCATATGCGCTCTACTTCCTGAATTTAATGGTGTTGGACTCAGAATATTTTTTACTTTTACTTTATATTCTATATCACTATTCTTCAAAATAGTGCGGACTTCACTTTGTTTTTTCATATCATATGTAATCAAAAGCTCTTTCCTATTAAATATTGAAATCATATGTCATTCTCCCATACAAATTTGAATTCATTTCTCCCCTCTACTCCATTTCAAAATCCCTCATGTTAACAGTACAGCCGACCAGATTTCATTCCAGTCGGCTGTGCCCATTTTTCTATTACTATTTATAATCCGTCCATATCCAAATCTACTATTATCTTCTCAATCCTCTGTTCTTTTAAAAGATAACACATGTAAATTGGAAGATAAATTACATTTCCATCTGTTTCAACATTTCCTACAGAAAAAACATATGCTTTTTCCATATGATAATCTGAAACATTCATATAATTATTTAAAGCCTTGTGCGATTTATATGCTTTTCCGGACTTAACTTCAATTGGAACAACTTTTCCATTCATTTCTATTGCAAAATCCAATTCACCTATATTCTTCTTTTTGCAAAAATATAGTTCAAATCCATTGGCTGTTAACTGCTGCGCAATAGCATTTTCAAAGTGCGCTCCATTATTTACTTCTCCATTTTTGTTAATCAACTGAATTTTCGTTTCTGCGGGATATGCACTTGTAAGTAATCCAATATCATTTGAAAATAATTTAAATACATTGCTGCTCTTACTTGCCAAAAGAGGAATAACAGGTGCATCAACATTATATACCGGCAATGCCACCCCTGCATCCTTCAGCCATAAAAAACTATTTTCATATCGGTCAAACTTAAGTTCCTTATCCAACATAGTAAAAACAAATTTTTTATTTTGTTTATTTAATTCAGCCGGAATTATATCATATATTGATTTCAGTTTAAGCTTTTTATCTTCTCTCTCATATTGTGAAAAATCTTCTTTATAAAGCGTTACTATGTCTCTTTGTACTTTATCAACTTCTCGGATATCTTTTGTCTCAATATAGGTTTTCACCGCATCCGGCATTCCGCCTACTATTAAATATACAAAAAACATAGCCAAAAGCTTCTGATGTATGAATTCATCGATACTATTACATGTCACAAACTTTTCTTTTAACATATCTAATGTAGCATTTGAGACACTATTCGCTATCATGAATTCTTCAAAATCCATAGGATACATTTTTAGAACTGTTAAATATCCCACCGGTGCAGAAGCTATTCCTTTTAGTTCCACACCCAGTAAGGAACCACTCATTACATATTTAAAACTTCCTTCATCAACAAGAAATTTAATTTTAGTTACAATTTCCGGACATTTTTGAATCTCATCAAAAAAGACAACTGTTTTATGTGTTTTACACTCTTCAGGCATAAGCATTTTTAATTTTACTAAAAACTCTTCAGCACTCATCTGTGCATTTAAGTAAGTAATCATATCCGGTTGATCAATAAAATTCACTTCATACTTACTGTATCCGCTTTTTTCTATCTCATCTCTTACAAGCCAAGTTTTCCCAATTTGCCTTGCTCCTGTAACCAATAATGCCTTATTTGAATTTTCAAGCCATTCTTTTACTGTAATGGAATCTTTTCTAAACATGAATGAACACCTCCAAATATATAATATATATTTTGCCCCGTTTTTGCAATGCTCATTATTGCATTTTGCCCCGTTTTTCAATTATTTTCATTCATATTTTGCCCCGTTTAGACAATTTTATTCCATTTCAAAATCCTGTTTCTCTGTTCCTGATATTTCTCTGTAAAACGCCGCTTCAGCTGCCTGTTTATAAGGATTCAGCCATAAATAGCCAATTCCAAGCATAAATCCACACAGAATATCCCAACCAATAAAACTAAGTCTCAGACAAAACAAACGCCATTTATTTCCACCTATCATCTGCTTTGATAAGTTAATGGTTTCGCTGGCAGACATTTCCGGATTTTCCGCCAAAATATAATTTGTCATCACGTAACTTAATGAAGCTATAATTCCCGGAATAATAATATGCAAACAGATTTTCAAAAGCTCCCAAATCTGAATTAAGACTTCCTCCATCCTTTATCATCTCTTGAACTATTAATTGTTAGACACTGTAACATTTACGCTGGAACTAGCTTCCATAACACAATCAATAGTATAGTTTCATTGCATTCCCTCCCAGTATTATTCTTTTCAAAGCTTTAAAAGTTTTTTATATGTATATTGCACCAAGTCGCTAGCGCGACAGTTAGCCCTAGGTACAATTAAAGTTAATAGTTATTCAACAATTTCAGTTTCTTCTGTTCTCTTTTTTCCAAACAGGATAAACAACAACGGAGAAAAACTGGATATAATTGTGGAAATAGCCACGTTATCTGTCATAGAATAAATGAATGAATTGGGTATGCTAATCCAGTTCTGAATATAGATAAGAATTAAAGAAAGTGGACCCCCTTTAATCATCAGCTCACATAAAACAATCAACAGGTAAATAGCAGACGCAATAGTAGAAGATGCAATAATTTCCTGCTTCGACATGTTCCGAAATGCCCAGAAACCACCTGTTAATAAAATAAGCAAAAATAAAACACCATTGAAAATTGCTGTGCGAACAGGGTCTGCAGAAACATCGATAACACCGTCCGTGCCTATCTCCTTTACAACAAAATAGAACTGTCCTAAATAAGCTGTTATATAGAAACTAATCCAACTGGCAACAGCACAATATGCAGGAACTTTCCATAAGTTTTTTGCTTGTATTTTCACAAGAACTCATCCTCCTTCAAATAGATTTAAAAAAGCAACATCAACCGACTTATTGCCAGTTTACTGCTGCTCCTTCCTGTTGTGTTCTACATACCGGCAACTACACCATCATATATATATACTTTTTCCTTTTCTAAAACTACTTTCGTTTTACATATTTTATCATGCTAAAGTATAACTTTATATATACTTCAAGAAATCTTAAGATTTATCTTTTTCCTATGATACAAATTATCTTAGTCCGCACTTACATTTTCTTCACCTTCACTACTAATCTTTTATTTCTTCTCCTTTCTCAGTTACTTGAAGATCCCTTTCACTAATATACCAAAACAGCCATGCACAAAAGTGCATGACTGCCTTAATCATTTTAACCTTATCAATTTTTACTCAGCAATATTTAATTCTATAGGAATTTTATCAAATTTTTCTCCCAACCCGGTAATATATAATTGTAAATCGATTATATTCCCATTCTTTTGATAAGCATAAGTAACCTTACGATATCCATCATCCAAAATTTCTTCTCCACCATTAATATAATAAGGCATGTAATCAAACTTATTTCCATCTGCATCACTTAAGATAAATCCTATATATTGAATATGCGGTTGTTCCAAGAGATAAAATACATACTAGTGTTATGGCTGCTACTTTTATATAACTATGTTCAAATAAATATATCATCTTATTTTTCTTATTCTCTTTTTTCATTCCAGCCAAATGCTCAAAGGTATCTTCCATTCTTTTGGTAACAATATCGGGGATTTCGCTTTCCTGTTTCATGATATTTCTAATCTTTTCATCCATCATATACGACACTCACTTTCTATAAAAAATCGCGTAATTTTTTTCTGGCACGAGACAATTTCGTCGTTACAGTGTTCTTATTCATTTTTAATATGTCAGCTATTTCCTTGATTGATAATTCTTCGTAATAGTATAATTGTACGATGATTCTACTGGATTCTTCTAAGCTTAATAATACTTCCTGCCATTCAAAAGTCTCCATTTCATTATCACAACTACCTTGTTCCACATTTTCCAATTCATAAAATTTCGTCTGTTTGTTCAATATTTTGTTACAATGATTTATCAATATTCGAATCATCCATGTTTTAAAATATTTAGGTTCTCGCAAAGTATGTATTTTTTCAAAACATGTCAGAATTGTTTCTTGTATGGCATCTGCCATATCCTGCTCATTCTTTAAATAAACCCAAGCAGTTTTATACATACTTTGCTCACAGCATTTTATTAGTTCTATAAAAGCTGCGGAATCACCTTTCATTGCTTTCCGCACCAGCTTCTCCATTTGTCTCCTCCTAAGTAGTCAATATAAATTTTTCAGCTTATTTCGAAATTCGCTTTATACTTATTAGATTCAAAAACTATAAAAAAAATTTCGCATAGAAATAATTTATTCTAAACATAAACATAGTAAATAAAATAGAAGGACAACTTCACAGCCATCCTTCTACTAATTTTTCACATTTTATTTTCTGACTTTAGTGCCCACAATTGCTTCAATGAAGATATATTATTAAGGGTAAACATTCAACATATTGTTTAAGTGTTTCAAAGTATGTCAGCATTACATTATCTACAACCACATTTGTTCCCGCATCTGATAGTGTCTTTATGGTTTGAAGTAAAATAGTCTGACTTGTATAAAACGCATTTCCCAAATCATTCTCAACGATCTTGATAGGCATCATACTTACGAAATCATCAATGCTTAAACGAATGTATAGTTCATCAAATGTATTTTGTATGGCTTTTGCCAATGTTGTCTTTCCAAAACTAGAAAAACCATTGAGAATAATAACTTTACCTTTATTCATAGCCTCGCTCATCTTTTTTTGTCAATTCATGTTATCTAACTGTTTTATAATTCATTTCTCTATACTAATTATAACATCCTAAAGTATACTTGGAAATAAATTCAAGAAAATCAAACCACCTTACCACTTAAACAGACAAAAGTCCTATCTTTCACAATATTATCCACTCTTCCTATAATTTCCAGTCTGTATTGTTGCCTTAACTCCCAACTGTGTATTTTCTATTATCAAGTTCAACTTATGCATATCCAAAATACGTTTTGCCAAATACAATCCCAATCCTTTATGATTAACATCTTTTTTTCTACTTTTATTAGAAGTAAAAAACATATCATAAACATGTGTTAAATCATCTTCATTAATCGCATCTGCTGTATTCTCAATGGTACAGGAATCCTTTTTTACGTGAATTCTGATTTTCCCATTCGTTTTATTATAGGATACTGCATTCTCCAAAATATTAAAAAAGGCTTTTTCAAGATAAATTCGCTCTCCTGTCAGCATAAAATCTTCTTGTTTGCAATACTCCACATGAAGATTCTTCTCCTCAATCAAAGTTTTTAGTTTCTCCAACTGCTCCTCTATAACCGATATCGCTGTGAAAGATTCCTGTCTTATTTTTATCTTATCGTTATCCAGCTTGGATATGAAAATCATTTCTTTTATTAAATCGTCCATGACCTCTGTCTGCCGTATGCCTTCCTGACGATAATAAGCATCTTTTTCCATCGATACTTCTCTTTCCATATTTTCCAGAAGGCTTCGTACAATGGCAATTGGTGTTTTCAGTTCATGGGCAACTGCATTGGTAAAATCACGTCTGTTCTGCTCTAATTCTTCCTGTTTTTGATAAGCTTTTTGGGTTGCATATAATGTCTTTATCATACAGGCAAGCATAAGGAGAAAACCAAATAGATACACATATTTCATGTAATTGATGGCAGCCTGCCATGGATAAGTAACCTGTTTTACCCAAAGAGCATATTGGGTTTGAAAAGAAGAAACGTAGTATTTATTTTCATGAGAATTCATCTGGGAATCTTCTATTATGTCAATGTTATAAATAACAGATACCTCATTCGCTCTTTGCTGTTCGGAATATGGCATATAATATTCTCCATTATAAGAACTCTCTCTCAGTTCAAAATTCTGCAAAAATTCATTCTGCTTCCACTCTTCATAATATTTTCTTCCATTTGCAAGATAAGGAAATGAAAAAACATTTGTCAGATCTGTACTTGCCCCACATATATCCTCTTCCTTAATTTGTCCAACACTTCCATTCTCCCAATGCCACAAGACATTTCTATCTCCCATAGCTTGTGTCTGATTTATCACCATTCCATATCCATTCATACGGGTCTCTATTATTACCTGATACTTTGCCAGTTCAAAAGAAAGCAACGTTCCCGTGTTAGAATCATATTTGTAGTACATATCATAATACCATGATCTATCACTTTTTGTATTTTCTCTGTATGCTTCGTCCATAACTTTAAGAAGTCTATCCATTTCCTCTTCAGTAAAATAATCATAGGGAGAATGCACCACCATTTTATCCGGTAATCTATGAGGATCTTTCGAATCTGTATAAACTAATTCTGCCTGATTAAAATATTCTTTCGTTTTTGCAACGATATTTCCTCCCGGTCCCAGTACGACAGCACTTATCTGATTATACTTATCTTCCGTACTTAATCCGGCGGAAAGTGCTTTTGTAATTTCCTGAATATAATCTTCATTTAATTCACCGGACGCATTATATTTCTGAAAATATGGATTGCAAATGGAATTTCTAAGAGAAGACACTTTATTTGCAAGATACTGCTGATAAGCTTTTTCGTAATTTTCTTTCATTAAATAGGTAGAAAAAAGCATACAAGTAACGTAAAGTGTCATAAATCCTACGATAATGACTCGTTGGTAACTTATTTTCTTTCTTTTTCTTCTACTCATGTGGAAGACACCTCCATTCGATAGCCGCTTTTATGAACTGTCGTAATCTTACAGCCGCTTCCGTCAATGGCCTTACGGAGTTTTTTTATATGCGTATCCACAACTCTCTCATTTCCTTCAAAATCATATCCCCAGAACCGAATGAGAATCTGCTCTCTGGTTAAAACCCGATTGGGATTTTCCAAAAAATATAAGAGGATTTGATACTGTAATTTCGGCAAATGACAGGGGATACCTCCTATAGTTACAGAATTGATTCCCATATCAATTTCAAGATTTCCTCTTTTGATCCTATTTAAAGATTTATTGCCATGAAGTCGCTTTATCATGGTAGTTGCTTTTGCATAAAGTACAGGCAAGGAAAATGGTTTTGTTATGTAATCATCGGCACCAAGTGCATAACCATGCAGTTCATCCTCCTCTAATACCCTTGCAGTGATTATGAAGATAGGAATATCACTCACTTCTCTGATTTTTTTACACACAGTAAATCCATCTTGCTTAGGAAGCATAATATCAAGAAGAATCAGTTGAAAAGTATGTTTTTCAAACATCTCCAAAGCCATCTCTCCATCCTCGGCAATTACAACATCCCATCCTTCCCTTTCAAAAAAGTCTCTAATTAATGGTCCTAATACAGAATCATCTTCAACAATTAGTAAATTTGGCTTCATAGCAATCAACTCCCTATCTTTTTATCTGTATTATAACGAGTAAATTTGTACTTTTTGTGTCCTTTTTATCTACATAATCCTATTATTTTTTACATAAATCTTAATAAAATGTAGTTTCCTTACGCATTTTTATTCTAAAGATGCTTTATAAACTTCCACATCTACAACAATTCTCTCTTCTCTGGATTTTTCTGCTGCAAACACGGTAAGATGATTATCTACAGAAATAGAAATATCTGAGATAGATACTCCATCATAAGTTCCAACTAAATACTCATACCAAAATCTTACAATTCCTTCATCTCCGCCACCGTGACCACTGGTAATTCCATCTCCTGTCCTTATAGGAATTTCCGTAGTTTCTCTTGTCTCAAAATCAAACAATGTAATGGGCGCTTTAGAAGAATCCATGGCACCTCGGAGTTCCCCTTTGGTCCCCATAATATGTATAAATCGCCCCCCTTTGTTAAAAGCATTCATACTGAAGTTAGCCGTTATACCATCTTCATACAAAAGATTAACAATTTGATGATCCACTACATCATTATCACACTTAAATACACATTTCCCATACTGTGTTGTTCTTAATGCCTTTTCTACCATTTCATCTGTAGGATGAGCTTCTCGTGTACAGGTTGTTCTAAACCAGTCATTCTTCTTATCATCTAAATATATCTTTACTGCATTGTATGGACATTTTTCTGCTTCCGGACATCCCTCAATACAGTATTCCGGCGAACCTTTCGGAGCATTTTCTTTTTTAAAATAAGATAAACTTCCAAAAGACTGTACCTTTTCGCATTTTTTTCCAATCAACCACTGTAAGATATCTATATCATGGCAGCTTTTCTGTAAAAGCATAATGGAAGAACGTTTGGTATTTCCCCAGTTTCCCCGTACAAAACTGTGACTCTGGTGAACATTTCCAACACATTCTTCATGATTGATAGAAATAATATCTCCTATTTTCCCTTCCACAATTGCTTCTTTTAGTGTAATAAAAAACGGAGAATAACGTAACACATGGCAAACTACAACTTTAACTCCCATTTCATTTGCATGTTCTGCAATCTTCTTGCATTCAGCCGCATCCGGTGAAACCGGTTTCTCTAAAAGAAGATCATACTTTAAAGAGATGGCTTGCATGGTAAGTTCATAATGATCCCTATCCATAGTAGCAATGACTGCTGCATCTGCAATTTTACCAAGAGCCAACAATTCTTCACCTGTAGCGAAACACATTTTCTCTGGGATTCCATGTTTTTCTTTTATATAATTTCTACGACTTTGGATTGGTTCCGCCACCGCCACAACTTCGTACTTTTCAGGCATATCCGCCATAATATCAGTATATCTGGCACCTCTATTACCTGCTCCGATTAATATTACCTTGATTTTCATAATATCCTCCCAATTTAAATTTTCTACACTCTTTTCTCTTTCTTGACACTTTTTTCAAATATTGTATAATCGAATCTTAGGTTGCAAGTTCTTAATAAATTCTTGCTATATATATTATTCTACTAATTAAGAGTAAAATCAAATAAAAAGGATACTTTTTCCATGGATATTACTATTACAACTTACCTAATCGTCTGCCCTTTATTATTTCTGGGCGGTTTTGTGGATGCCATTGGTGGTGGAGGAGGATTAATCACCCTTCCTGCCTACTTGTTAGCCGGCCTTCCCATGCATCAGGCAATCGCTACTAACAAATTGTCATCTGCATGTGGTACAACTTTAGCCACTACGCGCTTTATAAAAAACGGATTAGTAAATTTAAAATTTGCCATTCCTTCTGTTATCAGTGCCGTCATCGGTTCTTCCATTGGTGCAAGGCTTTCTCTTCTTGCTGATGAAGGACTTATGGAAAAACTTTTGTTTGTTGTACTGCCAATCGCTGCATTTATTGTTTTAAACAAGAACTTATTTAAAGATAAAGAAAGTGGTTCATTATCCCTAAATACGAAAACCTATTTTGTATCTGTTATTGCAGCCTTAATCATCGGTATGTACGATGGATTTTATGGTCCCGGTACAGGGACGTTTCTGATTATCGCATTTACTGTATGGGGAAAAATGAATATCTCTACTGCAAATGCTCAGGCAAAGGTAATTAACCTGACTACCAACTTAACCTCTCTGACCATTTTCCTGTTAAACGGACAGGTTCTATTTTCTCTGGGAATTGCAGGAGCCATCTGTAATATGATTGGTGGCTACTTAGGTGCCGGTCTGGTAATGCAAAAAGGAAGCAAGATTGTAAAGCCGGTTATCTTATTCGTATTATTTTTGCTATTCCTGAAAATCCTGGGGATAATCTAAATGCGATTTTTCCTATCTTCAAAGATTAACTTATAATCTGAATTTGATCTTTAGACATAAAAAGCGGTTTAGGGATATATTCCTAAACCGTTTTCACATACACTCTCTATTTCTCAAATAAATGTTTTACCTGCATCCAAATCTCTTCTGAGATTTCTTCCATAGATTTTGTTCCGTCTACAATAACAACTTTTTCTTCACCTTTTAATAAATCAAATGCTTTCAAGTAATTATTTCTTACTTTTTCTAATCGTGACTTTTTCTCAAACAACTCTGTATGGAAACGATTCTTAGTAATTCTCTCCATAGCTGTGTCCGCATCGATATCAATAAAAATTGTCATATCCGGACGAAGAACTTTTGCACTTTCTTCATTCGTTTTGATTACCCAATCCATTGGAACATCAACACTATGATATGCATAGGAAGAAAAATAGTATCTATCAGTAATTACTGTAATTCCGTCTTCCACTTTTGCAACAATCCCATCCACTTCATTCAACAAATGATCTAACCTGTCTGCTGCAAACATGGCTGCAATTACACGGTTATCGGTTTTAATTCTACCGGTCAAAATCTGTCTTGTAAGAGAACCGATAGGACCTCCGGAAGGTTCACAGGTCTGATAACAACGGATGCCTTTTTCATTTATTTTCTCTGTAAGAAGCTGTATCTGTGTACTTTTTCCGCTTCCATCAATACCTTCAAATGCAATAAATATCCCCTTATTCATACTATATCTCCCATAATTTGCATAATTATCATATATTTTACCATAGTTTATAATATCACGCAAATTTAAAGTATCGCTAAAATAAGCTTGCATAAAAAGGACTGTCAGAAATCTGACAGCCCACTGCATTTCTTTATTTTATTACTTTCTCAAAATCACTTGCAGGGTGTTTGCACAATGGACAAATGAAATCTTCCGGAATCGGATCACCATCATATTCATATCCGCATACAGTACAACGCCATACCGTTTTTCCCTTTTCTTCCGCAGTTACAGGTTTTGCCTGTGGCTTCGGTTTAATATTTTCCTGATAGTAATTGTAAGTAACAGATGGTACATCACTTAATACTTCCATATCTGTAACTTCAGCAATAAACATTGTATGTGTTCCCAAATCCACTGTTGTTTCAACTTTTGCGGAAATATAAGCATTAGTTCCTTTCGTTACATAGTTGATACCATTGGAAGCTTTCTCAAATCCAACCATACCTTCAAATTTATCAACATCTCTTCCACTCTGGAAACCAAATCTTTCAAATAATCTAAACTGTGCATCTTCACTGATAACGGAAACATTGAACAAACCTGTCTCCATAATGATATCATGAGTAAGATTGGCTTTATTAACTGCAATACTAATTCGGTTAGGACTGCTTGTCACCTGCGCAGCTGTATTGATAATACATCCATTATGTTTGCCTTTTGAAAAACAAGATAATACAAAAAGTCCATAAGTTAATTTAAACATTGCTTTATTATTCATGATTCCACTCTATCCTTCTTTATTTCATTCCATGAATTATTTGATATTTCTTTTCAGAAAACTAATTAATAATTTTCCTGTCTTACTTCAAAGTAAGCCTGTGGATGTGCACATACAGGGCAAAGTTCCGGTGCTTTTGCTGACACTACTAAATGACCACAATTACGGCATTCCCACATAACAATTCCGCTCTTTTCAAATACAGCCTTTGTTTCCACATTTTTAAGTAATGCAAGATATCTTTCTTCATGACTTTTTTCGATTGCTGCTACACCACGGAATTTTTCTGCAAGTTCTGCAAATCCTTCTTCGTCTGCTTCTTTAGCCATTCTATCATACATATCTGTCCATTCGAAGCTTTCACCTTCTGCTGCATGAAGAAGATTTTCTTCTGTTGTTCCAAGTTGACCTAATTCTTTGAACCACATTTTTGCATGTTCTTTTTCATTGTCAGCTGTTTTTAAAAATAACGCTGCAATCTGTTCATAACCTGCTTTTTTTGCTACAGATGCAAAGTAAGTATATTTGTTTCTAGCCTGAGATTCTCCTGCAAAAGCTTCCCATAAGTTTTTTTCTGTTTTTGTTCCTTCGTATTTGTTTGCCATATTTAATTCTCCTTTTCTATTTCCTATTAATATTTTACTTAAGATATTTTAACACGTTGATGCGTGTTTAAAAATAGGAATTATTACTGTTTTTATTATGCACTATTTTTTCCTTAATTGCAAGCAGATTTTTATTAATTTTAATATTTTTTCCCAATTACTTTTAAACACGTAATGGCTCAGTTTTTAGGCTGAACCATTACTTCCAATTTATCTAGATACTACCATAAACATGTTTTCACCGGATTTGATTTCAAATTCTGTTTTTGCATCCTCTAAATTCATTTTTTCAAAACCACCTTTTTTCCGGGCATCCTTCCCGGTCCAACTCCTCCCGACGTCTTACCCGGTTCAAAGTTCTCCGGCATTGCCGGTCTTTCACCATTTTCAAATCTACCCGACTTTTCAGGACGTTCTCCCGGTTCAAAACCTTCCGGCATCTGTCCCGGCTCAAAGTCTTCCGGCATCTGTCCGTCTCCAAAACCTCCCGGCATCATCATTCCACCACCGCTGGTTTCAATCACACTTAACTGTTTGTCACCCTTCCAAAGAGTATATACTCCCTCATCACCAAAAGATGCTTTTGACATTAACAAATAAGTATAATCATTAGGCATAGACACAAAATGACTTTCTTCATCCTTCATTAAGGTAATCTCTTCTCCGCCTTTAACCTTATCACTGAACATAAAGACTACATACCCCTGTTCACTGTCTGAAATATGATCCAGCATATTTCCGCCGGCAACTACAGTTCCTCCATTGATATGAATTCCCTTATCGGAATCAATACCGGCATCCATGCTGGTAGAACATGCTACCGTATTAACCACACCTCCATTAATCACCAGCCAGCCATTAGAATCAATTCCATCACCTTCTCCGGTCCTTCCATCTACACGGATATTCAACCATCCGCCATTGATAGTTGTTACAGACACATTGTCCTCATTGGTATTTATACCATCATTACCGGACACAATATTTATTTGTCCTCCATTAATAGTTAAATGAAGCTCTGAATCCAGTCCTTCATTTTCAGCCCAAATATTCAAAACTCCGGAATCTGTTTCCTCGCCATCAATATTCATACTCATCTTAGAATAGAACGCAGCATCATATTTATGAAGCTTTTTGCTGTCTACTACTTCAGTGCCCTCTTCATTCAATTCTACGGATTTGTAAATCCTTGCAACATAAGAACCTCTTACATGGTTTGTACTTCCGTCAGGAAGCAACACATTGGCTCCTGCTGCGCTTGTGTCTACCTCTTTTGTTGCTCCTTCTTCTTCGTCAGAACCACACTCATATACGTTATAGAAAATAACCGCCGGTGCTACATTGCAGGTAATATCTACGCCATTTAAAACCAAGGTTACTACTGCTTCTGGATCATCCTCGGCATCTTCTCCCAAATCCACCGCAATTTGTCCTGCAGATAATTTGCCACTTAACACATAAGTACCCGGTTTCGTGATATGCACTACTGTATGAGCATCTGCTTCTTCTTTGGAATGTTCATCTGCCTCAGTGCCTTCACCATAAGTAAAATCTTTACCGGCCTCATAATAAACAATATCATTTGCGACATAAACGGCCTCTTTTGTTCCTGTTGTTACGTCATCTCCATCTATAGTAATCTTTTCATCTGATAATTCGATATATGAAGCACCTTCGATTTTCTTATTCTGACCTCCACAAGCTGTCATCGGAACCGCTAATGCCAATACCAATAATAAGCTAACAATCCTTTTCTTCATCGCTATATCCTCCTTCATATTTTAATTTCCAATTCTTATAAAAATGTAAAAAAAACCTGCCCACATACGTAGGCAGGGGGTATTATCTTACACATTCGGTAATTTTGCTAAAGCTTTACAAATTTCTTCATCGGATGGAATATAGTCACCCATAACACCATCATTGAATTTCTGGTATGCATACATATCAAAATATCCGGTTCCTGTAAGACAGAATACAATGTTCTTGCTTTCACCTGTTTCCTTACACTTCATTGCTTCGTCAATAGCAACTTTAATTGCATGGCTGCTTTCCGGTGCAGGCAAGATACCTTCTACTCTTGCAAAGGTCTGTGCGGCTTCAAATACAGCTGTCTGTTCCACACTTCTAGCTTCCATGAGTCCCTGATGATATAACTCAGAAACAATCGTACTCATACCATGATAACGAAGACCACCGGAATGACTGGAAGAAGGAATAAATCCGCTTCCTAATGTATACATTTTCTGTAATGGACAGATCATACCTGTATCACAGAAATCATATGCATATTTTCCTCTTGTTAAAGATGGGCAGGAAGAAGGTTCTACTGCTATCAATTTATAATCCGCCTCTCCACGAAGCATTTCTCCTGCAAATGGTGACACAAAACCACCTAAGTTGGAACCACCGCCGGCACAACCAATAATCATGTCTGCTTTTACACCATACTTATCCAAAGCAGCTTTTGTTTCCAAACCGATAATAGACTGATGCAATAATACCTGTGATAAAACAGATCCTAATACATAACGGTATCCTTCCTGGCTGGTAGCTGCTTCTACTGCTTCGGAAATTGCACATCCCAAACTACCTGTAGTTCCCGGGAACTCTTCATTAATCTTACGTCCGATTTCTGTAGTCATAGACGGAGAAGGTGTTACCTGTGCTCCATAGGTTCTCATAACTTCTCTACGGAATGGTTTCTGTTCATAAGAACATTTAACCATATATACCTGACAATCCAAATCTAAATAAGAACATGCCATGGATAGAGCTGTTCCCCACTGTCCTGCTCCGGTTTCTGTAGTTACACCTTTTAAACCTTCCTTCTTAGCATAATATGCCTGCGCAATGGCTGAATTTAATTTATGACTTCCGGAAGTATTGTTTCCTTCAAATTTGTAATAAATATGAGCCGGTGTCTGTAATTTTTCTTCCAAACAGTATGCACGTACCAATGGTGCAGGACGATACATACGATAGAAATTCCAGATTTCCTCCGGAATATCAAAATAAGCAGTAGTGTCATCCAATTCCTGCTTTGCTAATTCTCTACAAAAAACCTTAGATAACTCATCTAATGTAATTGGTTGCATAGTCTCCGGATTCAACAATGGTGCAGGTTTTTGCTTCATATCTGCACGCACATTGTACCACTGACGAGGCATCTCATGTTCTTCTAAATATATTTTATATGGAATTGTTTTTTCACTCATGTTACATTCCTCTTTTCACTTTTTTTCACTAAATCATTATAGTTCTAAAGCGCTACTTCTTTCTATTATAATCACTATTTTCCCATAATCAAGTCTTTTTTTAAATAAATATTTTCTATTCAAAACCAAATGTTATCCCAAAATCACCTGCACCAGCACCATGTAAACAGCAGTACCGCCAATAATACTAATCAATGTATTCCTTTTCCATAGATGCAATACAACTACCACCGCGCATGCTATCATCTGGGCAATTCCTGCTTCCGCACCACCGGTAGTTATCCCTCTCAGGCAATAAATTACCAACATTCCCATAATGGCATAGGGCAAAACTTTTCCTAAATATAAAATAACTTCCGGTATTTTTCTTTTTTCTCCAAATATTAAAAAGGGTAAAAATCTAAGGGCAATGGTAACAATTGCTACCACTGCCACTATTAAAACACTATGTAAATTCAAATTATAAAAGCTCCTTTTGCAAAATCAATAATGCCACAATAACAATCATTGCCGGAATTAAAAAGCTGTCCGCTCCAAAAATCACAAGACAAACAACAGACGAAATCACACCAATCAACGCCGGAACATGACTTTTGGCAGTTAACCACTGTTCCACAAATATTGTTACAAACAATGCTGTCAAGGCAAAATCAATTCCTTCCACATTAAAGGGTATGATATTTCCCAAAAGAGAACCGATGATACTTCCAAGCACCCAATAACTTTGATTGAATAACGATACCAAAAAATAATATTCTTTCGGCTCCTTAATTCCTTTTACAGATTCTTCGCTGCATACCAAAGAATAAGTTTCATCTGTTAAAGCAAATATCAGGTAAGGTTTCTTTTTCCCGGTATTCTGATATCTCTCCACCATGGATATCCCGTAAAATAAATGTCTGGCATTAACCATTAATGTTGTTACTGCCGTAGTTAACAGACCGGCACCACCACACAGCAAATCTATTGCCAGATACTGCATGGACCCGGCATAAATAAAACCACTCATGGCAATAGACCAGCCAACTCCGTATCCCTTGGTTTTTAGTAAAATACCAAAACCGATTGCCAAAACTAAATATCCTGTCATAACAGGTATGGTTGCTGTAAAAGCTTTTTTTACAGTATCTTTTGAGACCGCTCTCATATCACTTTTCTATTCTCCTTACCTGTTATAGACAAATTTTTATCTCAATTTATCACTTACGACTCACTGGTCACATCCAACAAAAATACTTGAAAATATGGTTCTTTTCCACTTTCAGTCTCTACCAAATGTCCAAAATCACTTATGAAGCCGATAGAACCATCTTTACGAACAATTCGATACTTAATGTAATCCAGCTTCCATTCATTGCCTTCCACCTGACTCCAGATTTCTTTTTCGATACGTTCTCTGTCCTCAGGATGAACCATCTGACTGAATCTGTTTCCTACATATTCCCTGAATTCTTCTTCTGTTTCGCAACCAAACATATTCACAATGGATTTATCTATAGAAAGTAATTCTTCACTGGCATCTGCTTTATATGTAAAGAAGCCACCCAATGCTTTGGATAAATCAACCTGCTTATCAGAATCCTCTTCCTTATTCTGTTCATATAAGTCATCCAGAATAGTTTCCAAAGATACCAAATCCTGCTGTTTATTATAGATACCTCTGTAATCCATATTTTCTTCGTCTTTAAGAAGCTCTTCGAAATCATCTACGTGCATTGGTTTGTAGAACAAATATCCCTGTGCATAACGTACTTTCATCTTGGTAAGGAACTCTGCCTGCTCTTTTGTCTCTACACCTTCTACGATAATCGGGAGGTTCATCTCATGGGACATTTTAATAATAGATTTTAAAATAGCAAAGCCTTTCTTAGCATCTTCTTCCTTTATATCCAGGAATTTCATGTCAATTTTCAAGATATCTACGATAGTTTCCTTCAACATATTCAAGGAAGAATATCCGCTTCCAAAGTCATCCATCAGAAGTGTAAATCCGGCATCTTCAAGATCTTTTAAAATTTCAAAAACCTTATTACCGTCATCCACATACGCACTTTCCGTAATCTCTACTTTCAGATACTTTTTCTCAATTTTATATTTCTCAACTAAATCATTTAACTCTTTTACCACATCCATGGAAAGCATGTCAATTCGTGATACATTAATGGAAACCGGTACCGGCTTAATCCCTGCATCCATCCATTTACGGATATGACTGCAAACCTCTTCCCACACATATAAATCCAAGTCACTGATAAAACCATTCTTTTCCAAAACAGGAATAAACTGTCCCGGGAAAATCATGCCTCTCTCCGGATGTTTCCAACGTACCAGTGCTTCTGCACCTACAATCTTACCTGTAGTAATTCTGCATTTTGGTTGCAAAGCCAGATAGAACTGTCTTCTTTCTAACGCAATTCGGGATTCATTTAAAATATCCAGTTCTTTTTCAATTTCCTCTGTCATCTTTTCATCATAATAACAAATTCGATTGTCAAAATTACCAATAACATGTTTCTGGGCTTCTGCTGCCATGCTGTACATTTCAGAAGCATCGTTCGCACCTTTTGGCACCACATACACACCTAATGCAGGAAGAAATCCTACGTTACGTGTTTTACGCGCAGAAATTTTTCTCAAATCTCTTTCCAAAAGTGCCAAAACTTTCTTATCCATAGGAAGCATAATTGCGAAATCATCCTCACCTACATAAGATGCAATGCCATCATACATTTTTTCATAATATTTCAATCTGACAGCAATCTCGGAAATAAAAATCTGAGCAGCCTTTTTTCCCCACCAACGGGTATATAATTTAAAATGCTCAATATCAATAGCAACGATACAATAATCCTTTGGCTCATTGTTTAACTTATAAGTTGCATTTTCAATAAATTCTTCTTTATTATACAATCCGTAACAAGTGGATCTTTCCTCAGAGAGATAATAATCCATTGGCAAACCTGCTTTAATCTGTTTCTTATTACGATGCATATGAGCCTGTGCCAAAGCAATTAATTCATAGATGGATACCGGAGCACAGTCCCATGCATTACCCATGGCAACAGTAAAAGCAACCTTCTTTTTGTCAGCTTTTTCTTCCCAAGCTTCCATCCAAGTTCTGATTACATCTTTAAAACGTTCTTTGGTACAATTTTTTGCTACAATCAGAAATTCATCCCTATCATAACGGAAAGCCAATATATCATCACTTTCCAAAGATTTAATACTGTCGGCCAAAGTACGAAGAATATATTCTTTTTCTTCGATTCCATAAGCATCCAACAATTTTCTAAAATCATTAATATCAAAGAACATAACACCACATGTGTTCAGGTTCTGATATTCCGATTGACATAATTCTTCTAACTTAAAACGATTATAAACATTCGTTAAAACATCTTTATCTCTCAAACCTAATATATTGAAATGACCTTTCATGTCAATACTGTTATCACGACACATAATGAGAGCCTGTTTTCTTCTCTTATTTTCTATGATAATAATATTCATTTTCCAAAGAGGCGCTCTTCTTCCTACCATTGTCGGAACTGTATGATATTCTACAGAAAAGGCACTGTCCTCTTCTGCTTCCATGGTCATATGGGTATCTAATTTTTCCAATACCGCCGCATGGTCTTCCGGAACAATACTCTTTAAAATCATCTGTTTAGCTTCTTCCCACTTCTGTGGCAGATGAATTTCTTCCATCACATGGTTTTCCGTATATATGTAACTGCACTCTCCTGTTTCTAAGTCTACATTCAAAATATCGGAATAAATATCCACTACTGAATTAATAAATAATTTCTGTAAATAATTCATAAATCCCCCATATCGTCTTCCAAGATATTACAGATTTTTCTTATTTTATCATATCCTCGAATTGTTGTATTTGCAAGTAAAACCACACACTTTATAATAGTTTTTATTTTTTCTTCCAAATTCTGGCTTCATAGGAGGTAAGTTTTTCCCCACTTCCCCTTGTGGTATAAACCAGCTCATACTCACCATTCAGACAGTATGCTTTGCAGGTATCCTTATTCAGATTACAATCAATAATATATTCCCTGCTGCCTTCAAATCTTCTGTAAACAAATCTGTTTTTCTTCTTATTCAGAACTTCAAATTCGCCATAAATAAATGTCTTATCGCTTCTTCTAAGTTCAATAATTTCTCTATAAGCATCCTGAACCTCAGTCTTAATCTCCTGTGTCAAGCCGGCATGATACTCCGGCAATTTTTCATTCCACGGAAGAAGAACACGACAATGTTCTCTGGTTCCTGCCAGAAGCTGGGCAAACACCTTCTCCTTGTCCATGATCTGACATTTTTCCTCGTAATATCCTTTCGCTTCAACATCGGTCATCTGATCAATGGAAGTAAAGTCGTAGTTGGAAAGTCCCATTTCATCCCCTTGGAATACAAATGGTGTTCCCTTTAAAGTAAACTGTAATACAGCCAACAACTTAGAAAGTGCTGTATGATAAGATTTATCTTTAGTCACTTTACTAATCATTCTTGGATTATCATGGTTATTGTAGAAAATAGACATCCAGCAATTATTTCCGTAATTTTCCATCCAGTCAATCATGTAATCACGATAATAATTCAAATCATATTCGTAGTCATCCATTCTTACATGCCCCGGTGTTTCCAAATGGTCAAAAGAAAAAACCATATCCAATTCTTTTCTTTCTTCCCCGGTTAGAAGCTGACACATTTTCATACCAACTCCCGGTGTTTCTCCCACGGAAAAAGCATTGTGCGGTGCAAAGGCTCTTTCCTGTACTTCTTTTAAATATTTATGTAAGTTAGGACCATAATAATATTTTTCAATCCCATGGAATCCCATCATATTTCCAATAACATCATCTCCCTGGGGCAGGCCTTCCTCTTTTGAAATATAATTGATTACATCCATACGGAATCCGTCAACACCTTTATCCAGCCACCAGTTAATCATATCCACCAGTTCATCACGTACTTTTGGATTGTCCCAGTTCAAATCCATCTGTTTCTTAGAAAATAAGTGCAACCCCCAAGAATCGGTTTCTTTATAATAATTCCAAGCGGGACCGGAGAAAAATGATACCCAGTTATTTGGAATTTCTTTTCCTTTGCGGAAGAAATAATAATCCCTGTATTCACTGTTTTCATCTTCCAGTGCCTTTTTAAACCATTCGTGTTCATCAGAAGTATGATTAATTACTAAATCCATAATCAGACGCATATTTCTTTTGTGAATCTCACTTAATAATTCATCAAAATCTTCCATTGTTCCGAATTCAGTCATTATTTTTTTATAATCACGGATATCATAACCATTGTCATCATTAGGAGAATCGTAAATTGGTGAAAGCCACAAAGCATCCACTCCCAAATCTTTCAGGTAATCTAATTTCTCAATAATGCCTCTTAAATCTCCGATGCAGTCTCCGTCTGTGTCATAAAAACTTCTTGGATAAATCTGATAAAACACAGCTTCCTTCCACCATTTAGGTGTTATTTTCCCTCTGGAAACTACCGGTACATCTTCCTCACTGTTAATCAGATGAAGCAGGGTATCAAAAAATCCGTTTCCCAACTGCTTCTTGGTCAGATTATTTATGGTTTTTAATTTCAGATTAGAAACCAGAGGATTGGTAATCATTTTTTCCGAAATTCCCAGCTGCATCAATACCTTTGCAAGGGTATCATGACCGATGGGAGATGTATACAAATCTCCTATTTTGCTGTCATAACTTAACTTTTTACTCATTCCGGTTTCCTCCCTAAAATCCATTCTTTCTGCATAGACTCTTTTTCACTTCTGCTCAACTGCTTAATTTCCCATTCTCTGCGCATAGCTGAAGTTTTATCTTCATATTCCTCATAATACACCAACTCCACCGGTCCTCTTCCTTTGGTATACTTGGCCCCTTTTCCTTCATTATGAGCCTTCAGCCGCTTCTCCAAATCATTGGTATACCCGGTATAGTAAGTGTTATCTTTGCATTTAAGCATGTAAGTGTAATGCATCTTTTTTCCCTCTGTTACATGTATATTCATTCCATCTACTTGCAACCATACTTGTGTCCTATTTTACCACAAAACAAAAAAAATTTTAACCTCTATGTACAAAAAAGGAGTAGCTTATACTACTCCCAATAAAGTTCCTATCCAATATACAATCCCCAGCCCCCAACTGGTAACCAATCCATATAAAATTACCGGTCCTGCAATGGTAAAAATCTTACATCCGACTCCAAAGACCTGACCTTCTCTTTTAAACTCAATGGCAGTAGATGCAACCGAATTAGCAAATCCGGTAATAGGCACCAAAGCCCCTGCACCGCCCCATTTTACAATTTTTACATATTGGTGAAATGCAGTTAATACCACGGAACATACAATCAAAATCAAAGAACACCAACTTCCCGCAATATCTTTTTCTAATCCCAACGTATCCGTACAATAGCTTAAGATAAATTGTCCCAGAGTACAAATAATTCCTCCGCAAATAAAGGCATTAAACATTTGCTTTCCTAAATTATGGGTTGGGGTTACCTGTTTTACATATTCCTGATACTTCTTTTTTTGTTCCTCTTCCATAAATTCTTCTACCAGGTTCTCCTGCATACTATACCATTCCTTTCCGCTTATTTGTTTCCAAATATAAAAAATGCTTTTTTATGTTCACGAAAACTTTTTGTGATAGTATGTGGTAAAAATGCTTTTTTATTCACAATAAAAGGAGTACTTCCTATGAAATACTCCTTTTCCAATCATTATTTCCGCAACATTTCTTTTATACCTTTGAAGAAATGACCGTTTGCCATCATTACCAAACCTTCAAATACATGATTATCCATTTGTACATTATTTTTCATACCATTCATGGAACAATCCGTAGCTGTAGATACCATCATCTTGTAGGAAGAATTGTTATAATCTACTTTACCGTCAAAGCCACGGGCTACTACCAGTTCTACTACTTTGTACATAATTTTCATAATCAAGGAGTAGTCCTTCATTTCCATAACCGTATTTTCCATGGTAAATTCTCCTTTTTTCAAAGGTTTAGATACTATTTTTCTTCCCAACAATTTTTCAAACACTTCCTGACTTGGTACTCCGTCAAGATTCTGATACCAACTTGGAACTTCTTTTTCTGCAATCTCATCAGGAACCAAAACCGATTTTTTGTTTTCCTTACTGATTTCAATTTCTTGTCTTAAAACCATAGTATGACAGTCTTTTCCGATACAGATATCGTAACATCCCTCAGGAATCTTCCAACCATCATCCCAGATGGCAAAGCTTCTCTCATCCAATTCAAATTGTACCGTTTTCTCTTCTCCCGGATTTAAACTTACCTTGGTAAATGCTTTCAATTCCCGTTTCGCCCGATAGATTCCATTTCCTTTTGGTTCTATGTACAACTGTACTACTTCTTTTCCCGTAATCTTACCTGTATTTCTCACCTTACAGGTTACAGACAAACCATCCACTTTCAAATCGGAATATGTAAAATCTGTGTACGACAAGCCATATCCAAAAGGAAATCTTACCTTCTTATCAGCACTTTCATAATAGCGGTATCCTACATAGATTCCTTCCCGATACTGGGCATCCTTAAATTTGTTTCCATAATATCCTGAACAAATACAATCTTCGTATTTCATAGGCCAGGTTTCGGATAATCTTCCGCTTGGATTAGCATATCCAAACACAAGATTAGCTATGGCTTCTCCACCACTTTCTCCGCAAAGTCCCATATAAAGAACTGCCTTTACCTTATCCAGCCATGGCACTTCCACAACACTTCCGGTCATCAAAACCACAGCCACATTGGGATTTACTTTAGCCACTTCCTCAATCATTTGAATATGACCTTCCGGCATTTTCATATTATCACGGTCATAACCTTCCGCCTCATAGATATCAGTCAAACCTGCAAACACTATCACCGTATCTTTTGTTTTCGCCAACTCCAATGCTTCTTTCAACAATTTTTCGTTGGCACTTCCGTCTTCATTGCATCCCGATGCATATGCCACATCCGGACAGCTTTGGGTAGCAGAAACCAATTTCCACGGGTTAATGTGACTGCTTCCTGCTCCCTGATAACGGCTCTTTTCTGCCATAAATCCAATAAATGCGGTACTTTCTTTCTCTAAAACAGGTAAAATATTATCCTCATTCTTCAACAAGACTGCACTCTCTTCTGCAATTTTTCTTGCAAGTTCAAAATTATTCTGCAAGGGAACTTGCACATCCTCTTTTACGCCTTCCAATCCTTTTTCTACTAACTTCAGGACTCTTCTTGCAGATTCGTCGATATATTTCTCATCCAAAAGACCGTTTTTTACTGCTTCTATAGTCTCTTTTTCCATAAAATTGCTTCCACCGGGCATAGAAAGATCACATCCGGCCACATAACCATCCATACGGTCCACCATTGCACCCCAATCGGTCATAACAAGCCCTTCGTACCCCCAATCTTCACGGAGAACTTCTGTTAACAGCCACTTGTTGCGTGATCCATGGATTCCGTTTACTTTGTTGTAGCAACACATTACGGTATCCGGCTTTCCTTCTTTTACCGCCCTTTCAAATCCTGCCAGATAGATTTCACGCATAGTTCGTTCATCCACAATACTGTCCGAAGAAAAACGTTTATATTCCTGATTATTCATGGCAAAATGTTTTAAACTGGTACCGATTCCGGTGTTCTGGGCACCCTGTATGAAAGCAGATGCCAATTTCCCTGTAAGATAAGGATCTTCAGAAAAATATTCAAAGTTTCTTCCACACAAAGGATTTCTTTTAATATTTGCTCCCGGTCCCAGTACCACACTTACTTTATTTGCTTTCGCCTCCATGGCTATGGCTTTTCCCATTTGTTTCAATAATTTTTCATCAAAACTACAGGAAGACAGTGCTGCCGTGGGAAAACTGGTGGCAGGCACAGAATTATTAATTCCCAACATATCTGCTTCTTCCGGTTGTTTTCTAAGCCCATGAGGACCATCCGCAACCATAATGGATTCAATCCCATACTGCGGCATTTCTTTGGTATGCCAGAAATCTTTCCCGCTTCCCAATGCCACTTTATCTTCTAAGGTCATTTGCTGTAATGTTTTTTCTACGTTCATTCTTTTTATCTATAACCGATTCCCCAATACAGTTATATTTCTCCTTTGTTTTTTGCTCTTTTTAAAACTTTATCATAATCCCCTTTTTTCCACAATCATCTTACTCAATTCTTCCTTAATATCCCAACCTTAAATAGAAGTATATAAGAGAACCTACTGTTTTTCCCAGCGCCAGACAGAGCATCACAATTCCTACTCCTTTTCCAAGGCTGATTCGTCTTGTAAAAATAGGAATAGTATTTAGCATTTCTGCAATGGCAATAGCAAAACAACCTACGAACATTCCTGCAAAAATTCCAAAAACTGCCAGAATAAGATTTCCCCACAATTCCCACTGGGGAATTGCGGAAAGTGCTGCCATGCCACCGAATTTTTTTATCATATCAGGATATACAGAAAAAATACAACCAAGAATAGCTCCTGCCACAATGCTGTTTTCGTACAATACAATTTTATGTGCAGTATGGGTTTTATCCGCAAAACGCGGAACCAATCCTACGGTTACAAACACCGTAAACACTCCACCGGAAGATAGTAAACCAAAACCGAAAAAAGCAAATATCATAACCGGATACTTCCACCACATATAAGATATCTCCAACATTTTATTTTTATCAATTTATATCTATCGTCTTTTCTTCTCTGTTAGCCAACTCTACAATAGACCGGTTTACATCATCTTCATAAGTACGCATCTCAACAGATACCGGTGAGGGATCCGGTGTCAGCTTACGTTTTCCTATATGATTATAAAAAACAATGATTCCCAAAGACAAACCGATAGAATATGCTGCTTCCAAAGCTGTAAAACCATCGCTTACCATCCCGGTTGCCATAGTATACATATCTTCAAAAAGGTCAATGATACTAATCTCATTATGATAAGACATAATGGTATACATTGTGCCGAAAAAACATATTGCAGACACAAATGTAATTTTTATATAATCCCACAAAGGCAACTTAGGTTTGTCCGAAATCATCTCCACAATACATTCTGTCTCACCTACAATATCCACCGTATAATTAGGATATTCTCTCTGAATCAGTTCAATAACTTTTAATACTCCTATTACACATCGGTTATGATCTGATTTTTGAAATCTGTAAATTGGTAATGTTTTAATTTTACTGACTACTGAAGATTCTTTACAATATATCTTACCTAAATCACCTATCCTTACCACGTCACCCTGTAACTTTATTTTGGCATCCATTTTGAGATAAATTGTTTTGTCTGACATCTGCGCACTCTACACTTTCTTAATTTTCTCCCCGGTTCTTCTGAATCCACTTTCGATTTACTCCAAATTTTTTCGCATTCCCTGCAAAATCTTCTTTTCTGTTCTGGAAACCTGAACCTGACTTATCCCTAATATTCTTGCCACCTGTACCTGTGTCATATTCTCAAAATATCTCATTTTTATTAATTTTCTTTCTGATTCTCCCAAACTTTCCAATAATTGTTCTAACAACATATGATTTAAAATTTCTTCTTTTTCTTTGTCCTCCACAGTTCCTGATAAAGTTGTCTTTTTCTCCCTTCCGCTTCCGGCCTCCACTCCCAATCCGTTACCATTTCCTGCTGCCACCACCTGATCTACCAGATAAATCTCACTTCCATCGGATTGATACACTGATTTATATATAGACTCTACATGAATATTAGCATCCATGGCCATAATGATTTCTTCCTGCGTAAGCCCTGTTTCCTTCACCAGTTCCTGAAGAGTCACATCGTTACCGCTTTCTCTCTTTCTCTGCTCAATAACTCGATTGATTTTCCAGCCATTTTCTTTCAGACTCCTACTGACCTTCACCATTCCGTCATCCCGTAAAAAACGTTTGATTTCGCCACTGATTAAAGGTACCGCATAAGTGGAAAATTTTACTTGAAAAGAAAGATCAAATTTATCTATAGCTTTCATCAAACCTATAGTTCCGATTTGAAACAAATCTTCCGCTTCCACACCTCTTCCCAAAAAACGTTTTACGATATGATGAACCAGTCCTAAATTTTTTTCTATCAGTACTTTCCTTGCATCTTTATCTCCTTCCTGTAACCGTTCCATAAGTACTGTAGTCTCGTCCATGCATTCCTCCGGCCTATTCTTCTAACCAAGATGCAGTTCCTAATTTTTTCTTCATCATCACAGTAGTCCCTACTTGCGGAATGGAAGTAACCTCTAATTCATCCATAAAGGCTTCCATAAAAGAAAATCCCATGCCGGAACGGTCTCTCTCCGGTTTGGTTGTAAACATAGGTTCCATGGCTTTATCAATATTTTCAATTCCCTTTCCTTTGTCTTCAATTTCTACTTCCAACAAATCCCCATCTAACCTGCAACGAAGACTCACTACTCCTTCCGTTTCTTCATATCCATGAATGATGGCATTGGTTACTGCCTCTGAAACCGCAGTTTTGATATCTGCCATTTCTTCCAAAGTAGGATTTAGGGGTGTAATAAAGGATGCTACTGCAATCCTTGCCAACTGTTCATTCTCTGAAATTGCCTGAAACTCCAACTGCATCCAATTTTTAATTTTTCTTCTGATATTTATTTGCATTTTGTATTCTCCCTCTCTCTTTATTAATCCTTCATAAAAACCACATATTTTTGAATTCCTGATAAAAGTAATATCTTATTTACCTGCTTACCTGCATTTAATATGTAGACTTGTCCTCCAAAACACTGTACCTTTTTATATCTTCCTGCAATAATACCTATTCCTGAACTATCCATAAATTCTGTGTCAATAAAATCAAACACCACATTATTTACTTTTCCTGCCAGAATATATTCATCCACCTTCTTCGTTAAAATTTCCGCATTGTGGTGATCAATTTCTTTTGGCATTCTAATACACAGATAATCATCAATCACCTTAAAATGTCCTTCGCTCATAATTATCCTCCTTTTTTATTACATGAAAATTCAGTTAAAATTATTGTCCTCCAACCGAATTTTCACAAAAAAAGAGAGTCCGACTGTTATGTCTAACTCTCTTTTGTAAACTAAATTATTCTTTTCTAAAAATTATTCTTGTGTCAGTTCATTAATGAATGACTGGGCACGATTTGCCATGGATGTTGATGGGAACAATTCTATAATCTTTTGATATACTTCGATCGCTTCACCGTCTTTCTCCAGTTTACGATAGGCATTTCCAAGATTATAGTAGGCATCCTGATTCCGGGCATCATATACAATGGCCTTTTTCAAATCTTCTATTGCTGCCTCATAATTACCATTCTGATATTTATCCATACCTTCTTCATAATATTTCTTGCCAATATCCGTACCTACTTCTCCGAGCAATAAACCATACAAAGAAGTAAAGGATTCCGAAGATTCTTCCGTAATCGATTCCGGATTAATTTTTTCTATATAACTTCCGATTTTTACGGTATCTGCCGGATTTTCAATGTATACTCTGGCTGCCTGAAGGAGGTTATTTACATCTTCCAGTGTTCCTCCGTTACCTACAAATCCCTGTAACTGCCCCTGTAAGTCAGCAGTTTCTTCTTCCAGATTCTTCACTTTGCTTTCCAGTTCATTAATGGTGGCTGTTTTCACATCCAACTGTTCGCTTACCAGACGAAGTTCATCATTAATGGTGGCTTTTTCTGTCTGAATTCTTGCCGGCAACACTAAGAACCATGCCACCGCAAAACCTACAATAATGCCAATTACAAGATTCCATATGGACTGAAAACTTTTCTTCTCAGAATAGTTCAATGGCTGGATAATGGTTTCATTTCCACTCTGATACTGATAAGACTCATCACTGATAATATTGGTATTAGCAGTAACTGCCTTTGCTTTATTATTTCCCTTATTATTTTTATTACCCTTGCCGCCATTATCACTATCTCCGGCTACTTTTACAATTTCCTGTAAATAGCGCAGTGCCTGAGTATTATTACTGTCAACCCTTAAAACTCTCTCTATTTCTTTCTTTGCCTTTGCCCAATCTTCATAATAGATATAAAGCAATGCTAACAAGAGATGAGCTTTTACATATTTAGGATTCATGGAAAGCACTTTTTTCAACTGTATTACAGCCATATCTGTACTATCCTGATAGCAATATGTGAGAGCCTGATTATATTTCTTAATAGTTCCGTTTAAAGACTCCAGTTTCCCCGGATTATTCTGAATCAATTTCAGATATTCTCCTGCAAGGTTCTTTTTGGAACGCAGGTTTTTACTGATAACCCATTCATTTAATGCCAAAATGGATTCACCAATTTCAAAATAAACAAGTCCCAATAAATTACGGGCATCCACGTGATTTTTATTCAATTTTAAACATTGACGTAAGCTGGCAATAGCGCCGGACAAATCCCGCACCTTGGCCTTTTCTAAGCCTTCATTATAGAAGATATTGGAGGCAGAAACGACTATTTTGTAGGTGCTTACATCTGCTCCGCAATTAGTACAGAAATCATGTTCTGTCAAATTGCAACCACAATGATAGCAAAACATAGCAGTTCTCCTTTATTCTTCTTCTTCCTTAACTTCTTTTACAATATCCACAACTAAATCTGCAATGTCTGTCAGATTTTTTCTATATAAAGCATCCTCAGCATCTTCAATTTCTAAACTGGGATAAAATTTTTTCAATTCTTCTTCAAAATTAATCATGGTTTCCTCCGTATCTGCTACAATTACTGTAGCCAAAACCACTCAACTTTCTGTCTATTATGCTTCCGGTTGAGCCTGTGAACATTTCTCTTTTATCTCGCCTACCAGATATAAAGAACCTGTCACATATATAAAATCCTCATCTTTTTTCAAAGATAAAATTTTACAAAATCCTTCGTAGGCATTATCAAAAATTCCGACCTGACGGTCAGAGATTGTATTCTCTAAAAATGTTTCTGCAAAAATTTCCTTCAATTCATCTTTGGAAATTCCTCTTGACGTTTTTAATGGCGCTGCATAAACATAATCAAATAAGTCTGACTCTAATAATTTGTCTTTCATAATTTTGTACTCTTTGTCTGCTACCGCAGAAAAAAGTAACCAACGGCTGCCTCTGCACCCATCCTCTTTCACGGATGTAACAAACGCATCAATACCATCCTCATTATGAGCACCATCTAAAAATACTCCGGGCAAAATTTCTTCCATTCTGCCTTCCCACTTACATCGTTCAATTCCGCTCTGCATCGCTTCTTTGGAAACCTTCAGCTCCAGTTCTTCGATTGCAGTTAACGCCAAGCGGACATTTTCCACCTGATAAATTGCACACGTACTCATACTAATGGGAATATAACCATAATAACGAGAATAAAAAGAAAAATCAATCTTTTTATCTACAAATCTATAGGCCTCCTTTTCTATTTTCTCCACACATTTGCACAATACACCAAGTTCTTTTGCTTTTCGCTCTATAACGTCTATTACTTCTTGTCGGTTTCCGCTATAAACTACAGCACTTCCCGATTTGATAATCCCAGCCTTCTCTTCTGCAATTTTCTCAATAGTGTCACCCAGATATTCCATGTGATCCTTACCTATTTCCGTAATCACTGCCACCTTCGGTGCATCAATCACATTGGTGGCATCCAGCCTGCCGCCCAAACCGGTTTCCAGAATAATGATATCTGTGTCCTGTCCCTCAAAGTATAACATTGTCATGAAGAATAGGAATTCATAGAAGGTGGGGAGATACTCTATATATGATTGTTCCCACACTCGCTCATTGTACCTTGTAACTAACTCCTGTATTTTCTGAAAACAGTGTATAAACTCCTGCTCAGAAATCAGGGCATGGTTTATGCGTATTCTCTCTCTTACAGACACTAAATGTGGAGACGTAAACATCCCAACCTTATATCCTGCCTCTGTTAATACCGAATTCATATAGGCACAGGTAGAACCTTTACCATTAGTTCCCGCAATATGAACTATAGTTCTATCTTTTCCCGGTTTTCCAAGAAATTCATAGAATGCTCTTGCCTGCTCTATGCTTCCTTCCGGTCTGAATTTAGGGATATTCAAAATGTAATTTTCGATTTGTTTATAGTTCATTGAACACTCACTCTTTTCTGTATTTATATCTATATTAAGGTATCTGCTATGCTCTGTGCAAGTAGGTATGCAGTTGACCTAAAATTAAATAGTTAAACTAGTTTGGGCGAGAAAGCCTCAACAACAAAGGGCGACCTAAGTCGCCCTTCACATTTCATTATTTCAACTGTCCAAGTCTTTCCTGAACCTGAGCCATCATCTGCTGATATTTCTCAAGTTTCGCTTTTTCTTCTTCAATTTTAGCCGCCGGAGCTTTGGAAATAAATCTTTCGTTATTTAACATTCCGTTAACTCTGGCAAGTTCGCCCTGTAAACGTTTTTCTTCTTTTTCTAAACGTTCGATTTCTTTACTGATATCAACAAGTTCAGCAAACGGCATGTAGCAAACTGCACCCGGAATTACTACAGATACAGCATCATCTGCGATTCCCTCTTTTGTAGCCTGTGTTTTAACTTCGGAAGCATAAGCTAAGGAAGCAAAGAATAATCCGCTTTCTTCAAATACTTTTAAGATTTCCTCTTTTTCACTTACTACATAAACAAGTGCTTTTTTGCTTGGTGGAACGTTCATTTCACTACGAACGTTACGGATACCTCGAACTGCACCTTTGATGGTTTCAATGTCACTTTCTTCTTTTACAAAGTTCCATTCTTCCTTGAATTCAGGCCAGTTACTAATCATAATAGATTCTTCTTCAGACTGTAAAGTACAGAAGATTTCTTCTGTTACGAATGGCATATATGGATGTAATAATTTTAATGCGTTTAATAATACATTCTTAAGTGTCCATAATGCAGCATTCTGACTGTCTGCATTGTCTGTGTTGTACAGACGAGGTTTTACCATTTCAATATACCAGTCACAGAATTCATCCCAGATGAAATCCTGAACCTTCTGAACTGCGATACCAAGTTCGAAGTGTTCCATATTCTCTGTAGCTTCTTTAATCACCTTGTTTAATTTGGATAAAATCCATTTATCTGCCGGTTCAAGGCTTGCTACATCAGGGGTTGCAATTTCTTTTCCTTCCATATTCATCATAATGAAACGGGAAGCATTCCATACTTTGTTTGCAAAGTTTCTGCTTGCTTCTACTCTTTCGTTGTAAAAACGCATATCATTCCCCGGAGCATTACCTGTGATTAATGTCATTCTTAATGCATCAGCACCATACTGGTCGATGATTTCCAATGGATCGATACCGTTTCCTAAGGATTTGGACATTTTACGTCCCTGAGAGTCACGAACCAAACCATGGAATAATACTGTTTTAAATGGTTTTTCTTTCATCTGTTCAAATCCGGAGAAAATCATACGGATTACCCAGAAGAAGATAATATCATAGCCGGTTACTAATACATCTGTTGGATAGAAGTATTTCAAATCTTCTGTCATTTCCGGCCAGCCAAGTGTAGAGAATGGCCATAATGCAGAAGAGAACCATGTATCTAAGGTATCAGGATCCTGTGTAAAGTGTGTATCTCCACATTTTGGACAAACAGTCGGCGCTGTAGCCGCAACAATAGTTTCCCCACATTTATCACAATAGTAAGCAGGAATTCTATGTCCCCACCATAACTGACGGCTGATACACCAATCACGGATGTTATCTGTCCAGTTATAGTATGTTTTATTCATTCTTTCAGGGATTAACTGAATATCTCCTGTTCTTACTGCTTCTGCAGCAGGTTTGATAAGTTCATCCATTTTTACGAACCACTGTTTTTTAATCATTGGTTCAATAGTTGTTTTACATCTGTCGTGAGTACCTACATTATGAACATGATCTTCAATCTTAACAAGTAAGCCCATTTCATCTAATTCTTTTACGATAGCTTTTCTTGCTTCATAACGGTCCATACCTGCAAACTTGCCACCATTTTCATTAATGGTTGCATCGTCGTTCATAATATTGATTTCAGGAAGGTTATGTCTCTTTCCTACTTCGAAGTCGTTAGGGTCATGGGCAGGTGTAATTTTAACAACACCGGTACCAAATTCCATATCAACGTATGTGTCTTCAACGATAAGAAGTTCTCTGTTCATCAGAGGCAACATTACCTTTTTGCCGGATAAATGTTTGTATCTGTCATCGTTAGGGTTAATGGCTACCGCTGTATCTCCTAACATAGTTTCCGGACGGGTTGTTGCAAATGTTAAAAATTCATCTGTTCCGATAATCGGATATTTAATATGCCAAAAATGTCCGGCCTGTTCTTCGTATTCAACTTCCGCATCAGAGATAGATGTGTTACATACAGGACACCAGTTGATAATACGGCTTCCTTTGTAAATCCATCCTTTTTCATGCATTTTGCAGAAAACTTCGGTTACGGCTTTGTTACAGCCTTCGTCCATGGTAAAACGTTCTCTGTCCCAGTCACAGGAAGAACCCAGTTTCTTTAACTGGCTGATAATACGTCCGCCGTATTCTCTTTTCCAATCCCATGCTCTCTCTAAGAATCCTTCTCTTCCTAAGTCTTCTTTGTCAATGCCTTCTTCTTTCATCTTTTCGATGATTTTAACTTCAGTAGCAATACTTGCATGGTCTGTTCCCGGCTGCCAAAGAGCATTGTAGCCCTGCATTCTTTTGAAACGGATTAAAATATCCTGCATTGTATTGTCAAGGGCATGTCCCATATGCAGCTGTCCTGTAATGTTTGGAGGTGGCATAACAATAGTAAATGGTTTCTTGCTGTAATCTACTTCAGCATGAAAATATTTCTTTTCAAGCCACTTCTGATACAATTTTTCCTCAATTCCATGAGGGTCATAAGTTTTTGCTAATTCTTTGCTCATGTTGTTCTCCTTTTCTTTCTTAGGCAAAGGTATAAAAAAACCCTTTGCCAACTTATTAGTCAGCAAAGGGCGTCAATTAACGCGGTACCACCTTTGTTCACTTCTAATACTAAAAAATAGAAGCCTCTTCATATCCTGTAACGGGGATGAGCCGTGAACACCTACTGTTAGTTCAGTGTCCCGATTCCAAAGCTACCTTCCAAATCCCTTCCTTTAAGAAACCTTGCAGCCTATGAGCTTCTCTCTCTGTTAAGGGGTAATCCGTACTCCTCTTTGTCACTATCTTTATCTATCCATAAATATAGTGAATTTGGGTTGTTTTGTCAACTGTTGTTTAGCGGTTCATGGCTGATTACTCCAAATTTAGCTTTAATCTTTGTTTGTTATTTCGTGTATTTCTATTGACATTTTCGCTCTTCCATGACAATATATTACTACAAATATAAAATCTGCAAAAGCATATTAGGGATTCACGCAAGCATTTCTGGGAACCATTCATCGCCCTGTACGGCTTATACAAAAACCAAAAACTATCACTGAAAGATGTAGCGGAAGAAGCATCTATGACAGCAAATGAATTTCTTGCTACTATCAAAAAATATACCAATTAAAATATCAAATTTTGTCTAACTTTTTGGAATCTAATCATCAAATCACTTACGATAGATGCTCTTTTATTTACACAATAATACGAATTCTGTATTTGCGTTGTTTTTCCTGTTTTTTGCTCCACAATATAAATTGTGTTACTTTTTTTATTTCAACAAGGTCTCATAATACACTTTGCTATATTTTGTTTATGAATTTTCGCTTACATAAATCTTAGCTCTGCTTTGAATAATATCTGCAACTTCCTGTGCTGTTTTCTGTCCTGCAAAATAGCTTTCGCATTCTTCTGTGATAATATTATTTAATGCTTCATTGTATACGCACAGTTTATCCAGACTCATCAGATAATCTATGAATTCACCGGTTTCCTCCTGAGTTAACGGTACTGCAGGAATTTCCATTTCACTGATATAATAGTAGTCATCATATTCCACTTTATTACCATTTTCATCAATGTAATAAGGTTTTTCCCATGCTTTTTCTTCCAATTTACGCAAACTGCTGATTCGTACCGGGAAGTTATAAGTTAACTCATCCTGATAATCTTCTTTCAGAAATAATTTTACAAATTCCCAAGCCACATCTTTATGCTTACTTATTGCACTGATTGCCATGGTTGTGCCTATATTTAATCCGGCGCCATTACCTTCTTCTGTTGGGAATCCAATCAAGGTAATATCTTCTCCGAAAACAGCTTGTTCTACATATGCATAATCTCTAAATCCGGAAAGATATTGAAGGTTTAAAATCGTTTTTCCGTTTCTGTATTGCTCATCCAGCTCTTTCCAGTAAGACTCATCATCCATAATTGCAGTATATTCAATAGTTCTTGGCAATGTATTAGCATACTCAAGAATTTTCATAAATCCATCACTGTCAAAATGGCACTCACCGTTTTCCCAGTCTACATACTGCTCACCGCAAATCCACATAGTGTAATACATAAAGGAAGATGCTGTCATTTCACTTAACAAATTAGTTCCTTCCGGTTTTGTTGCCAAAAGTGCAAGAGCTTCATCCATAGTCCATCCCGGTTCTTCCCCTACATCTGCTGTTTTTGCAGCAAATGTATTTACACTGAAAAATGGTGCTATTCGATACAATTCGCCATTCAGAGATAAAGCTTCCAAAATATTAGGAAGAAGATCATCCTTTTTCACTTCTGTATCTTTTTCTAAAAATTCATTTAAATCCGCAAAAATCCCTTTCGCCGCATAGCTTTCCACCGGCATCTGAGTATTTAATATCATAATATCCGGTACATCTCCGGCTACAATATCTGCATTCAGACGAGTCATTCCCTGAGTATAATCTTCTATAGTATCGTATGTACTATAATCCTTAATATTTATTCTATATTCTGTATTTGCTTTATTGAATTCTATAATTTTACTCTTTACATCCGGTTCCAAATAGTAACATCCCAATATCACTTCTGTTTTATCAATTACATCTTCCGGAGCCACTTTGGTAAATTTAGAAAGTTTTCCGCCTTCATCCCCATAGTAATAAGCCACAAAAGTATTTTCATCAATATAAGAAATCTGATACAGATAGTTGGAAGCAAAATCTGAGGAAATATAATCCATTAACTTGGTAATTTCTGCATCACCTATATTGTATCCGTATACCCCATAATCATCACTTAAATAGATATCATAATATAAACCACTCATTACCTGATATCTGTAATAGTTAAATACAAGGCTTGCCTTTTCCCCAAATGCACCATTTTGCAAGTCTACTGTCTGAATACTGGCAGCACTTCCATCGGAACCTATCAGTGCATATTTACCATCTCTGATACGGATTAAACGACAATCCTGGGTATCAGGTTTTTCTATCATTTTTATTGGATTACCTTCGGAATCATAAATTTCAATTCCTCTCCTACTGTCCAATATAATTTGTCCTTTTTCATCACAGAAAATATCACTTACATAAAAATACTCACCCTCTGACATTTTTTCATTCAGATATATTTCCCATTTTTTACTTCCATCCGGTGCACATGCTTCCAGATAGACTTTATCCTTTGTATCTGTTCCTTCATAAGTTGGATATTGATACTTAATCGAATAAATATTCCCATTTTCATCTGCCGTAAAACGCCCATACCCTGCGTTCATATCCAGTTGTTGGGTAAACTTACTTTTTACAGTGCCGTCAAACCCATATCCTATAATCTTACGAATGGTTGATGACATAGTATCCTCTATCAGGACATCTTCTTCCGTAACCTCTTCGGTTACTTCTTCTACTGCCACTTCAGCTCTGGCCTGTGGCATATTATAATCATATACATACTGTTCCACATATATGGTATCTCCACACACCGTAATCTGGGATAAGTCACTTTCTTCTAATTGAAACACATCTGCATCTTCTTTGAAAATAGCATTTTTATTTGTGTTATCTTCTTTAACATTTTCTGTGTTGCCACCGCAGGCTGTAAATAACATCGATGTTGCTAAAAGCAGACTGACTAATCTAATTCTTTTCACTTTTCCATCTCCTTTTTCTGAACTCTTTTGGTCCCTGCTTCATATATCTTATCCTGTATCCAAACAACTCCCTGTTTTAGATGCCAGGTTCTATTCTTCCATAAATATATGATTATAGTTATTATAAATATACTTGGTAAAATAAGCAGAATACATTTTAGTAACAAAAGAAGTGCCAAAATGTCTTCCTGTCCTCTGGCTATATTTTCCCAATAAGGATATACTACATCCTTAAATGACATGCTGCGAATTCCAAAATCCCGTATAATTCCCAACAATGGAAGCATATTAAATCGGGTACTGTTTTCTATCAAAATTACATTTTCATTTTCTGCTCCGATAGCTGTTTGCATAGTAGTATAGGCATAATTTTTAATGGGATTAGGCATTACAATTTCATAGGTAAAACCACTGGTAACTTGCCCATATTTTTGAAGACTCTCCAACGACATGTAACAAACCGGTTTTTCCAAACCTGCTGCCCTTTCCAGTCTTCCATCTGCCCGTTCAATGACTCCCGTAATGAAATGGGGAACCTGACCAATCATAACCTGCATTCCTGCAACATTGGAAGAACCAAATAACTGCCATGCGATATCCTCATCTATGACAATACCATCCTGCATCATACTATCTTGTGAAAACAAGGAGCCATAGAGCAATTTTTGCGGATGAAATTGAAAAAACTCTCCGCTGACTCCTAATGCATTGATTTCTATATTTCCACGGGAAGTAGTTAAAACCACTTTTCCATTTTTACTCACTGCATCAATCCATAATCTGGCATTTTCATTCTCTTTCACAATAGAGGCTGTCTGAAGTGCATTTTCTACACTCTGCCCGATTCCTTTAAAATAATTTTCATCTTCCACTGCATCCTCTGAATAGAAAGCACTAATCTGAGCTGCGCCACCATCTGCGGCCCAGCGCTGAGCCATCTGCTGATCATACAATCCTTTTTTCATATGCTGTTCACAGAGAAAAATCATTCCAAGCAAAAGAAAACATATTGCACTGAAAAAGCCCAGTCTCTTCATTCTTACCGGAATGTTTTGTATTAAGTTTTTCAATGCATCTGCCTCCTCTCTGCTTCTAATTTTCTGCCAGTCTAACCTGTTTTCCGGCTTCCACCGGCTGTGTGGATGTAGTAATTACATATTCATATCCATACAAAGGTGCACTGATAGCTGTTTTGTTATCATCTGCCCCTAATACTTCCACATCTATCCTTGTAGCAATGTAACGATTTCCTAACGGTGAATTTTTCGCTTCTACAATTAAGATAAATTTACCATTGTTGTCTTCTCTTACTGCACTGTTAGGTACGAGTAAATCATAGCTCGCACTTCTCTGACCGATGGATAAGCTGACCGACTGTCCTGCCTGTACATCCCCTTTCACATCGAACACCAATAATTTTTTGGCACCATTGCTTTCCGGATCCGGACGAATTCCTACCAACGTAGCAGTAATATCATTATAGAACCAAGAATTCTGAATCTCTGCCTGTTCTCCTACCGTTACTTTTTTTGCCTGTTCCGGAGTTACACTAAAGCTCATACTGAAGCCTTTTCCTTCCGGCTGTAAAATCGCCAAATCTTCATTTGGAGTTATTTTTTCCCCGGCTATCTTATTCAGTGTGGTTACCGTTCCCGCAACCGGTGCTGTAATGACCGCTCCCACTGCTTCTTCTCTTAACTTGGCAATCTTTTCCCGCTGTTCACGGATAATGCTGTTTTGATTGCCCAAATTAAGTTCACTGCTGATATCTTTCAGAAGCTGGTCCAGTTCTTCCTGCGCCTTTGTTTTGGCTTCCATAGCCACAATTAATTGTTGATTCAAATTCAACAACACCATTTCTTTATTGGTATCATTTTCTTTAATCTGATTAGTTAGATTTTTTATCTCCGTCTGTTTCTTATTATACTTCTCACTTATTTCAGCATACTGTCTTTCCAGCTCTGCCAATTCATTTTGCAACTGTGTTTTTTTTACATTAGCATCACTCACATTATCGATTGCCGCTTGTGCTTTTACTCTTATTCCTTGCGCTTCTATATAATCACTATATGCCTTTTGAAGTACAGTTAATTGTTCCACCGCTTTTTTATCGTCATCTGCAACTCCCGCATCAACTTCCTGAGCTCTCTTTGCAATATTTTGCATATACTCTGTATTACTAATATTTGCCTCAAAACAAATTGTTCCTTGTTCTTCTTCTGGAAATCTAGTAGAATCTGGTGAATCTTTTATCACCTCATAAAAATCTTTTCTAGCTGCTTCATAAGCTGCCTTTTTAATTCCTTCATCTAAAACTGCTGCATTAAGTTCGTTATTTAGTACATCTGCTCCGGTAACTACTATCGAAGCAATCTCGGCTTTCTTTGCTTTTACCGCATTTTCAGCATCACTTTTTCTCTTTCCATATTCCTCCAACTTGAGTTCTGCAGTTTTTAATTCTGCATTTTTATCAATTTCTCCGACAGTACCGTTTTGTTCCAGTTTTATCTGCTTCTCCAGATTTTCCACAGTAGTCTGAGCATCCGCCACTTTCTGTTTCGCAGCATTAATTCTCTCCTGATACTGTGCAGTACTGGAAACTTTTCCCCCTTGGATATTTTCGTAAGCCTGTTGGGAGATACCACCATTTAAAATGGAACTGCTATAAGCAAGGAGTAATTCATCCAGTGCTTTTTCCGCTTCTTCCAATTCTTGACTGTCTTCATCCTCTAAATAGAACAATACTTGGTCTTTTTCTACCACATCACCCTGTTTTACTGCCACACTGGCAATGGTACGGCTTTCTTGAATGGTAATTTTGTAAGGATTGTCTGACGTTAGATTTCCTGTTCCTCTGATTTTCGCATTGATACTCCCCGGTTCAATCATAGCCGTAGCTACTTCCGGCAGTGAATAGTTCATAATTGTATTTGAAAAAAAGGTCAATACTAACATCACAGACAAAAAGATAATTGCTGCATTTTTTATCCACTCTTTTCGATTACTATTCTTTTCTGTATTCATCTTACGACGCTGTCTCCTCTCTTATCCTTTCAATCCACCCTGGTAGGTAATTCCTTCCACCAGATACTCTTCTCCATACAAGAATACAAGCAAAGTGGGAACCATATATATGGTAGCTACCGCAAATGCCAAACCAATTTCTCCTGCATTAATCTTGGACAGGAATACCGACAACGGATGCATCTGCTCATCTGCCAACATAATCAATGGCTGCTCTACCATATTCCAAAAATCAATAAAAATTAAAATTGCTACACTGCATAATGCCCCTTTACACAAAGGCATACATACATGTTTAAAAATCTGCCACTCTCCGGCACCATCAATCTTCGCCGCTTCCAAAATAGAAACAGGAATTCTTCGCATATACTTAGTTAATAAAAATACTGCATAAGGTGAAAAAATCCCCGGCAACCAGATTGCCCAATTTGTATCTAATATGTTCAACCATTTACTGACCAAAAAGTTTGGTACTAACGTAACCTGATAAGGCATTAACATTAAAATTATGTAAGCAAAAAATATAATTTCCCGCACTCTGCCCTGATATCTGGTAAAACCATAGGCCGCCAGACAAGCCACCGCTAACTGGAGCACCACAATAGGTACCACCAGAATCATAGAATTCCAAAATTTTAATAAGTAATCCGGACTCTTAAATAACACAGTTATGTACTGACTAAAAGATACCTTATCCGGAATAAATTTCAAATTTACTTTATCTGCTATAAAAGTTTTTGCACCACTGTCCGTAGTTTCGAATATCATTCCATAATTAGCCTTAATCTCTGAACTTCCCATAAAAGAATTACACATAGTAAAGATAATAGGAGTCACAAAAATCATTGCACAAAAAATCAGAATAGCTGTAAGAATGACAATTCCCACTTTTCTTTTTTTCTTCTTTTTCATAATACAAATCTACTCAATCAAATCTTTTCCGTAATAATTTTCTACAATAAATAATAATCCGATAATCACAATCATTACTAACGACATTATAATCGCTGCCGCAGACAATTTCTGATAATCTAAGGAATTAAACGTATTGTTCATAAAGTGCTGCAACAAATATAAACTGTCATATGGATAGTCTCCTGTCAAAAGGTATACCTCCCTGAAAACCTTAAAGGAATTAATCAGGGATAAAATCGTTACAAATAAAATGGTAGAAGATAAATATCTTGTCTTTATGTATAAAAAAATCTGCCATTTTTTAGCTCTTTCCAACTGTGCTACTTCTACAATTTCCTTTGGGATATTGCTGATAGCCGCCATAAAAAGAATCATGTTATATCCCAGGTTCTTCCAAACAAACAAAATCACCAGAACAATCTGAGCATAATCTGATTTAAACCAGTCAATCTGTCTTCCGCCGAAGAATTTGATAAATTCATTTACAACTCCATTGTAATGAAACAATACCTGCCATATTAAAACAACTGATGCAATGGGTACCATCATGGGACTTAAAAACAAGGTCCGAATCTGACTTTTAAAAGGTATTGATGCATCCAGGGCAAAGGCTAATACCATGGACAATATTACCACCAACGGTACCGCAATCAGTGAAAACTTCAACGTATTTCCTGCTGCCAGCCGGAAAGCCGCATTATTCCACACATTAATATAATTCTTTAAAAAAACAAACTTGTGTTGAATAGGATTATTCACCACAGAATAAAAAATAACTACCAAAAAAGGAAGAACAAAGAAAAGAGAAACACCAATTACACTTGGCGCTAAAAACAAAGCACTTTTTCTCTTTATCTTTGCAATTTCCGTATTCTTCTTGGTTCTCTCTTTACCTGGTTTCTTCATTTTCTTACCTGTTCTGTCACTCTTTCCATATTAAGATACATCTAATTTCTGCTCATCACAGAAATTAGATGCAATAGATACTGAAAAAGTTTCATACTTTTTAATTTTTTTATATTTCTTTTTTGCCCATAGGTAACTATCGTTCACATTTCCAAAAACGTGCTGTATATGGAGGTATTTTGCTTCCGCCACCAAAATCATGATCTTCTCCGGTAATTAAATCTACCGCTCTTCCACATTCTGCATTGAAATGAGCATAATAATCTTCTCCGTCAGCATTAATAGCAACCAATACTCTCTCTCCCTCCGTCTTTCTTTCGAAGATGCATTGTTTGTTAGTCAAAAGAACAGAACGGAAATCACCGTAATTCAATGCCTTGGAATCTTTCTTGGCTTTACTTAACTTAGCAATAAAGTCTGTTAATTGGTTCCATTCCGGTTTCTCATAACTCAAACGAAGAGATGGATCACCATTATGCTTATCTCCCTTTACTCCCCACTCACTTCCATAATATACACACGGAATTCCGGGCATTCCAAAACACATTGCATAAATCAAGGGCAAATGTTCCGGTTTCTGCAATACAGATGCAATTCTTGATACATCATGATTATCTACAAAAGATAATAAATGTTTTCCTTTATATAAGGTCCAATACTCCGGACCAAACTGACGCATCAGTGAATGTACAATTTCAAACATATTCATACTGTTAAAGCTGGAATGAAGCCCCTTGTAACATTCATAGTTAGTAGCTGAATGTAACATATCGTCATTTACAAGTACTTTATAATCTCCGTGAAGCATTTCTCCAACCAAGAAGAAATCTTGCTTTTTGGAATCCACAAACTGACGGAGTCTTCTTACAAAATCATGGTCCAGACAATATGCCACATCCAAACGAAGACCATCAATATCAAATTCACGAATCCACATATCTACACTTTCAAACAAATACTGAATTACCGGTTCATGTCGAAGGTTTAATTTTACCAGATCATAGTTACCTTCCCATCCCTCGTAATACAACCCGTCATTATAATGAGAGTTTCCACCAAAATTAATATGGAACCAATCTCTGTATTCTGATGCTTCTCTATTCTTCAACACATCCTGAAATCCGAAGAAGCCTCTGCCCACATGATTGAAAACACCATCCAGCACTAACTTGATACCTTCTGCATGCAATTTATCCACTACCTGTTTGAAATCTTCATTGGTTCCTAATCGGCAATCCAACTTCTGATAATCTCGTGTATTGTATCCATGAGTATCGGATTCAAATAAAGGTGAAAAATAAATAGCATTACATCCCAGCTCTTTAATATGAGGAATCCATTCTTCCACCTTTAAAATTCTTCTATTTAATTCTCCATCATTCTCAAAAGGTGCTCCACAGAACCCCAATGGATAGATTTGATAAAAAACACTTTCATATGCCCACATAATAGGACCTCCTTTGATTTACATAACATTATTGACTATTCCGGTTTTTTCGCATTTTTCTGATTTTACACTTATCCACAGGCTTTTTTTATGTGGATAACCTTTTTCACATCATTTTAGCAGACAAATCCACACTTTCCACATAGTTATCCACAGGTTTTCAACTGTTCAAGGTGTATAACCTGTGTGTCACTTTGGGTAAAATGAATGTCATTTTACATTTTTTCCACCATTTTAGTTTACAAAATGGTTTCAAATAATTTATCCGAAACAAATTACCTACAGTATAATTCAATTTATACTTAGATACAAGCAAAAGGGGATTTTTCTTCCCAAAATCCCCTTTTATCTTCTATTTACAACCATTCATTCCAAAATTTTTCTACTTTCTTCCCTACCGTGGTTTCTTGAACAGTTTCATAATCACTCCACTCTCTGGGAAATAAACGTGTATAATTGTTTTGCAGAAATCTTTCATCCAACAAAGCTACTATACCTATATCCTCTTCTGTCCGAATCACTCTGCCGGCAGCCTGCAATACTTTGTTCATTCCGGGATAACGATAAGCATAATCAAAACCATTTCCCTCATGTTCATCAAAATAATTCTTTAATATTTCCCGCTCCGGGCATACCAGAGGAAGTCCTGTTCCTACAATAATAACTCCTATCAGGCTATCCTGTTTCAAATCAATTCCTTCACTAAAGATTCCCCCCATAACACAGAATCCCAGAAGACTTTTATTCTCTATTTCTATAGGAAGCATAATCTTTTCCTGTATATCCAGATTCTGATTTCCCATGAAATGCTGCAAAAATCCCTCTCTTTCCTCTTCCGACATATATTCTTTTTGCAGAATACATTCCACTTCTTCAAAAGGATTAAAGTATTTCTGATAAACCCCGTATATCGTTTCCATCATAGAATAAGACGGGAAAAAGACCATATAGTTTCCATGACGTTCTCTCACAATATTATTAATATAAGAAGCTATCTTTAAATATTCCTCTTCATTTCTTCTGGTGTATTTACTGGTTACATCACTTCCAATCAGCAAAGCTCTTTTGGCAGTATCAAATGAAGAATCTGCATAAATCTCATAATCTTCCCGGGTTCCTCCCAAGAGCTTCTTATAGTACTGCACCGGAATCAATGTGGCAGAAAACAGGATACTGCTTACTCCCCTTGTCATACATGCCTGAAGTTTCTTAGACGGATTGACGCAGAACAATTTCACAATAAATTCGCCCTCATCCCCAAGCTGTGTATATATGACATAGTCGTCACTCATCCCATCATACATCAGTAAAAAATGGGATATTTCAAAGTAAAATTCAAGCACTTCATCTCTGACAGGACTGTCATCATGGTTTTCCAAGTACTCACTCATAGTCTCTGAAAGACGATTTAATGCCATTATAAAACTCTCTATGGAATCCCATTTTTTTATCCCTTCTGTTTCCCGTTTTAACAATAGCAGCTCCCTATTGCACTTTTCCAACCGCTTTTCCATCTTCTGAAAATAGGGCTTTATCGTCTTCTTCAGGGAAAGAAAATCTTCCTTCACAAGTACTGCACTATACATGTCCCTTCCGCGTTCTACCAGATTATGGGTTTCATCTACCAAAAAAATTCCTTTACTCTGATTTCCCTCCCCAAAGAACCTTTTCAAATATACATGGGGATCAAACAAATAATTATAGTCTCCGATGATTCCATCTGCAAATAAACTGCAATCTAAGGCAAATTCAAAAGGACAAACCTGATGTTTCCGTGCATACTCTTCAATAATTTCCCTGTCAAAATTATCTTCATGGGTAATAATATCGAAAATCGCATCATTTATTCTGTCAAAATGCCCCTTGGCATAAGGACAATTTCCCGGATTGCAAGCACACTCTTCCATAAAACAGGTCTTTTCTTTAGCCGTTATAATAACCGTTTTAAAAGCAAGCTTTTGCTTCCTTAGCACTTCAAATGCCTGCATAGCTGCCATTCTGGTTATGGTCTTGGCTGTAAGATAGAAAATTCTCTCTCCTAATTCCTCCCCTATCGCCTTAACAGAAGGAAATACTGTAGACAAAGTCTTCCCTACCCCGGTAGGTGCTTCCAAGAATAATTTACGTTTATGATAAATAGTTCTGTATACCCCTGATGCCAATTCCTTCTGGCCTTTGCGATAGGGATATGGGAATACAATTTTCTTAATAGATTCCTGCCTTTTTTCTCTCCACTCAATCTGGAACTCTGCCCATTTCTTATAACCTTCCACTAACTCTTTAAACCAAGTTTCCAATTCTTCAAGAGTATATTCTTCTATAAAATATTTCACTTCCTCTGTATCCATATTACAGTAAGTCATACGGACACAAATATGTTCTAAAAATTTCTGTTTTCCATATATATAGGCATAAACTTTTGCCTGTGCCAAATGTACCGGCTCCGGTTCTTTTATTTTCTCCAAATCACGATAAGTACCCTTGATCTCATCTATAGTTACATGGTCTGTTGTAATAATCCCATCTGCTCTTCCGTCAATTATTAGACGAAACTTCAAAGTCTCTTCCGTATACTTCAAGAATACTTCGGCTTCGTACTCACTGCCCATACGCCGCTGAATCATACGGTGAATACGCCCGCCTTCCACCATAGCATTTTCACTGCTGACACGTCTTCGATTATCAATATCACCGCTTCGAAGCATGAATTCCACAAAATTACGCACCGAAATCTTTATTTCTTTCTCTGCCATGGTTTCTCCTTTCTTGCTCACTAACAAAAGTCTATCATATTTTCTCTAAACCTTAAAGGTAAGAGCTGTCTTTGCAATTCTAAATTCCTTCTTTCTTTAATGGCAATCGTAGTATGGAAAATACGGAACAAATCCTGTATTTCCCTTTCTTCTTCGGAATACATCTCCTCTGTCACATGTATTTGGCATCCTTCTTGCTGATGAAACATCACATCTTTTCCTGCCTCGTGAACAATATACAGGTTTCTTCCTTTATCTTTTATCATAAAGTTTTCTTTAGGAAACCTGTCTGCAAAATGTTCTGCAATAATTGGCAATACATGGTTCTTAGGTTCTATCTCACTATATAAAATATGATTTTTCAATTCCTTAAAACGTACAAATCCCATATAACTATGTGCTTCGCACCAAACGTTCTGGCGCATCTTAGATACTGCAAGTACATAAGGGTCCTGTAGAAAATTCACCAATTCACCTTTATAAGCATTTGCAAGCCCTCTGGCTACAGTCCGGTAAACAGCATTTCCACGTTCACTCTCCCTGCTATACATAGCATACCAGATATAAGAATAACTTATTTGTCCAAAACGTTTTGCCAATGTCCTATCCACTTTCATAGCCTTTTCATAATCGGTTTCAATTCGTATATATTCCGCAAATAACTCATAATTATCTATTTCCTCTAACTGTACAAAAGTCGTGTTGGGGTTTAATTTCTTCTCATAAGCATAATATATGGCTGAAAAAATACCTTCCGGTATTGCTTCGCAAACTAAAATATCTTTTTTCATAACTCATTTCTCTTCTTCTAAAAATCCATACTGCTAATCTTTAACTTACCTTTCCGCTATCTAATAAGGGTAAAGAACTAAAGTTCATATCATCAAATAAAGACATCTGTTTATATGTTACACCATCCGCATCAAAAGGCAGACGTTCTTTGATATTCAACAGATTCCTGGTAATATAATCTTCTTCTATTTTGGTAGGATACATCATCTTCCCATCACAGGTTATAAAATACAACGCCCGCTTTAAAACCACACCTATTTTTTTCAAATGTTCAAAATCCAATTTCCCATTTCTTCTTGCCCTTACAATTCTCTGTGCACTTTTTACCCCAATTCCGGGAATCCTAAGTAACATCTCGTACGGTACTCTATTTATTTCCATTGGGAATAATTCCAAATGTTGCAGCGCCCAATCCGCCTTCGGATCTAAGAAAACATTAAAATTAGGATGCTTTTCACTTAATAGTTCCTTTGCTTCAAACCCATAAAAACGCAACAGAAAATCTGCCTGATATAAGCGATGTTCTCTAAGAAGGGGCGGTCCGCTCGTTAATGCCGGCAAAGATTTATCTTCATTCACATTTACAAAGGCAGAATAAAATACTCTCTTTAACTGAAATTTCTGATATAAACTCTCAGCCACCTGTACAATCTGATAATCACTTTCCGGTGTAGCACCAATAATCATCTGGGTAGATTGTCCACCACTGACAAATTTAGGTGCATGTTTATATACCACCAATTCATTTTTGTTCTCGTTAATTCCGTTTTGTATCTGCCTCATAGGTTTTAGAATTGTTTTCCGATGTTTATTCGGCGCAAGTTCCCTCAATGCCTCTGCTGTCGGTAACTCCAGATTTACACTCATTCTGTCTACCAGATAACCTATTCTTTCAATCAATCTTGCGTCTGCTCCGGGAATCCCTTTTACATGAATATATCCATAAAAATGATACTTATGTCTCAACAAAAAAATTGCCTGATACATCAACTCCATGGTATAATCCGGATTTCCTATAATTCCCGAACTTAAGAACAAACCTTCGATATAATTTCTCCGATAAAAATCCATGGTTAATTTTGCAATTTCCTCTGGCGTAAAAGCAGCTCTTGGGATATCATTAGATACCCTGTTTTTGCAATATTTACAATCATAGATACAATAATTAGTCATTAGAATTTTTAACAAACTAATACATCTTCCATCTGTAGAAAAACTATGACAGATTCCTGCCGCGATAGAATTTCCCATACCGTCTTTCTTCCCCCTGCGGTCAACACCGCTGCTGGTACAGGCTACATCATGTTTAGCCGCATCCGCTAATATTTGCAGTTTGTATTGTATGGAATCTTTTTCCCTATTTATCAATGATAATTCCTGCATATCTGCTCTCCTCTGAAAAAATTGTCCTCTATTCTCAACTCTTACAACTAATACTCATTCAAGAACATTTGTTCTGTTTTAATTTTAGTACATATGTTCGGTTTTGTAAATAAGACAAATTAAAAAAGCCTTGTTCTCATATCCGCGAGCAAGACTTTTTTGTTTCTGCTATTTTATTTTAAAAAATTTATATGGTATTTCAAACACCACTACAATTCCCAATACAATAGATATCATAATTTTAATTGCTAAAAATCCGCTATGAAAAGCTTCATAAAGCTGGTCCGTTACCAAATAATATGTAGCCCAATAAATCTGTGCCCCGGGAACTACCGGGAAAATACCTGCTATCATAAAAACAATGGCAGGACATTTTTCAAACACTGCAGCAAATCTTGATAACAACATAATCACAACGGTTGCAAAGAAAACTGCTGCCGGCACGGATAAACCTGCCACATCTAACATAAGTTTATATACTAACCAACCTGCTGCCCCTATACCACCACAGTATATATAGTATTTTTTGGGCACTCCAAACAAAAGAGAAAATGCAATAGTTCCAATCGCTGCAGAAATCAATTCCAAAATCATAACATCACACCTCCTGCAAAATTATGATATATTGCAAAAGCCACACCAACTCCAATAGCAATACACATAAAACGTAAAATAGCATCTAAAAGACGCACTGCCCCGGCTATATAGTCTCCATTCGCAATATCCCTGATTCCATTGGCAAAAGCTACTCCCGGAACCATTGGCATAATAGCTCCGCTTATAATATTTTCCAAATGCATTCCTATATTAAACCTGATACAAAGCACACAGGAAACTACTATAATGACTCCTCCAAAAAGATTCCCCAAAATCTTGCTTAAGTATTTTTCGCTAATAAAAACCACATATGTATATAAAATAATTCCTGCTATAAAGGCAGCCAGACAATCTTGGAAATTTCCTCCTGCCAGAACACAAAAGAATCCACTGCCAAGACCGGATGCTAAAATCTTCTGCCACTTCTTACCTGTTGGCATATTTGCAATTACATCCAGTTCTTTCTTTACCATTTCCGGTGTTTCATATTTTCCTTCTTCCACTTCTCTGGAAAGTTGATTTACTGCAACCACTTTATCCAGACTTGCACCTCCTACGGGAATATGTCCTACTCTGGCATATGATTTTTTACTCTCATATCCACCTGTGATAAAAATCCCATTACTAAGCACAAAAGAATCCATGCTTTCCACACCATAATACCTACAAAGTCTTTCCATGGTCTCTTCTACACGGGAAATTTCTGCTCCATTTTGCAAAAGTATCCTACCTGCTTCCATGGCAACATCATATATTTGATTTTTGTTATCATCTAACTCATTCATTCTACTCTGTTTTCCTTCACTAATAATATATAGAAGTATATCACAGCCGAAGGATTTTAACATGAATATTTTATTGACGCCTTTCTTTTTCTGCTATATTATAGATAAGTAAAAAATACATATATATAAGTAGAAACTTTATTTTATATACATAGTTTGGAGGATTATTATGGAAAACTTTATTCCAAAAGGATACCGATCAGCATTAAATCTGCATGACACACAGGTAGGTATCAAGACAATAAAAGACTTTTTTCAGAATTTATTGGCAGAACGTTTGAATTTACTTCGCGTATCCGCTCCTCTTTTTGTAGACCCTGCATCCGGACTCAATGACAATTTGAATGGGGTAGAACGTCCGGTTCGCTTCGGAGTAAAAGAAATGGATGATTACGAGGCTGAAATTGTTCATTCTCTTGCAAAGTGGAAACGTTATGCCTTAAAAAAATATGGCTTTGCTCATGGCGAAGGTCTCTACACAGATATGAGTGCCATTCGTCGTGATGAAGAAACTGACAACATTCATTCTATCTATGTGGATCAGTGGGACTGGGAAAAAATTATTACCAAAGAAGAACGTACCATTGAAACCCTTCAGGAAGTAGTCCGTATCGTTTACAAAGTTATGCGTAAAACAGAAAAATATATGGCAATCCGCTACGACTATATCGAAGAAATCCTGCCACATAATATTTTCTTTATCACTACTTCCGATTTGGAGGAAAGATATCCTAACAATACACCAAAAGAAAGAGAATATCTTATTACCAAGGAAAAAGGTGCTGTTTGTATTATGCAGATTGGTGATAAACTTGCCAATGGCAAACCACATGACGGTCGTGCACCTGACTATGATGACTGGTCCATGAATGCAGATATCTTAGTTTACTATCCGGTATTGGATATTGCTTTAGAACTTTCTTCCATGGGTGTACGTGTAGATGAAAACAGCTTAAAAGAACAGCTCGAAAAATCCGGTTGTATGGATAGAGCTGAACTTCCTTTCCAGAAAGCTGTTTTAAACAAAGAACTTCCTTATACCATCGGTGGTGGTATCGGACAATCCCGTTTGTGTATGTTCTTTTTAAGAAAAGCTCATATCGGAGAAGTACAGTCTTCTCTCTGGCCACATTCAACAATTGAAATGTGTGAAAAACGCGGAGTACATTTATTATAAGAATACTAAAATGCTGTTGAAAAATTTCAGCAGCATTTTTTGAAAGAAAGAAGGAATTTACTATGGAAATCAGACGTGCTTGCCCAAAGGATATTCCCGGCTTAGATAAACTGTTAATGCAAGTTTGCTTAGTTCATCATCAGGGACGTCCGGATTTATTCAAATATGGAAAAAGAAAATATAGCGAAGAAGAATTAAAAGAACTTTTAAAAGATGATACCAGACCCATTTTCGTAGCAGTAGATGAATCCGGCAAAGTTCTTGCCCATGCCTTCTGTGTTTATCAGCAGCATATCAACAACAACGTTCTTACGGATGTGAAAACTTTATACATTGATGATATCTGTGTTTTAGAAGACTGCCGTGGTCAGCATATCGGGAAACAGATGTATGATTATGTTTATCAATTTGCCAAAGAAAATGGTTTCTATAATATTACTTTAAATGTCTGGTCTCTGAATGAACCTGCCATGAAATTTTATGAAGCCTGTGGATTAAAACCACAGAAGGTAGGCATGGAGACTATACTCTAACTTATAATGTTGAAATTACTTATATTAAAAACTTCACTCCATGATACACCAGCGGAATCAACAGTGCCGGCAACATATTTCCAACACGGAATTTCTTTCCAAAAGCAATATTTATACCAACGCAAAAAATCAACGCATTTCCCACAAAGGATAAATCACTAATTATTGCTTCGCTCAAGAAAGCACCGCCAATGGATGCTATTAAGGTAATTCCCCCTTGGTAAATGAAAATCGGTACTGCTGAAAACACCGCACCTAATCCATAGGTAGAAGCAAATACAATTACAATCACCAAATCCAGCACCGCTTTTGTTGTAAGCAAGGAATAATCCCCACTAATCCCATCTTGAATAGAACCTACGATTGCCATTGCTCCTACACAGATGATTAAAGAAACATTAACAAAACCTTCTACAAACAAATTGTCCTGTTCTGCCTTCACTGCTTTTTTTATTTTTTCACCCAAAGCATCCATTTTTTCTTCTATATTTACCAGTTCTCCCAACAACCCTCCTAAAACAAGAGAAAATATTAAGAGCATAGTTCCCTGTGTAGCTATACTTCCGCTTTCTATCACAAACATTTTTGCAAGTGTTCCCGATGCACCAATAAAAATCGTTGCAACACCACAAGCCTGCATTAAGATATCCTGTAAATTTTTCTTTAAACCATTTTTGAAACACATGCCAATCAATCCTCCCGCAATAACTGCCAAAGTATTGATAATGGTTCCTAATCCGATCATATTTATATCCTTTTTCTTTCGTATTTTTTCTTTTCGCTACATTTACGAAAAAGGTAACAATCCAACATCCTGTCAAACTGTTACCTTTCCATATTTAATCTTCAAACATAGTTGTAGATAAATATCTGTCTCCTGTATCCGGCAGAAGAACTACAATATTTTTTCCTGCATTCTCTTCTTTTTGCGCCAGTTCGATGGCTGCAAAAAGTGCTGCACCCGCAGAAATACCTACCAAAATACCTTCCGTACGTCCCATCATTTTCCCGTAAGCATAAGCTTCTTCATTACTTACACACACAATTTCATCGTAAATGGATGTATCCAAAACTCCCGGTATAAATCCTGCACCAATTCCCTGCAATCCGTGAGGTCCTGCCGGTTTCCCCGATAATACTGCAGAATCCTTTGGTTCCACTGCTACTACTTTGATATCTGCCTTCTGTTCCTTTAAATATCTTCCTGTTCCGGTCAAGGTTCCACCGGTTCCCACACCTGCTACAAAAATATCTACATTGCCATCCAAATCTTCATAAATTTCCGGTCCTGTAGTCATAAAGTGAGCCTTAGCATTGGCCGGATTCTCAAACTGTCCCGGAATAAAACTATGGGGAATTTCTTTTGCCAATTCTTCTGCCTTGGCAATAGCTCCTGCCATTCCTTTTGCTCCTTCTGTCAATACCAGCTCTGCTCCATAAGCTTTCATTAACATTCTTCGTTCCATGGACATGGTATCCGGCATAACAATAATACAACGATATCCTCTTGCCACAGACATCAGCGCCAGACCAATCCCTGTATTTCCTGAGGTCGGTTCAATGATAACAGACTCTTTGGTTAAGATTCCTCTTTCCTCGGCATCATCTAACATTGCTTTTGCCACGCGGTCTTTGACAGAACCTCCCGGATTAAAAAATTCCACTTTCCCAAATAATTTTGCCTTTAAATCATATTTCTTTTCAATATTTTTAAGCTCCACCAATGGTGTTTTCCCGATTAACTGTTCTACAGATGTATAAATATTACCCATAATGTACTCCTTTTTTTAAGCTTTTTTTATTTTACCTCAATATTCTTTATCTGTAAATCTGTAAGAATTTGGGAAATATAATAATTACACACCTTCTAAACTACCGGAAAACTCAATACTACCTTAAAAAAATCTCCATCTACAGTCAAATCAAACTCTCCGTTTTGCAGCTGTGTCAAACTCTTGGCAATGGATAGTCCCAGACCACTTCCTTCCGTATGACGGGATTTATCTCCTCTGACAAATCTCTCCATTAATTCTTCCGAAGAAATATCCAAAGGATAGTGAGAAATATTTTTTAAAGAAAATACTGCCCTTTCTTCCTTTTTTTCCAAAGTCAAATATACCCTGGTGCCTCCTTGGGCATATTTACAGACGTTATTCATCAGATTATCAAAAACTCTCTGCATGTGCCGTCCGTCTGCCATAATTTTTATGGTTTCTTTTGGAATTTTGGTTATCAGTTCCAATTCATGAGCCTTTAATTTTTCCTCATACTCTCCCACTGCCTGGGTAAGAAAAATATCTGCTTCACATGGAGCCAACAGTACCTCCACATTTCCGGTACTTACTTTGGATGCGTCCATTAAATCATTAATCAGCTTTTTTAATCGTTCTGACTGACGATAAAGAGCTGCGGAATATTCTTTTATTTTCTCATTTCCACAGTCTTCTCTTGAAATCAAATCCGAATAATTAATAATAGAAGTTAAGGGTGTTTTTATATCATGAGATACATTGGTAATCAGTTCTGTTTTTAATCGTTCACTTTTTAATCTTTCTTCCACCGCTTTGGACATTCCCAGAGCAATGTTATTCAGATTTTCGCCATGCCTTGCAAAATCCCAAAACATTTTAGATATATCCGTCTGAAATCCCAGATTTCCCGCTGCCAGTTCTTCCCCGGAATGCTGCAATTTTCTAAGCATTAGGGCACAATATAGAATCATTGGCAAAAGAATTATTTTTCCCAAAAACCAGAAAATAAGATATATCTCCTGCTCGTACATAAAAATAAGATATAGAAACAATTCTACGCACCAGATTCCCAACACTACGATTGCAGACTTCCAAATCAAGGGTAGAGATAAAAATACCTCCTTATTAAAATTCCAGAACTTTTTTCCCATCTTATACAGAAAATGCAATACAAAATACACTACACTATTCTGCCACCATTTCCCTCTTTTCACTCGTACTTTGAAGTCTGCCAGAAAAGAGGTTAATAAAACCAGACATACCGGCAGAGAAACAACTAATAAATAAATTACCTCGCCTATACTCATAAAGGCATCCGCCATAGCAATGCTGATGCTTCCCGCCATAAACCAAAGAATAAAGAAGATATCTAACGGAATCTTCGTCAAAGTTCCTGCATATAATTCTTCCGAACTTTTCCGATGCCCCGCCGCACAAATCAGAAAACTAAAACAGCTCACCAAAACAATGACTGCCAATACACAAATTACGATTAATTCATACCGGAAATTAAAAATCATAATTCTTAGATTTTCATAAAAAAACTCCATTTCTGTATCAAATGTTTCCATGCTATTCTGCGGATAATATTTCGTACTATAAAATCTCAGTGCCAAGGCACTATAAATTCCCAATCCTGATACTACACTTAAAATTCCGGTTATTACTAACAAAATATAACCGGTTATTTTTGCAGCCACACTGTGCAATAATTTTTTCATAATCACCCTGCTCCTTCTTCCCTTTTTCTCATCTTAATCTTTATTTCTCCATCTTATATCCCTGCCCCCAAATTACTTTTAGGTATCTGGGATTTGCTGCATCAATTTCTATCTTTTCCCGAATATGACGTACATGTACTGCAACAATATTTTCTGTCCCCAATGGATTATCTTTCCATACACGTCGATAGATTTCTTTGGGTGAAAAAACTTCTCCCGGATGCTCCATCAAAAGTTTTAATATTTCATACTCCGTAGGTGTTAGGGAAATCATATCTCCATCCTTTAACACCTGCTTTTCCTTGTCATTCAATTCCAATCCCCGAATACGAAGTACATCTTCCTTTATTTCTCCTGCCCCCAAATGTAAAAATCTTCTTAAATGAGACCTTACTCTTGCCGTTACTTCCATAGGACGAAAAGGTTTGGTTATGTAATCATC
>JAFXGP010000021.1 GCA_017521195.1 Lachnospiraceae bacterium
AAAAGAATTTTCATAAGGCCCAGTGGCTCAGTTGGTTAGAGCGCCGCCCTGTCACGGCGGAGGTCGAGGGTTCGAGTCCCTTCTGGGTCGTTTAAGACCTTGAGTCTTATGAATTTAGGTAAATGCCTATGGGATCATAGCTCAGCTGGGAGAGCACCTGCCTTACAAGCAGGGGGTCACAGGTTCGAGCCCTGTTGGTCCCACTACCAAGATTACTTGGTTATGCCGCAGTGGCGGAACTGGCAGACGCACAGGACTTAAAATCCTGCGGGACTTATACTCCCGTACCGGTTCGATTCCGGTTTGCGGCAGTAAATTTTTAGAGAGGAAATGTTGAAAAATCAGCATTTCTTTTTTTTTGAGTTCTATGTCAATAGTTGGGGTATGATTCCTTGAATCATGCCTTTTTCTTCGCTTTACAGGGATTTTTATATTTGTATTTAATTCGTTATTGGCGGATGATTAAAAAATTATAGTATTTTGTCAGTACATAAATTAATATAAAAATCTAAAAAAAGTATAAAAATATCCAGAATTATGGTTTTGTTGCAAATAACGTGATATAATAAATTAGAAAACAAAATTGTGTTACAAAGGATATATGCAAGTGGAGGATAAAACGAGGTTACTGGGAAAAATAGATATCAATTCATTAATACAAACTTTTGGAGAAATACAAACGGATGAAGTTATTGTTACGGACGAACGAATAAGACATATAATAGAAAGACATTTGCAGGATTATAAATTATTTTTAGAATATGGTGTTTTTGCAGTAACTAATCCGGATTATATAATTAAAGATGGCAAGTGCGATGGAACAATTTTTATGATAAAAAGACTTATAGATACGAATATCAATGTAGTAGTAAGAGTTGCACTGAGTACAGATAAAAAGGGATTGAAAAATTCAGTTATGACTTCTTATCGTTTGCGGGATAGAAATCTAAAAAGGATGATGGAGAAAAATGAGATACTTTACAAAAATGGATAATTTGTGTAAAGTATGGTAAAATAATATAGCAGTAGCCAAAAAATTACTGAAGTAGAGATTGTGCTGCTACGCACCCTTTGGGTCAAAAGAAATGTGGGAAGGGGCACACCCACCTTTAATTTTTTGGTTTATGTAATAATAGATAGGAAACTATCTTCGGGAGAGCTCCTGCCAATAAGTGGAGAATTTTAAACTCAAGGGAGCTTCGGCTCCCTTTTTTACACTTTGTTTACACACTGCCAAATAGATATTTCACATTTTCGTGTGGGAATAAAGGAAGTAAGCAGTGTGGTTAAAGAAATTCAGGAGTTTCTTTCGGTGTGTTTTTCTTTTTAGGGATACGTTTTAGTAATAGAATTTAAAAGCATTTTGTATATTTTTTTTCTATCATTAGATAAATAGGATAAAATATATTAAATACTTAATATTGTTATACTTATAACAGCAACAATAATTCCAAAGATTTTTTGGAGGGATATTTTTTCTTTAAACAGGAAAACGGAATAGAGAGCAGAAAGAATCAGGACACCACCGTTTTGTACTGTATAAAGAACAGCAGTATCTATTAATGGCAAAATATACATAAGTAAATTAATTGCTAATGTTGCAGAGATTAAACATAGTGTTAAAGAAGGAAAACACTTTTTATTAAGCTTAAATGCTTGTAAGGTGCTTCCTTTTTCTTTTGTAATTAAATTGATAAGAGCAATAATACCCATAAGAGAAAAAGTAATCATAATCATACTTTGTTTTTCTTCATTAAAATATATTGTCTGCATTTTTATTATTGTGCAATAAGCACCATTAAATAAGAAGAGTAAAATGCAAAAGATATAATATTTTATAGAACTGTCCTTTAATTTTATTTCTTCTATGTTCATAAATGCGCAAGCAATGAGCATCATAAAGATACCTAAAATTTTCAATGGGGTGATGCCTTCCTGAAGAAAAATAATTCCGTAAGTGCTGGGAACAAGGATGGCACCGTATAAGAGGCAGACGTTTAAAAAGGCATAAGAACCTAGGGTACCGGCTTTGATTAAGGAAGTATTATATCCAAAGAGTATCAGTCCGTTTAGGATTCCAAACAGTAGTGTTAAAGGTGAAACATGAAATTGAAATCCGTTAAATGCATAGGTCGCTAAAGTAATAAAAACAGCCTGTATAACGCAAAACACAGGAGAAACTAATTCTTTTTTTCCGGGATAACGGTCTGAAAATAATTTACAAAATAAAGTTTGAAAACTATAAAGTAAAATAATTAATCCTATGTATATAAAGTTCATATATGATCCCCCTGAAAAGTTTTTAATATACATATTGTATCATATGAACAATCTTTTCGCATTTTTATTTATAATTCTGATATTAAGTTTAATTCTGAATAGTTATTTTAGAATAAATATAAATATTTTCTTAAATATGACTTCTAAAATTGACATTCGGAAAGAAGTAAAATATACTAAAAAAAGAATGTTAGAAACCTAACAATTAGAAATCTAACAATATTTAAAGTGGGAAGAGAGGAGCAATGAAAGAACATTATAATTTACGGGGAAGTTGGAAATCAGAACATGGCGGGGCACCGCTAAAGTGTATTTTAGATGTCAGTAAGAATATACGATATTTTTTTGACTTAGCAATGTCAGAAAATGGGTTAACTAGTATTCAGACCAGAATTCTGGGACATTTGAGGCAGGCTCAGGATGAGAATAGAGATGTTTTTCAACGGGATATAGAAGAAGTTTTTCGTATTAAGAGATCTTCGGTTACCAGTGTATTACAGACATTGGAAAAAAACGGATTAATTGTCAGAGAGAGTATTCCGGAGGATGCCAGATTAAAGAAATTGGTTTTAACAGATAAGGCAATCAAGATGCAAAGCTCTACATATCATATATTAGGGGAAATGGAGCAAGAAGTTCGTTCTATGTTTAATGATGAGGAGTTTGAGCAGTTTTTGGAATATATGAGTCGGATAGATAAAAGAACAATTCAGTTGTATCGTGATAAAAAAAAGGAGGGAAATAAAGAAAATGCTTAAAAAATTAGCATCTTACATAGGAGAATTTAAGAAGGAAACTATTCTTTCACCCTTATGTATAGCAGTGGAAGTAATTATGGAAGTTATTTTACCAATGCTTATGGCATTAGTTATTGACAATGGTGTAAATGTGGGTGATATGAATTATGTATTGAAAATGGGATTTTTGATGTTAGTGGTAGCATTCATATCATTGTCAGGAGGAGCTTTATGTGGAAAATATGCAGCGATTGCATCCACAGGTTTTTCCAGAAATTTAAGAAAGGCTATGTTCGAAAGAATACAAGGATTTTCGTTTGCTAATATTGATAAATTCTCAACAGCCGGTTTGGTTACCAGATTAACAACAGATATTACAAACGTACAGATGGCATTTCAGATGATTATACGTATTTGCGTACGTGCACCATTTATGTTGATTTTTTCTTTGTTTATGTGTTTGAAGCTTGCACCACGAGTATCTTGGATTTTCTTAGTTGCCTTAATTTTCTTAGGTGGAGTCTTGGGATATATTGTCGTAAATTCATTTTCTAAATTCCATAAGATGTTTAAAGAAGTTGATAAAATGAATGGTACTGTACAGGAAAATTTAGCCGGTATCCGAGTTGTAAAGGCATATGTTAGAGAAAAACATGAAACAGATAAATTTTTGTTACAGTCAAAAAAAGTTAGAGATTTAGCCATTGCAGCAGAAAAGCTGATTATTATGAACTCACCGGTAATGCAGCTTACCATGTATGGCTGTATTTTAACGATTTCCTGGTTGGGAGCAAAACACATTGTAGCAGGAAGTATGACTACAGGAACTCTTATGAGTTTATTTACTTATACTATGCAGGTATTGATGAGTCTTATGATGATTTCCATGATTTTTGTAATGCTCACCATATCTAAGACTTCTGCAGACCGTATCCTGGAAGTTTTAGAAGAAGACAGTACTATTAAGAATCCGGAAAATCCGATTATGGAAGTAAAAGATGGTTCTATTGATTTTGAAAATGTATCCTTCCGTTATAGTGGCGGTGAAGATAAAAATGTATTGGAACATATCGATATCCATATTAAATCAGGTGAGACAGTCGGTATTATCGGAGCAACGGGAAGTTCTAAGTCTACTTTTGTGCAGTTAATTCCAAGATTATATGATGTATCTGATGGTTGTGTAAAAGTTGGCGGAATTGATGTACGTGATTATGATATGGAAGTTTTGCGTAATGAAGTTTCTATGGTTCTTCAAAAAAATGTATTGTTCTCGGGAACTATTTTAGATAACTTACGTTGGGGAAATGAAAATGCTACTTTGGAAGAAGCAAAGCATGCTTGTGAATTAGCTCAGGCATCAGAATTTATTGAAAGATTTCCGGATGGCTATGATACTAAGATTGAGCGAGGCGGAACCAACGTTTCCGGTGGACAGAAGCAGAGACTTTGTATTGCAAGAGCATTGCTTAAAAAACCAAAGATTCTTATTTTGGATGATTCCACAAGTGCAGTAGATACTGCTACCGATGCAAAAATCAGAAAAGCATTCCGCGAGGAAATTCCAAACACAACCAAGCTGATTATTGCACAACGTATTTCTTCCGTAGAAGATGCAGATCATATTTTAGTATTAAATGAAGGTGAAGTAAACGGATACGGTACTCATGAAGAATTGTTGAAAAATAATGAAATTTACCGAGATATTTATGAATTACAGAAGAAAGGAGCGGATGAGTAATGCCACCAATGGGACCAGGACCAAAAGGACCGAGAGGAATAAAGGGCGGTCCAAAAAGTAAAGACCCTATGAAAACCATGAAAAGACTTCTTGCCTTTATCATGAAGCGGTATAAATACAGATATATGATCGTAATGGTATGTATTGCCATCAGTTCGTTAATTTCTGTTATCGGAACTTTATTTATGAAGGCTTTGATAGATGACTATATTTTACCTATGGTAGATGGTCGTATACAGTCTTTCGAACCTTTGATTAGAGCATTGATGTTTATGGCAGGTATTTATGGTATAGGTATCGTATGTAACTATACTTATAATTTAATCATGATGTATGTGTCACAGAACGTTTTAAAAGATGTGCGAGATGAAATGTTTGCACATATGGAAACCATGCCGATTAAATTTTTTGACACCCATCAGCATGGGGATATTATGAGTCACTATACTAATGATACAGATACTCTTCGTCAGATGGTAAGTCAGAGTATTCCTAACCTTTTTTCTTCTGCTATTACTTTAACAAGTACTTTGGTTTCCATGCTTGTGTTAAGTATACCATTAACCATTGTTGTACTATTAGGTGTAGTGGTAATGTTAGCAGTTTCAGGAAAAATTGGGGGTAATTCTGCCAAATATTTTATGGAACAGCAGCAATCCTTAGGTAAGACAAATGGTTATATTGAAGAAATGATGGATGGACAGAAGGTAATTAAGGTATTCTGTCATGAAGATAAAACTGTAGAAGAATTCAATCAGTTAAATGATCATTTGTTCGAAACTGCAAAAAATGCCAATACTTTTGCCAATATTTTAATGCCGGTTAATGCTAATATCGGAAATATCAATTATGTAGTATTATTAGCGGTCGGTTCTCTTTTTGCAATTAATGGATGGGGAGGCTTGACCTTAGGAGCATTGGCTTCTTTCTTACAGTTGGCAAAAAGTTTTAATCATCCGATATCTCAAGTTGCACAGCAGTTTAACTCTGTCGTTATGGCTCTCGCCGGTGCAGAGCGTATTTTTGAATTGATGGATGTAGCATCAGAAGAAGATAATGGATATGTAGAAATTGTACGTTGTCATGTAAAAGAAGACGGCAGTGTAGAACCATGTGAAGAAAGAACCGGAACCTGGGCATGGAAACATCCACATAAAGACGGTACTTTGACTTATACTCAGTTAAAAGGTCATGTTACATTAAACGAAGTAGATTTTGGTTATACTGATGAAAAGATTGTACTCCATGATGTAACTATGGTAGCAGAAGCAGGACAGAAAATTGCCTTTGTTGGTTCTACCGGGGCCGGAAAAACTACGATTACGAACTTATTAAATCGCTTTTATGACATTCAGGATGGTAAGATTCGAATTGACGGAATTAACATTAATAAGATTAAAAAACGTGAGTTAAGACGTGCTTTTGGTGTAGTATTACAGGATACACATTTATTTACCGGAACCATTAAGGACAATATCCGTTATGGCCGTTTAACAGCTTCTGATGAAGATGTTGTGGCAGCGGCAAAACTTGCCAATGCACATCATTTTATTACTAAGCTTCCGGAAGGTTACGATACCGTAATTACCGGAGATGGCGGAACCTTATCCCAAGGGGAAAGACAGCTTCTTGCTATTGCCAGAGCAGCGATTGCTGATCCGCCGGTATTAGTACTGGATGAAGCAACTTCCAGTATCGATACCAGAACGGAACAGATTGTTCAGAATGGTATGGATAAACTGATGGCAGGCAGAACAGTATTTGTTATTGCCCACAGACTTTCTACGATTAAGAATTCTAACTGTATTATGGTTTTGGAACAGGGTAGAATTATTGAACGTGGTAATCATGAAGAATTGTTAAAACAGAAGGGTAAATATTATCAATTATATACCGGTAAGTTTGAATTGTCATAGGAAAAGGGGCTGTTGCGGCAGTAATGTCATTTAGATAAGGGTACTGATTAAAACATTCCTTAACGAGGTTAGCAGATTTTGGGATTTGCTAATCTCGTTTTTTGTATTTTTATAAAAATTAGCACAGCAAATAAACCGATAGCTTAGTGTATCAGCTTAAAA
>JAFXGP010000022.1 GCA_017521195.1 Lachnospiraceae bacterium
CATAAATACATCTCAGAGGACTGTGTGCAAAGAGTTGGAGAAAAAGTATATTTTGTTGGAACAGCAGGAATGAAACAGCATCTTCTCGCCGTCAAACAAACCTATCCCGATTATACAACGAAAATTATCCGCCAATATACCGATGGTGACTATGTAATTTCAGAGTTTATCATGCGTGGAACCCACAAAGGTGATTTTCTGGGGATAACACCAACCAATAAGGTTTTAGAAATTACGGGAGTTGACATTGACAGAGTTGTTGACGGTAAAATTGTCGAGCACGGCGGTTCAACTGAAACCTTTGAGACATTCTGGACAAACGGTTTGATTAAACCAGTATAATACCAATTCCAATATGACGAATGGTTTAAAAAACTTGATTTTGTTAGAACTAAAGGAATCGTAGAGGTAATAAAAGAAATATAAATTAAGCATCGGGTGAAACATAAATCATATTATTGTATATTTTTCTTACCAAACTATGATAGGAGGATATAAATATGGATGCAAAACAAATGGGAAAATTTATTTCTGAATTGCGAAAGGATAATGGAATGACTCAAGTGGATTTGGCAAAAAAATTGCAAGTCTCAGATAAAGCAGTTAGTCGCTGGGAAAGAGGATTAGGTTTTCCAGACATCAGCACGCTCGAACCACTTGCAATAGCTTTGAATGTAAATCTTTTGGAATTGATGCAATGCGAAAAAATGTCGGATGATAAAATTCAATCTAATATTTCAACTAATGCTGTAAACTTAACGTTAGATATGGCTCAACAACAAATAAATGAGTTATTTAAGAATGTAGTGTTGTATAGTGTGATAGGAATTATTGGAGTGTTTAGTTTGATTATGGGATTAGTATTTCATTCATATGGTCGTTTTTCATTATCAAGTAGACCAATACTGTTATGTTGCTTTGGCATAATTATGCTGCTAATTTTCTTAATCTATTTATATAGAAAAATAGGAAAACTAAAATAGTATCTCTTAAAATATGTTGTATATTAGTTTTATAATTCTAAATTTATACTAACGTAACACAAAAAGCTCCCGTCCATTTTTGTTAGTGGACGGGAATTCTTTTTCTAAATTCTTAACTTAATGACATTGTGTTGCAACAGCCCCTTTTTTCGTAAAGCTTATGAAAAATCATCTAGCAAACCTGATTTCCGAAGAGCCGGGCGTAAAGCCATGTACAGAGTAACAGATACAATAGTAGATGTAACTGCATTGATTGTGGTGGAAGCCACATTCCATGCCAGAGTTAATTCAGCGGCCGGTTTGCCAAGAATTAATAATTTGTAAAAATAACCTACTAACGGATCAAAAATTACGTTAAACAAAAGACCGCAAACAGAAGCTGCTAAAACCTTGCGTAATACTTTCTTTTGGTCTGTTTCCGTATTGATGTGGCAGAGGTTATGGGCTACAAAACCTGTAATTAATCCGATACATAATTTTAAAATAAAAGTTTTCGGAGCATAGACAATATAAATGGGATCCAGCAAATCACCGATAGTCATACCTATTGCCCCCCCAAGACCACCATAGAATCTACCAAGAAGAAGAGCTCCGATTACGCAAACGGCATTTCCAAGATGGATAGATGTTGCATCACCCCCCGGTAATGTGATTTTTATTTGTAAGAAAGTAAAGACTACGTAAGAAAGGGCTGCAATCAGTCCTACCATCACAATTTTTTGTACTTGTTTATTTCTCATAGGTATCAACCTCCTAAAATTATTTTTTATTTATGTAAGGCCTTAATGTTTATAATCTTAGTATATACAAAAGTGGTATGAATGAAAGTACCAATTTTGAATGAAAAAACCATACCAGATGGAAAGTTGACAAAGAACATATATAATTGTTATGATTGATTGGCAATAATAGAATGATTTAATGTAATAAAGAAACTTAAGTGGAAAACAGTATATATACTTATATTGTAAAAAGGATAAGAGGTTAATTATGAACACAATGGATAGAGAAATGTTAAGCAAGATTAAACTGGTATGTAGTGATGTAGACGGTACTTTAGTGGAAGAAGGAAAAGCCGGACTGAATCCTGAGTATTATGATGAAATTCGTAGATTAAAAGAAAAAGGAATTATGTTTGCTGTAGTTTCCGGACGTTCTTATGCTGCTTCAAGTCCTTTGTTTACACCTGTAATAGATGACATTATTTTTATCAATGACAATGGAGCTGTATTAACTTATCAGGGAAAAACTATAAAAGCACATACGATTCCGGTTGAAGTAATTAAGGAAATGATAGGAGATTTACCGGACGAAGTGAAGGAAGTAACATATATTTCCCAACTTAAAGGTAGTTTTGCGTGGAAGAAGAATCAGGAGTTTTGCAGAATTCTCAGAGAAGATTTTTTCCTAAATCTGACAGAATTGGAAGAAATGCCGGACAGTATACCGGATGATGCCGGAATTATGAGTTTGGGGATGTACGACCCTGTGGATGCGGAAGCTGCTGTAGGTGAGGAATTTGCTAAAAAATGGAATCAGCATGAATTGATTCAGGCAGTTCCGGGTGGTCAATATTGGTTTAATGTGATGCAGAAAAAAATTAATAAAGGTGTTGCATTAAAAGAAGTGATGGAAATGTTTAATTTCAAACCGGAGGAAGTCATCGCTATTGGTGATAACATGAACGATATGGGAATGCTTACTTGTGTTCCTAACAGTGTTGCTATCGGAAATGCCCGTCAGGAAGTTAAAGATGTTTGTAAATATATAGCAGATACCAATGCTAATGATGGAGTATTGCAGATTTTAAAGATGTTATAATTGTGGAAACATTGGAAGAAGAATAGTTTATCTCCGCAAAGGGGTTAAACTAATATTAGGAAGAGAGCATAAATATGAAGTTTGTAATTCAAAGAGTAAAACATGCTTCCGTAACTGTGGAAGGACAAGTTCTTGGTAAGATAAACAAAGGTGTTATGGTTTTGATAGGTGTTTGCGAATCAGATGATGAAGTGATTGCAGATAAAATGGTAAAAAAACTGATAGGACTTCGTATCTTTGAAGATGAGAATGGTAAAACCAATCTGGATTTACACAGTGTTGGTGGGGAACTCTTATTAATAAGTCAGTTTACATTATATGCTAACTGCAAAAAAGGAAATCGTCCAAGTTTTATCGAGGCAGCTAAACCGGAAAAGGCCAATGCTTTATATGAATATATTATTTCTGAATGTAAAAAGCAGGTGGAAGTGGTAGAAAGAGGCGAGTTTGGAGCGGATATGAAAGTGGAATTGTTAAATGATGGTCCGTTTACTATTGTACTGGACAGTGAAGAATTATAAGTCTTGACAAATCATAAAGTGGAAAGTATAATTCATGTGTTGGATTTACAACATCGGGATGTGGCTCAGGTGGTAGAGCGCTACTTTAGGGAAGTAGAGGCCGCAAGTTCAAGTCTTGTCATTCCGATTATAAGAAAACCTAGGAAATATCAATGTTTCCTAGGTTTTTTGTTTGTTCAGTCTTATTAATAGTCTCCTGCTTCAAGCATGATATCAAACATAACATAATCTTCTACATTTTTGTCTGAATATATCATATCTGTTTCCATAAATCCTTTTTTCTGTAATTCATAATAATCGCGGATGGTACCATCTTCTATTCCGGATACTATTTCACGTCCTGTTAACCATTTAGCATCTCCACGCTGTTTAAAGATATTTTCTTGGTTAGAAGCTATTTGATTAGCAATTAAGGTTGATGTTTCTTCATAATGGTCATTTGCCGAATAATCCATGGCTTTGAATAATGCTTTTGTGAAACGAACTAATAATCCTCTGTTCAAATCCAGAAAGTTTTCAGATGTAACCCAACTGCTTAATCCAATAGTTTCATCAGAAAAAGTAAAATTATCTGCTAATTTTTTAGAACCCTCTATTTCGTCTAAAATTTCCAAACTGTATGGAGACCAAATTGCTGCAGCAGAGACCCCGGAATCTTTTATAGAAAGTACGATATCTTCAGGAAGGGCTTTGACACCTATAATATCGTACATATTCATATTTTCCTTTTTGAGAGCCATATTCAGAATAACTTCACTGGAAGTTCCTTCTACATAAGTAACCATTTTCCCTCTTAAATCCTGCATGGAATTAATACCGGGCGCGGCTATAATAGCATCGGCATTGGAAATATGGGATAATGCAAAAATTTTGGTGTAACCATTGATACAATCTTTATGGGCTCCTTGTCCTATGTACCCTATATCAATATCACCATTTTCCAAAGCATTTATAATGGATGGGCCATCTTCGAATTCGATTAATTCAACGAGTATATTGGCATCTCGCATATATCCTAATTCTATTGCATTTAAAATGGACCACAAACTACCATAGTTAGGCATATATCCAACTTTTACTTTGGTACCTCTTGTGTCTTTGGCTGTCTGTATTTTAATTGAGCCACATCCCAAAATACTTATAGATATAAGTACACTTATGACCAATAGAATCAAAGATTTCCGTTTCATATTTTAATCTCCCAAAATACAATTATGTATTAAGTATAAACGATTTAGCAAATAACATCAAGTCTTGTCAGTAAGATTACGGAAACTGTAAATTCTAAAGAATTCACCTCTTTTTTGTGTTTACATGATTGACTTTTAAGAGAAATAAACCTATTATAAAACGTGTCTTTATAGAAAGAAAAAGAGGAGAAAAGATTATGGATTATTTATTGGAAGGTGTCCGTGCCTTGTGTGATTTTAGCGGAGGCGGCTGGAAATCATTAGTAATGTTTGCTATTGGTATTGTTTTAATCTGGTTAGCAATTAAAAAGGAATATGAACCATCATTATTGTTACCGATGGGGTTTGGTGCAATTCTTGTTAACTTACCATTGTCAGGTGTTTTGAATCAGACAGTTGGTGGTATTGAGGCTCATGGTATTATTGAGTGGTTATTTGCAGTAGGTATTGAGGCATCTGAAGCAATGCCGATTCTATTATTTATCGGTATCGGCGCTATGATTGATTTTGGCCCGTTACTTTCTATGCCATCGATGTTTTTATTTGGAGCAGGTGCACAGTTTGGTATTTTTGCAGCCATTCTTTTAGCAGCTTTTTTAGGTTTTGATATCAAAGATGCAGCAGCTATTGGTGTAATTGGTGCAGCAGACGGTCCTACAGCTATTTTAGTATCTCAGGTGTTAAAATCTGAATATGTGGGAGCTATTGCAGTTGCAGCATACTCTTACATGGCATTGGTTCCGATTGTACAGCCATTTGCTATTAAATTGGTAACTACTAAAAAAGAAAGATGTATACATATGGAATACAAACCGGAATCTGTTTCCAAAACCATGAGAATTGTATTCCCAATCGCAGTAACCATGATTGTAGGTTTGGTAGCACCACAATCTGTTGCATTAGTAGGATTTTTAATGTTTGGTAACTTAATTCGTGAATGTGGAGTGTTAGGGACAATGTCGGAAATAGCCCAGAACCAGCTTGCAAATTTAGTTACATTATTATTAGGTATCACTATTTCTTTCAGTATGAGAGCAGAACATTTTGTCAGAATTGAAACACTTATGATTATGGTAATCGGTTTATTTGCTTTCGTAATGGATACTATCGGTGGTGTATGCCTTGCAAAATTTATGAACTTATTTTTAAAGAAGAAAATCAATCCAATGATTGGGGGAGCAGGTATTTCTGCATTTCCAATGTCTTCCCGTGTAGTTCAGAAATTAGCATTGGAAGAAGATCCATCTAACATTCTTATTATGCATGCAGCCGGTGCAAACGTATCCGGTCAGATTGCATCTGTAGTTGCAGGTGGTCTTGTTATTAACTTAGTATCTCAGTTCTTATAAGAAGTTGAAGGGAGAATTTTTATGAATCCGGTAGTATTTCAGGCATTAGATATTATGTGGAAAGGTATGTTAGGTATCTTTGTAGCTATCATAGTTATTATGGTGTTCGTAATGATTATGGGAAAAATGGGTCAGAAGAAAGAGAATGACTAATCAGATGAAACAAAATAAAAGATTAAATTTGTGGATAAAGATAGTTTTATATATAATTGTTGTGGGTGCTGTTTCTGTATTTGTCTTTTTCAAAGGAGTAGAAATCGGAAAAAGATATGCACAGGAGAATATGGAGTCAACCATGACAGAAACGGATATGCTGGTGATGGATGAAGCAGAACTGGAAGAAGCGGAGGAAGAGGCAGTAAAGGAACCTTATGTAATCGATCCGCTAATTCTGGTAAATAAGGAGCATAAATTACCGGACGATTACGAAGTGGAATTAAAAACAATGTATGATAAGGTGAACCGTGCTGCTAAAGAGGCTTATGGACCGTTGAATGATATGTTAGCGGCGGGTCGTGCAGAAGGTTTAGCCTTTGAAATCTGTTCTTCTTACAGAGATGTTGCTGTGCAGGAACGTCTATTCCAAGAAGATGTGGATGTATTGATGGAACAGGGATATACTTATGAAGAAGCATATGCGGTTGTGGAACGGGAGACTATGCCTCCGGGACACAGTGAACATTCCACAGGTTTAGCTTTCGATATTGTCTCTTTAGGATATCAGATGTTGGATGCAGGGCAGCATAATACTCCTGAAACACAATGGCTTCATAAGCATTGTGCAGAGTATGGATTTATACTGCGCTATCCAAAAGGGAAAGAGGATATTACAAAAATTGATTATGAATCCTGGCATTACAGATATGTAGGTGTGGAAGCAGCAACTTATATTATGGAACAAGGGATTTGTTTAGAAGAATATTTGGAATTATATAATTAAAATTATTTGACAGAAGAATACATATTGTGAATCCTCCCGGTGACGGGAGGATTTGTTGAATGGAAATATTTATATTTCAAAAAGTGGGCAAAATAATGGATGATTTGGTACAATATTATAATAAATTTAACGAGGAAAAACGATTGGACTCCCGTCATGGGCAGGTAGAATATCGCGTATCTATGAAATATATTCATGAATATATTCCGGATGATAAATTAAAGTCAGAAGTGAAGATTCTTGATATTGGTGCGGGAACCGGAAAGTACAGTGTTGCTCTTGCTAACGAAGGTTATGATGTTACTGCAGTTGAATTGGTAAAATATAATCTGGGAATCTTAAAATCCAAAGGTAGCAATGTAAAAGCCATGCAGGGAAATGCATTGAATTTGAAGAAATTGAAAGATAATACTTATGATGTTACACTTTTGTTTGGTCCCATGTATCATTTGTTTGGGCAGGAAGATAAGCAAAAGGCTTTATCAGAAGCCGGACGTGTAACCAAACCCGACGGCGTGATTTTGGTGGCTTATTGTATGAATGAGTATGGTGTGTTGACTTATGCCTTTAAGGAGAAACATATCGGAGAGTGCATGGAAGAGAATAGATTGACAAAAGATTTTCATACAATTTCCCACAAAGAAAATTTATATGATTATATGAGAATTGAAGATATCAATGAACTTGTGAAAGAATCCGGTTTAGAGAGAATTAAGATTATTTCTCCCGATGGACCGGCTAATTATATAAGACCGTTTTTGAATCAGTTGACGGAAGATGAATTTGAATATTTTGTACAGTATCAGATGGCAACCTGTGAGAGACAGGATTTGATTGGAGCAGGAGCTCATACGTTGGACATTCTGAGAAAGATATAAAGAGTAATAAAGATAGGAATTGTTTGAAAAAGAGGGAAATATGGCAAAAGATTTAAGAAGCACTGTTTTTAAAATGATGGAACAGGATATGAAAAAGGAATATATGGAAGATTCCAAAAGGGAGAAAACTGATAAAAAAAATACTATAGGAAAATCAAAAAAAGATACTAAGGATAAATTCACCAAAGATAATCAGATTAAGAAAGATAATAAATCGAAAAAACAGAGTGGCAGATTATCTGACTATAGGGATGATTTTAAAGTAAAAGAAGTGGAAAAGAAGCCGAAGTCCCGTTGCTCGTACAGTAAGAAATGTGGAGGTTGTCAGTTTGTAGATGTACCTTATGGGAAACAGCTTAAGAAAAAACAGCAGAATCTTCAAGAATTATTAGGAGAATTTGGTAAGATAGAACCAATTATTGGAATGGAAAATCCGGACCATTACAGAAATAAGGTTCATGCTGTATTTGGCCTTGACCAAAAGCACCGTCCTATAGCAGGCGTTTATGAAGAAAAGACGCATAGAGTAGTGGATGTGGAAAGCTGTTTTTTGGAAAATCAAAAAGCTACGGCAATCATCAGAACTATTAAAAATATGATCCGTTCCTTTAAAATCAAAACATATGATGAAGATACCGGATATGGCCTGCTTCGTCATGTTTTGATACGTACGGGTTTTCAGACAGGACAGATTATGGTGGTATTGGTATTAGGTTCACCGATTCTTCCGTCTAAGAACAATTTTGTAAAAGCATTGTTAAAAGAACATCCCGAGATTACAACCATTGTTGTAAATGTTAATAATCGTAACACAAGTATGGTTTTGGGTGATAAGGAACAGGTAATCTACGGAAAAGGATATATAGAAGATGTTCTTTGTGGCAAGACTTTCAAAATTTCTCCAAAATCATTCTATCAGGTAAATCCGGTACAGACAGAGAAACTTTATGGTACAGCCATTGAATATGCAGGGCTTACCGGAAAAGAAACCGTTCTGGATGCTTACTGTGGTATCGGAACTATTGGTATGATTGCATCTGATAGGGCAAAACGTGTGATTGGTGTAGAATTAAATTCTGATGCTGTAAAAGATGCCAGAACCAATGCTAAAATTAATAAGATTGAGAATATTGAATTATACAATAAAGATGCAGGGGAATTTATGGTGCAGCTGGCAGAGCAGAATGAGAAGATTGATGTAGTCTTTATGGATCCGCCACGTGCAGGAAGTGACGAAGCTTTCTTAAGTTCTGTGGTAAAATGCAGTCCAAACCGTATTGTATATGTCTCCTGTAATCCGGAAACTTTGGTAAGGGATTTGAAGTATTTGACTAAAAATGGATATAAGGTGAAGAGGATGAGGGGATGCGACATGTTTCCGCATACAAATCATGTTGAGTGTGTAATAATGATGCAGTATTGTGGAAAAGAGCAGAAAAAGTAGGGTTTGACCACAAGATGTTGTGGTTTGAGGGCAGAAATTAGGCTGAAAAATGGCTAGTTTTTGCCCAATTTTTATGCCCATTTTTAAAGATGCACAGGGGTAAAAAAGTGGTTTTGGGAGTGATTTGGAGAAAAAACGAAGGAGGGAGTGGTAAGCAAAGTTAAAAATGAATATGGGTAGGAACGCAAGGAGGTACTTATTTTAGAAATGGAATAGGTGCCGCCTTATTTTTGTTTGTGGAGGTAGAAATGTCAAAATTATTTTGTTTAAGTCCGGGACTTCGGATACTGGAAAGGCAGATGCAACAGCCGCCGGGGTACAGACCGAGAGGATATGGTATCTGTATCATTGAGGAGATGGACTGGAAAAGCCGGGGCAACTATTCCGAAATCGTGGATTGTGTTATCAGTCGGATGCAGTTGGAACATCTGAAGAAAAGAGTGGAGGAAATCTTCACAGAAGTGGATAAGGAACTGATTTTTCGAAGCATGAAACACAGAAATGATTTTTATTCCCTGCTTATGGGAAAGAGATCAAAAACATTACAGCACACACCAAGCTATGCTGCCGTTGTATTTCTTTTGTCTGCGGATGAAGCAATCGGTACCATTGCAAAGGAATTGCATCTGTCTGTCAGCACCGTAAAACGTGCGATTAGCGATTTGGAGGAGAATGGATTTATACGCAAGAAACAGCGCTGGCGTGATAATGGTGGTAGAAGCAGTCTGCTGTTTGAAATCATAAGGCAAGCACAAAGGGGATACTGCGTGGGTCAAGTGGACTATGGTATGGTTCACCATGACCTATGCAGAGAACTTTTGCATTTTAAGGATTAGGACAGAGAAAAAACGATATATAGAACCAAAATAGCAGGGCAGTAATGAGGAAATCATTACCACCCTGCTTATGTAGGGGATTAAGTGTAAGTCTTGATAATTTCTTCCGCGATGCATCTTCTGGAAACACAGCGGTCCATTGCCTGTTTTTCTACATAGCGATGAGCATCCGGTTCGCTCATTTTAAGTTCGC
>JAFXGP010000023.1 GCA_017521195.1 Lachnospiraceae bacterium
AAGTTTTTGTAGACATAAAAAAGCGGAAACCCTGATAAATTCACGGTTTCCGTTAAAATAAAAGAAGCACGAGACGGGATTCGAACCCGCGGCCCTCGCCTTGGCAAGGCGATGCTCCACCACTGAGCCACTCGTGCATATTTATTTTGTTCGCATCGAACTCATTTACTATACCAAATACAAAATCTTTTGTCAATAGTCTTTTTAAATTCTTTACGAAAGCGGGTGATGGGAATCGAACCCACGTATCTAGCTTGGAAGGCTAGTGTTCTACCATTGAACTACACCCGCATATATATAAAACCCTTTCGGGTAGTGCCCAGAGCCGGAATCGAACCAGCGACACGAGGATTTTCAGTCCTCTGCTCTACCAACTGAGCTATCTGGGCTAACCGTATGCTGTAAAATCAACAACAAATGTGATTTTACAGCATATTATTAATATTGTCAAGCTTTAAAACGTATTTTTTCTCTTATTTTTTTAGCATTTTTAATTTCATACATTTTATGATCCGCATCACTAATCAACGTATCTAACGTTGCATGCCCATTACCATCATATATAGTATATCCTGCACTAAGCTGTATTTTATAAGGCTTTTTATTTTCTTTATTAAATTGGTCAACTACTCGGTGCATGCGTTCTACAATTAAATCTACCGTCACAATGTCTTCACACTGACCGATAATTACAAACTCATCACCACCCAATCTGGCAACATAGTCTGATTTACGTTTACAGTTTCTACGAAGTAACTTCGCTGTATTAATAAGGGCATCGTCCCCTACCACATGACCAAAATTATCATTTATATCCTTAAACTTATCCATATCAATAAGAATCAAAAAGAAATAATTTCCTTTCTTTATGTTCTTTAACTGATAATTCATGAAAGTTTCCAGCTGGCCACGGTTATATAAACCGGTTAGATGGTCCCTTGCCATGTAACCATTTTGTACTGTAGTGTAATTAATCAAAATAGCAAGTGTTGTAGTTGGAAATATCCAAACCGTACCCGGCATCACCATCTGTAATACCGCACCCAGGCAAGAAATAATCGGGAATAAAAACAATCTTGTATACAGCTCTTTCTGCATATTATCATCTACCATCATTTTCTTCTGTTTATACTCTATAAGCATAAACAAGATATAAATGACATAACCAAACGAGATTAAAAGAGGAACGTAGAAAATAGAACCTCGTTCATAGCTGTTATTTTCATTAATCACAAAATAAATTCCGTTCCAAAAACTGGATATGGATAGACCAATGTTAATAACTACCGGTATACAATAAAACCGGAATCTCCTTTTAAAACGCTCTGTATCAGGATATAATTCATAATCTACATACAATGTAAAAACAAATGCTACCATACAATGAAGCACATAATACAAAAATATAGTGACATTCCCAATAATATTACTGTAAGAAAATGTGGTGCCATCATACATTACCTGAACCACATCACAAATCATTGCTGCAATGTCCACTGCTATTAAAGCCCGGAAAGCTTTTTGACTTATCATCAATGGTCCACGGCTTCTGTAAGCATCACTTTGCCAAATAACCACTAATACTAATATATTAATTAGCATTAACTGTGCATATAATATCTTTTCCATACATTTTCCTTTTATAATCTATTTTGAACATTTACATCATGTCATCAATTAAAAAGGCACATAAAAAAGGTATTGTACCTATAAACAGTTACAATACCCCTATCTTTTTATAAATTGCAACTGGCTGTCATTTTAAAGACCCTATAGCTTTGCGTCACAGGGTTTCCCCTGCTTTGCCTATTTAATTACTATAAGTGTATACTCTTTCTTTTCAAATATCAACTATATTTTAAAAATACATTAAAATAGTACAATCATTAACTAAAAAATTCACACATACCTATGCATTAAATACATATTTATCCAATCGCTCAAATGCTTCTTTTACACGACTCAAAGGAAGTGCCAGATTAATTCTCAGTGCGCATGGGTGTTTGAACATAACACCATCCTGAAGAGCCACGCCTACTTCCCAACACATATTTTCCAGCTCCTGAATGGTTTTTCCATGAGCCTCGCACCACTCGGTACAATCTAAGAACAACATATAAGTTGCCTGCGGCATACTTACATCCACGCCCTCAAAATGCTCTTTGATGTATTTATATCCGTAAGTTACATTTTCCGTTAAAACCTGTCTAAGCTCTTCTAACCATTCATAGCCTTCCGGTTTATATGCACCAATTAATGCATGCATGGAGAAAATATTCATTTCATTATAATGAGGCTTACTGGATTTAGCCCGGACACGATCCCGTAAATGCTTATTATAAATAATATGATAACTGCCAACCAATCCTGCAAGATTAAAGGTCTTGCTTGGTGCATAAAAAGCTGCCACTCTGTTTTTTGCATCTTCATTGATAGACTGTAAAGGAATATGTTTATTTCCTTCCAAAATCAAATCTGACCAAATTTCATCAGAAATGACAATACAGTCATTTTTACGGTAAACTTCCATTGCCTTTTCCAATTCTTCTCTTTCCCATACACGTCCCAAAGGATTATGCGGATTACAGAAAATGGCTACATGAATATTATGTTCCTTGATTTTGGCATCCATATCTTCATAATCCATTCTATAGACACCCTTTTCATCTTTTTTCAAAGGACTATGAATAATTTTATAACCATTATTTTCTACAGAATTGGTAAATCCGATATAGGTAGGACTATGTAAAAGAATAGCATCTCCCGGTGCTGCAAAAGATGTTACTGTGGAAATAACACCACCCAAAACACCATTTTCATATCCGATATGTTCTTTCGTAAGTCCTGTTACTCCATTCCGGTTTTTCTGCCATTCAATAATAGAATTATAATATTCGTCAGACGCAGAAAAATATCCAAAAGCAGGATGTTTTGCTCTTTCTATAACAGCTTCCTGTACCGTGGGAACAGTAGGAAAATTCATATCTGCAATCCACATAGGAATCACATCAAATCCTTCCTTTGGTCCTTCCGGAGCAAAGCCTTTCATAACACCTACACCATCAATTGCAATGGCATCCTTTCCTCTTCTGTCAATTACGGATGTAAAATCGTATTTCATACTTATGTCCTTTCTTCCCCTGTAAAATATCAATCTCTCCAATACCTATTGCCATGATTTCTATCTTTCTTCTTTAAACTCTACATGTGGTAAATTCCAATGATAATGTGCCGCCAAATACCGGATTAATAAAATTACCGCAGATGACACCACCATAGATACTACAGCTCCAAAAGCGCGATACATATAAACACAAACCAAAGAACCCACAACAGATGCACTGGCATAAATATGCTTTACAAAAATGTATGGAGGCTGGTCTGCCATCATATCACGCATTAATCCACCACCAACTCCCGTAATGGTTCCCGCAAAAGTCAGTAAAAATATTTTATCAAGATATCCCTGTTGAATTCCAATGTTCACACCTACTACCGTAAAAATAGCCAGTCCAATGGTATCCATAATTAACATGGTTTTATCATAAACCACCTTAAAACTGCCATCCATAACATCTCTTTTTACATATATCACCGCAAATACAAGTATAGATGTAACAACTGCCACTAGGGCATAGTCAGGATTACGAAAAACGTTAGGAGGTGTAATTCCTAAGATTACATCTCTTACCATACCTCCACCGCAAGCCGTTACAAAACCCAGAACACATACTCCAAAAATATCCATTCTTTTTCTGATTCCAACCATAGCACCGGATGCTGCAAACGCAATGGTTCCCATGATTTCCATAATATAGGTTATTATACCTTGAATATCCATATCTATGCTCTGCCTTCACTACCTACAACTTTAATTCTTCCAAGGACATATTCTTTTACTTTTTCTCTTCCTGCCGCATTGTATTTTTTAGGATCGATTGTGTCAGGTTTAGCTTCCAGTACTTCCTTAACACCTTCTGTAAATGCAATACGAAGATCTGTTGCATAGTTTACTTTACAGATACCACGACGGATACATTCTTTTACATCTTCATCCGGAATACCACTGGTTCCATGAAGTACTAACGGAATAGAAACCACTTCACGAATCTGGCTTAAACGTTCTACATCTAACTTAGGAATTCCTTTATATACTCCATGAGCTGTTCCAATGGCTACTGCAAGAGAATCTACTCCTGTTTCTTCTACAAATCTTACGGCTTCTTCCGGATCTGTAAATCCACCATTGCCGCCATCCAAATCATCTTCTTTACCGCCTACTTTACCAAGTTCTGCTTCTACAGGAACGCCTCCTGCATGACAAGCATCAACCACCGCTTTTGTGATAGCAATATTTTCTTCCAAAACACTATGGCTACCGTCAATCATAACAGAAGTATATCCTGCTCTAAAGGCTTTCATGGCCAAATCAAAACTACTGCCATGGTCTAAATGCATAACTACAGGAACACTTGCTTTTTTTGCTGCAGTTGCAACATTTGCATAAAAATAATCAGGGTCTGCATACTTTAAGGTAGAAGGAGTTGTCTGCATAATTACAGGAGAGCGAAGTTCTTCTGCTGCTGCAATGACAGCCTGCACCATTTCCATATTTTCTACATTGAATGCACCAACTGCATATCCGTTTTTCTGAGCATCTAATAATAATTCTTTGGTTGTTACTAAAGCCATAATTATCTCTCCCTTACGTTTTTGTTTTAATCTTATCACAATTTGCAAAAATTTTCATTTTATTTCTTTTCAATATAAAATAAGAGCAGGACTAATCCTGCTCTTATCAAAATATAACCTATTGTGAATCTTTCTTTTCCCAACCCGCATATAACGTAAAATCATTTTCGATAATATCTTCATCCTGATCCCATTCATCATCACATGCAGGGTCTACATACCATCCTGTAAACTCATATCCTTCTCTGGTTGGTTCTTCCGGAACTTCTAACAACTGACCATACATCTGATTCTGAGGAGCTACATCCGTTCCCCCTTTTGAATCGAATGTAATTGTAAATCCGGGATTTCTCAAATCAATAGCAACAACCAGTAAGATTACTACAATACAAGTTACAATAATAATATCCAGTGTCTTTACAGAAATTTTTACATGTTTATACAAACCACGAAACTCTCTCTGTTTTTCACCTGTACCATTTTCTGATATTTCTTCTACTATATCTTTTTTGTTCTCCATTATTTACTCTTATTTCTTTACTAAATATTTACGCATATCCAATGCACATGCACAAAGGATAATCGCACCTTTAATAATATAAAGAGAAGAAGAATCCACACCTAACATTGTAAGTGCTACGAAAATAATACGTAAAATAAATACACCAAGGATGATACCTGAAATAGAACCTGTACCACCTACGAAGGATACACCACCGATAACGCAGGCTGCAATAGCATCACATTCTGCATTAAGACCTGTAGCTGCTGCTACAGAACCACTACGTACACCTTCAATAAATCCTGCATAACCATACATAGCACCTGCTAATGTATGTACCAATACTGTTGTCCAGAATACATTTACACCGGATACTTTTGCAGCTTCAGCATTGGAACCTACTGCAAACATGTTTTTACCAAATGCTGTTTTGTTCCAAACAAACCACATAACTGCAACCAGAATAATTGCATATAAAACATACATAGGAATTGCTACATTACCTAAACGGAACATTTCTCCGCCTACAAGATCTTTATATTCTTTGCTCAAACCGGAAATAGGCTGACCATTGTTACCGTTTAAACCAAAGAACCAAAGAATAACACCATATGTAATGAGCTGTGTAGATAATGTTACGATAAATGGATGTAAACTAAATTTAGCTACAAAGAAACCATTTACTAAACCAACAATCGCACCAATTGCAACTACACCTAATAATACTACTAAAATCCATCCTAATGTTACTTCAGGAATATTCTGGAACATTTTGTTCGCAAAATCAGATTTCTGTAACATTACTGCAGCAACAGCTGCTGTTAAACCGGAAACACGACCTGCGGAAAGGTCTGTACCTGTCAATACGATACAACCTGCAATACCTAAAGCCATAGGTAAATATGCAGCTACCTGTGTAATAAGGTTCGCAAAAGAACCTAAGGTAAAGAAAGCAGGTCTTACACTTGCTGTATAAATAATAAAAATTGCCATAAGGATATATAAAGCATTGTTAAGAATCCCATCTATCCAAAACCTTTTCTTATCCTTTGCATCCATCTGTTTATAATCAGTCACTACCTGTTTATATTTCTTTAAAGGATTTGCCATGAATCTCTTCCTCCTTATACATATTTCGCTGCCAGGGTCATAATTTCTTCCTGAGAAGTATTTCTTGCATCTACTTCTCCGGCTACTCTACCACCGGACATAACGATGATTCGATCACAAACACCTAACAACTCCGGCATTTCAGAAGAAACCATAAGTACAGTCTTACCTTTATTTGCCAAATCTATGATTAACTGATAGATTTCATATTTAGCACCTACGTCAATACCACGAGTTGGTTCATCCAAAAGAAGTACTTCCGGTTCTGTTAATAACCAACGACCAATAATAACCTTCTGCTGATTACCACCGGACAAGGAGCGAATCTTTGTCTCCTGAGATGGTGTTTTTGTACGCATTGCGTCAATATAAAACTGTGTATCTTCTCTCTGTGATTTCTCACTTAAATAAATACCGAACTTTTTATGTCTCTTCAAACTGGAAATAACAGTATTTTCCTTAATACTTAATCCGCCAAAGATACCTGTTGCTCTACGTTCTTCTGTTAACAATGCAAAACCGTTTTTAATAGATTCTCCTGCATTGCGATTCAAACATTCTTTTCCATGTAAGAAAATCTTTCCGGTTTTACGTGTACGGATACCAAAAATACTTTCCAGTGTTTCTGAACGACCGGAACTATCCAATCCTGCAATACCTAAGATTTCTCCCTGATGTGCTTCAAATGTAACCTTTCTTAACTGGTTATACATACCGGTTACATCTTCTACTCGTAAGGAAACCTCTCCCGGTTTATTTGTTTTTGGTGGGAACTGATTTGTAAGTTCTCGTCCTACCATCAGACGGATAATATCATTCATTTCCAGATTAGCAGCAGGTTCTGTTGCAACCCACTGGCCGTCTCGCATGATAGTAATTTCATCCGAAATACGTTTAATCTCTGCCATTTTGTGAGAGATATAAATAATTCCAACGCCTCTGTCACGAAGCATATTAATAATTTCAAAAAGATGTTCTACTTCTTCTTCTGTTAAAGAAGAGGTCGGTTCATCAAATACAATAACTTTAGAATTGTAAGAAACTGCTTTTGCAATTTCTACCATCTGTCTCTGGGAAACAGGCATATCTCCCATAATACGATGAACATCTACTTCGATTCCAAGTTCTTTAAAGATTGCTTCTGTATCCTGACGCATCTTATGTTCATCTACCATAATTCCCGCAATCTTTGGATATCTTCCTAACCAGATGTTATCCATAACATTACGTTTCAGGGCCTGATTTAATTCCTGGTGTACCATTGCAACACCATTATCAAGGGCTTCTTTACTGCTTTTAAAATCTATTTCTTTTCCATCCAGGTAAATATGTCCGCTATCTTTCACATACATACCAAAGAGACATTTCATAAGAGTAGATTTACCGGCACCATTTTCACCCATTAAAGCATGAACTGTTCCTGCTTTTACTTCCAATTTAACATTATCCAGAGCTTTTACACCCGGGAATGTTTTGGAGATTCCTTCCATTTTCAGAAGAACATCACGTCCCATATAGTGTTCCTCCCCATCATTATTTGTTCTCTATTTTTAGAAGACAGCTTCCAACAGCTTCTCCTTCTGTTCATATAAAAAGGCAACTGCCGCCAATACGACAGCTGCCCGTTATAAAAGTTCAGCTTATTTCTTATTTTGTATATGGAGCATAAGCTACGAAAAGTTTAGATGCACAATCAGATGCAACGCTGAAACGGTCATCACTTAAACCTGCTAAAGCATCTGTTGTTGCTGCACCACCTGCTACAGCCTGAGCTGTCTGACAGATAGCTGCTGCCATACCTTCAGCATCCTGTTTAACTGTACCAGTCATAGCACCTTCGTCGATTAATGCAACAGCATTTGCTGTAGCGTCAACACCGAATACAGGAACTACATGAGCACCGTCTTTGTTGTAACCTTTGTCCTGAAGAGATGCGATTACACCTTCAGCCATACCGTCGTTGTTACAGATAACAAGTTCGATCATGTTTCCAGCTGCTTCGTTGTATGTAACAAAGTTTGTATCCATGTATTCTTTACCTGCTTTTGCAGACCAAGCACCATCCTGGTCAACCTGATAGCAATCTGTGTTAGCTTCGTCGAAGTATTTAAGTTCTGCTTTACCAGCTTCTGTAAGAACTGCATTAGCATCTTCTACACCATACTGTGTACGGAATTCAGCTTCTACGTTACCTTCCTGACCTTTCATCATAGCATATGTGATAACGCCGTCGCCATTTTTGTCAACTGTATCAAAGTTAGCTACTACATATTCACCAACCATTTTACCCTGCATATGTCCTGCTTCAGGAGCATCTGTTCCGATGAAACAAGCAGTTGCATTTTCGTCAAGTACTGCATTGTCACTTCCGTCTGTACCGATTGCACGGTTGAAGAAGATAACTGGAATGTCACCAGCTACGTCGATGATATCCTGAGCTGTGTCAGGTGCACCGGATGTAACGATGTTAACGATTAAAAGGTTAGAACCACCAGCGATAGCTGTTTTAATCTGGTCAATCTGTTTTGCCTGATCGTTAGCTGCGAACTGATTGTCATATGCGATACCAGCTGCTTCTAATTCTGCGTTTAATGCTGTACGAACTGAGCTTAAATAAACGTCACTTTCTTCGTACCAGAATACACTTGCTTTTACATCACTTGTTGCAGTTTCTTCTGCTGTTTCTTCTGTTGCTGCTTCTGTTGTTGCTTCTGTTGTTGCTTCTCCACTTGTTGCTGCTTCTTCTTTAGCGCCACAACCAACAAGTGCTGCTGTCATTGCTACACATAACAATAACGCCATAAGTTTCTTTTTCATGTTTAAAACCCTCCTTAAAATTTTCAATTACGTTCTCGTAATTTCATTTATTTTAACATATCTTTCATTTAAATAAAAGGGAATTTTCATTATTTTTATCTTTAAAGTAAAAATTTTCCATCTATCCATATTTTCTATTGCAATTTATACAGGATTTCGTTTTTTTTCAAATAAAAAATAGAGAATGTTGATTTTATCAACATTCTCTACTCAAATTCAATGCCGCAAACCGGAATCGAACCGGTACGGGAGTATAAGTCCCGCAGGATTTTAAGTCCTGTGCGTCTGCCAGTTCCGCCACTGCGGCATAACTGCTTTTCGGTTAACTGCGAGGAGCATACGCGCAAGCACTGTCTCCTTAAACTTACTTCGCAGTAATGGATGGAGAAGGATTCGAACCTTCGAAGGCGTTGCCAACAGATTTACAGTCTGCCCCCTTTGGCCACTCGGGAATCCATCCATTTATTAGGTCTTGGCATTACCAAGACCTGACTATAAATTTATATCACATAGTTATTCAAATTGCAAGAACTTTTTTCCCGGATTTTTGCGGTATTTTAAAACAATCGCAGATGTTTTTGGCAATTCCACTGTAACTTTTCCTGCCAGTACCATATGTTCTTCCTTAGTTTCATCAAATCCTTCTGCTGTTGTAAGCATAAGTTTTTCCATAACACCTTCCATCGGCACACCAAGATACCATACTGCAATATCTCTTGTTATGGTTTCTGTACCATTATTTATCACAATTAAGGATGCTTCTCCCTTTCGCATTCTTCCGTAAGCAATTACATCATGTTCTGATAATACAAATTTTAAAGAACCATCAATGAATTCCTGATTTTCCTTATGAATACGAATCATGGATTTATGGAAAGCAATCATTTCCTGATCTTCTTTTCCCCATGGATAGGTTCTTCTATTGTCCGGATCTGTAAATCCGCAGACTCCTGCCTCATCACCATAATAAATGGTAGGTGCTCCCAGCCAGGTCATCTGGAACAATACGGCTTCACGCATAACCGCCTTGTTAATTCCCCGATTTGCCGCTTCCGGTCCCAGATTATTGGTTCTTCCCACAACATGGTTGGTTCTTGTTAAGAAACGGGAATGGTCATGGTTGGAAAGTTCATTCATAGCCACTTGAGAGGACGGCATGGTAAAATGGGTTGTATGATACTGCATAGAGCCCCAGAAATTATTAGCATTTCCCAACATATCCTGTCTGAAATCATCGCTGTGCTTCTGCATACCTGTTAAAAACCAGGTGATTGGTTCCATAAAGGCATCATAATTCATAACCGTATCCCACTGATCTCCCTGCAACCAGGTAGAAGGATCTCCATAATGCTCCGCCAGAATAAGTGCATTCGGATTAGCTGATTTTACTGTGTTTCTAAAATCCCTCCAGAATTTGTGGTTAAATTCCGGTGAATGTCCTAAATCCGCAGCTACGTCTAATCTCCATCCATCTACATTGTACGGTGGTGAAACCCATTTCCTTCCGATGTATAAAATATAATCATACAATGCTCTGGATTTTTCATAATTTAATTTTGGTAAAGTATCGTGTCCCCACCAGCCATCATAGCTTCCATTGTACGGCCACTGATTTTCATCATAAAAATGGAAATGATCTCTATAAGGGCTGTCCTTATCTATATAAGCACCTTTATCATATCCCGGTGCATTTTCATAAATGCGCTCTCTGTCTAACCATTTATTAAAAGAACCGCAATGATTAAATACACCATCAATAATAACTTTGATGCCGCGTTTGTGTGCCTCTTCCACTAACTTGATAAATAATTTGTTACTGGCTTCCAGATTTCTGATATCTGTCACACGATTAATATAACGGGTCGCATCTTTGTTTTCATTCTGATAGTCCTGAAGAAGTTCACCTTCATCATATACAATCTTACCAATATGAGGATCGATATTGTCATAATCCTGAATATCGTATTTATGATTAGAAGGAGACACGAATAAAGGATTAAAATAAATCGCATCTATTCCCAAATCATGAAGATAATCCAGTTTATCAATTACTCCCTGTAAGTCTCCGCCATAGAAATTTCTTACATCCATGGAATCCGGATTCTTGTACCAGTCATCTACACGACGAACCTTATCGCCAATATACATATATTCATTACTCAAAACATCATTGGAAGTATCTCCATTGCAAAAACGGTCTACATATATCTGGTAGATAACAGCACCTTTTGCCCATTTCGGAGTTTTAAATCCGGGGATAATTGCAAATTCATATACTTTGTCTGCACTCTTAGCAACACCGCGCATGTCAAAATAACAAACCAACTGCGCTGCTTTTATCTCAAAATAATAAGTAATCTTTTCATTATCCAACTGATATTCTATTTCATAAAAATCAAATAAGTCGTCAGAAAACGATTTCAGCATCATGTGTTTCTGTCCCTTGCATACAAAATACACATTATCAATATTATTTTTTGCAGAACGAAATCTAATTTTAACCTCTGTATAAGGATTGGGCTCTGCCGGAATTAAATAATCTTCCGTTGTATCACTATATAAAGCCTTTTTATCTAAAACCGGACGCATACTATTCATATAATAATGCTGCATCTGTCTTTTCGAAAAACGATCGTAATCCATTGTTGCCATAAATTGTCCTCGTTACCTTTTTTATTTCCACACACTTATATATATTATAAGAAAAAAATCCTCTTTACGCAACAATTATCAGACAAAAAGAGCAAAAAGAAAGACAGCAAGGGGATTGCTGTCTTTCTTAGAGAAGGTATTTCTTTCTTATGGGGTATAGCAAAAAACTATATAATGTATTGGGGGGTTACAAGTAGTATAATAGCAGA
>JAFXGP010000024.1 GCA_017521195.1 Lachnospiraceae bacterium
TATGAAGTTTTCTCTTCTTCTTTTGTTTGTCCAATTAAATAAATTATTTCATCGGACGTTTCCTCCTGTTTTATGAAGTTTTCTCTTCTTCTTTTGTCTGTCCAATTAAATTAATTATTTCATCGGACGTTTCCTCCTGTTTTATGAAGTTTTCTCTTCTTTTGTTTTGTTGATATTATAATATCTCACTTTATTTAATTTGTCAATATATTTTTCGAATTATTTTTATATTTTATTTTTATTTTCTGATATTTTACCATTTATAATTAAATATTCTGTATTTATAATAAAAAAAGTATGATTTACTTTAATAAATAAATCATACTTTTTCAAACCCTATTTAATTTATTTATGCTCTTCTTTCGCTCCCTACAACCTTAATTCTGCCAAGCACGTACTCTTTTACTTTTTCTCTTCCTGCTGCATTATATTTTTTAGGATCAATAGTATCCGGTTTTGCAGTTAATACTTCTTTTACCCCTTCCGTAAATGCAATTCTAAGATCTGTTGCATAATTAACTTTACAAATACCACGACGGATACATTCTTTTACATCTTCATCAGGAATTCCACTAGTTCCATGAAGTACCAATGGTATAGATACTACTTCGCGAATTTTACTTAAACGTTCTACATCTAATTTTGGAATTCCTTTGTATACTCCATGAGCTGTCCCTATTGCTACTGCAAGAGAATCTACTCCTGTTTCTTTTACAAATCTTACGGCTTCTTCCGGGTCTGTAAATCCACCGTTTCCTCCATCCAAATCATCTTCTTTTCCACCTACTTTACCAAGTTCAGCTTCTACCGGAACTCCTGCTGCATGACAAGCATCCACTACCATTTTTGTAATGGCAATATTTTCTTCCAAAATACTGTGACTTCCGTCAATCATAATAGAAGTATATCCCGCTCTAAATGCTTTCATAGCAAGATCAAAACTGTTTCCATGATCCAGATGCATAACTACCGGCACACTTGCTTTCTTAGCCGCTGCCGCTACATTTGCATAAAAATAATCTGCATCCGCATACTTTAAAGTTGATGGAGTTGTCTGCATAATAACCGGAGATTGAAGTTCTTCAGCAGCTTCAATAACAGCCTGCACCATTTCCATATTTTCTACATTAAATGCTCCCACAGCATATCCATTTTTCTGAGCATCTAATAATAATTCTTTTGTTGTTACTAATGCCATAATGATATCTCCCTTGTTGTTTTATAGTTTTGTCTTGATATTACTTTAACACAATTATTAAAATCATACATCCTTTAAGATAAAAATTCTATACAAAAAAAGACTCCGGTATTCACCAGAGTCTTTTTACCTGCCGCAAACCGGAATCGAACCGGTACGGGAGTATAAGTCCCGCAGGATTTTAAGTCCTGTGCGTCTGCCAGTTCCGCCACTGCGGCATAATGGATGGAGAAGGATTCGAACCGCTTTGGTTGTTTCCAACTGATTCACCTTACTCTTTCCTTAATGGATGGAGAAGGATTCGAACCGCTTTGGTTGTTTCCAACCGATTCACCTTACTCTTTCCTTAATGGATGGA
>JAFXGP010000025.1 GCA_017521195.1 Lachnospiraceae bacterium
CTGCATCTTTCTTAAATTCTTCTGTGTACTGTGTTGCCATGATCCATTCCTCCATATATTCATCATTATATATCTATGTTAAGAATAGTTCACGTTCAACTTGTATTATTTATATTCTAGTACCAAAGTAATAACCGAGCATAAGCCACCAGAAGCAAAAATTACCGAAACTGTACTTGAAACAGAAGTTACAGAACCGCCTAAGCCACAAATACCTCCAAGACCGGTTATGCCACCGGAAGCAGCCGCTTTCCCCAAACTTCAAAAAATCAAGGTTACGCTTGATATGCAAAATCATCTTATCTTTGAAGCAGAACGTGAACGGAATATGTTGTAGATTGAATTGAGCGATTTGAAGGGACTTGCAAGGCTCACCAGAAAAAAGGAGCTTGAAAGCAGGATTGCCACCAAAAACGAGGAAAGCCGAACCCTCAAAGCCGGATTGTCCAGTATCGTCAGACAGCATGGATTTGCAACGGTGCAGGATTTCTACACAGCATTTTATACCGCAAAGCGTGCCACAGAAGCATATCTGAAAGAATATGCTAAGTGGGATGAAGCCTACGGAGAGAAAGCGACTCCAAAAGCCGAAACCATGCATGAAAAAATACAACGATATAAAGAAAAGGTTGACAGACAGTATACCAGCCAACCTTACCGAAGCAGAGATAAAGGGGCGAGATAATCGCCCCATAACTGCAATTAGCAAAATCCTATCTATTCACATAGAAGGATAAGGCTATTCTAATTGCGAAACATCCATGAAACCGAAATTATCTTATATAACTTTTTTTCTTTGCATAATCACCAATGATAAAAGCAACAGCTATAATAAACAGAATAAATACAGATAATATATCCCAAATATCAACTACAGGCTCGCCAATCATTTTTGACAATGTACTATTTATCACAAATGTAAATGGAATTACAAACAAGAATGTAATTCCTGTTGCCAATAATTTTCGTTCCTTAAGTCGACGATACATAATATAAATCCCCCACAGAAATACAAGTGAAATAATTGACATAATCGCACCAATGTTGAATACCTCATTGACTTTTATCAAAATACTTAATATGTACAAAAATGGTACAATGAGAATACTAATAGTAATCATCGCCACCAGCACACCCTTCTTTCCCAACAATATAACAGGAAAAGATGCTATCCATGTAACCAAGACAGAGCTAAGTACAATAAGTGACCATGTCAGCGTTCCCGAAATGGCAATATCACATATGCAACATACCATAATAGCAATAACCATAGCGATTGTGTATATGGTTGATATTATGGCATTCTTGTTCATATTGTTCTCATCTTTTCTTTTTAACTCAATAAGATTTTTATTTACTTTTTCTTCATAATTATTAATTTCTATCCTCTCCCCACTTAATAATTCGTTGACCGTAACATCTAAAATATTGCAAAGTTCCAACATAATAGATGAATCGGGCATACATTTTCCCGTTTCCCATTTCGAAACAGCTCTGTCAGTAATGTTTAACTTTTCTGCTAACTGTGCTTGCGTTAATCCTTTTTCTTTTCTACAGCTAGCAATAAACTTTCCTGTATCAATTTGATTCATTACAATATGCCTCCTTTCATGCTACACTTTACAATCTTTATCAGCTCTTGTACACGAACTGTAAGTAGAATTATCAAACTCAACCATTGGTTGGGAGAGGTATTGTGTTTGATAAATTCATGCAAGTGCGAATTTTCATACTAACCAGAAGTTCATAAACTTTCTAGTCTTTTATCAGCACAATTCTTCAGCAACAATATATCCTAAACTACATTTAATTCCTCCATTGCCTTAGCAAGCTCTTTCGGATTATTAATATTAACCTCATGTCCTGAATTTTCAATCGTGCTGAATTTAGCTCTTGATAATTTTTCAGCAATCTTTATAGCCGCTTTTTTATTTACATTATCCTTTTCGCCACAAAGAACAAGTACAGGACAAGAAACATTTTCAAGACCGCTTGTAAAATCCATATCAGCCATTGAATTTGTAAGGGTAATAAAGTCTTTTTTTGTTAGTCCTATATCTTTGAACTGGCTTTCAGGCATAAATTTAAATAATACATTCTGCATTTTGAGCAGAAATTTTGGCATATCATACTGCGGCGCAATAAGTATAAGCGACTTTACTCTCTGTGGAAAGTCGATAGCATAATTCAATGCCAGAACTGCACCAAGAGAAAGACCGCACATATTTAACGGCTCAGAGAAATTATTGCAGTATTCGCAAAAAGAACTATACATTTTACTGTAATAACAGTTACCTTCGGTGAAAAAATCACTTAATTCCGGACAGACTGTTTCGGTATTGTTAGGTAAAAATGATATTGTTTTATCCCAGCTTGAAGCGTTTTGACCCATTCCGTGTAAAAGTATATATTTCATTTGCCACCTCTTTTATATGATATATTTTTATAATTTCTTTCCCTATTTTACCACGCATATCCTTGATATTCTATTCGTATTTTTCTAGATGTTTAAAGGCGAACTACCATTTCATAGCAGTCCGCCCATAAAATCACCACACTTCCAGACTATCCTCCGCATCAACCCACATCTGCATAATTCCATCAAGCATATTCAAGCGGATTATCTATGGCAAGAGCATTCAATGCACACTCTGAATTAGGAGTAGTTTTTAATCCTTCCTCCGCCTTTGCACAATCAATCCGAAGAATGTATCCGGCATAAGTGCATATATCAATGCTGTTGTGGTAAATGTTGTAATCTGCATATATTATATTCATCCAATCAATCCCTTCTTGAAAATGTATTATAAGCATTTCATACAGTCCCAACTGACATTTTTATAATTTGTTATAAGTTGTTACCAGATTTTCTTTCCCTTATTTTTTCCCTTATGAGGGTTCATAAACAAGGGTAGAACGATATAACACGATACAAGATGTGACGGAGAGGACACCCACGAAAACTTTAGTGTTTTCAAGGGTTTGACGAGATTTTTATAACACAATATAACAGTTATTAAATCCCTTAAAATACCTCAAGTGAAATTTTAAATTTTATTTTGTAATTATTTATTCCCTATCAAATTATCTTTTTTCACCAACAAACAACAAGTGATTAGTCATGCCTATCATCTCTGGTTTTTCACAAATATAGAAATGATACCGAAGATACTGTGCATAGTCCTCTTCGCTCATTTCATTTATTCTCATGGCTAATAATTCACTAGCACCATCTGCTGCCACTTCATGTAATATGTTTATATCCTTTTTATGTAGGAGATTTCTTGCCGCCTCTACTGTATGAAAAACAAAGGGAAAATCATTTAATTTAAATGTGTCCTTATTATAATCTCCATTTAAAAAATAATTACAGTCATATCCAAATTCAGTTAAGAATACAAAATCGTTTGAAATAAAGGCAAAAAATATTTTTCCTCCATCCTTACAAACACGTTTAGCTTCTTCAATACATTTATGTTTATCCTTATTATTTTTCAAATGATAAAGCGGACCAAATAATAATACTATGTCAAATGACTTATCTTCATAGCAAGAAAGATCAAGAGCATTTCCTTGTACCAGACTGATTCTATCCTCAGAAGTAAGTTTATTTTTAAATACCTTAATATTGGCATCCGCAAGCTCGAGAGCTGATACCTCATATCCTTTTCGCGCAAAATAAAAACTATATTCCCCTGTACCTGCTCCGATATCCAGTATCTTGTCTCCTTCTTTTAAATATTTTTCTATATAACGAACAGTTGTAATAAATTCTACTCTTGCAGCTTTTGAATGATTAAGTCTATTTTCTTCGTTAAATATATCATATATTTTATTGACTCTTTCACTTTCGTTTTCTATTTTTATAAGTAACTCAAAATCCATTTTTACCTTCCTCTCTGCTTCAACTTATATATGCCCCGTTTTTTTAAGTATAAATAAGGACTGCTCTAGCCAATAACTGCTTTTTGTTGGTTACACTCTTTTTTCTTCCATATATATCTTATAAACTTTCTTTCTCCAACCTTATATTTTTCCTTGTCAAGCAATATACAATTTTTAAGTAATTCAAAATCATTATCTTGCAAAGTATCTCGTTCTCTTATATTAGGATTATCCGCAGGTGCTTCCTCAAATCCATTTACCCATAAAATCCCACCATTATTTATCAAAGTAATCAATACAGGATATAACTCTCTCGCCACTCTATAATGGTTAACTACTATAGCATCCACTTTTAATTCCAACTTCGATACCTCATCTATATCATTAATATCTGTCAGTTTTGTTTTAATTTCTAAGCCTTCATTTCTTGCAAAAGACTTCAATCTATTTAAAGCTACAATACTAAAGTCCACTGCATATACTTTATATCCTATCTTTGTCAAATAAACAGAATTTCTACCATCCCCACATGCCAAATCAAGAATTTTGTGACTTTCTTCAAAATATTTTAAATCTAATTCTAATTTTGCTTCCGGTGGCATTAACACATTTTCTCTGCTTCTAAATCGTTCATCCCACCATACTGCATTTCCCATATAGTTCACGTTTGCTAAAACTCCTTCAATATCTCTTTGCGTTTCTCATCATATTCTGTTCTTACTTCCTCAAATCATACACTTTTAATCTATCGTTTCATTTTGACAATATATTCTGTCGTCCCTTCTTCATATTGTTTTTCTTCTGTAATGACAAAACCCTGTCTCTGATAAAATCTTATAGCATTTATTTTCTTTTCAAGGACCCACAGAAAGTCACAATTCATTTCTTTAACGGCAAACTATGTAAGCTTAGTGCCAATCCCTTGATTCTTAAAAAAATAATCAACATATAATTCATTAATATGTTTTTCTAAAATTTCATTAGTTACGTCACTGGTTAAACCATCGATTCTTCTTCCAACGTTCCACATTCAGGATGTTTTCTTTGCCAGGTATGGTACATATTCTTAGCAATAGTACACAACCATGTAGATAGCTGACAGCTTCCGTCAAATCTGTCAATACTGCGAATTGCCTGGTAAAAAGTTTCCTGTGTTAATTCTTCAGCTAAATCCGGATTGCAAGTTCTTGATAACAAAAATTTATATATCATCTGTGCATATTGCCGGTATATTTTATCCATAGACTGTATTATTCTCATCCTCTCTTGTGTTTTGTATATTAATGTATTATATAACAATTTTGTTACAATTTTTACCTAAAAATAAACAAATATTAAAAAGCCACATCAACCTATATTCTGATGTGGCTCCACTCATTTATTATCCTGTTTTTTAACAAAAAATTAGAATTTTTTCCTGCTTAATGCTTTTCCAATTGCTGTGAGAAACACTGTGCAGCAGCAGCATATTCTAAATCATCTTCTATATAGAGAACAACAGGATTGCCTTCCTCATCTTTTTCTACTTGATAAAGCATATAGCTGGCAGAAAAATCCAGTTCTTTCTCTCCTTTTAGGGGAAGCAGGGCAAAATATTCTTTATTGTTTACCGTAAAATAAGAAAATACTCCACAGTCCACACTTGTTCCATCTGCAAAGGGAAGTGTTACCACAATATCTTCTAAATTTTTGTCCATAAAATTCATGATTAACTCTCCAATTCTCTTATCAAAAATAATTTTCCTTAAATTTACTCCTCATAAAGCTTTCTTTTTCGCTCTATCATTTCTTGGATTCTGTCCATATATTGCTCCACATCCTTCACATTATCACATCTCTCAATGCGACCATCCGGGTACACTCTCTTACTAATGGTTCCTGCCCCGATGGCTACGATGGTCTGTTTTTCTTCCATTATTAAAATATTGTAAATTCCGTAATTTCCTTCTGTGGCATAACCCACATTTTCCAGATTTCCTGCCATATTTTTTTGGCGATACAAATAATAAGGCTTCATGTTAATTGCTCTGGCTGCTTTATCTGCAATCTCCATAGTTTTTTCCGTATTACGGAGAGTTTCAATTCCATTTTCTTCAATCCACTGGTTCATCTTAGAAGCTCTCTTTATGGCCAGGGAATGAACCGTCAGACTGTCGGGGTTTAACATTTTGATTTCTTCCATGGTATTGGTCACATCCTCCATGGTTTCTCCGGGAAGGCCTAAAATTAAATCCATATTGATATTGGTAAATCCCACCTCTCTTGCTAAAGCAAAGGCCTCCTTTACCTCTTCTACCGTATGACGTCTGCCAATAATCTTTAAGGTTTCCTCCTTCATTGTCTGAGGATTAACGGAGATTCTGGTAACTCCCATTTCCTTTAATACTAAAAGCTTTTCTCTTGTAATACTATCCGCCCGTCCTGCTTCCACAGTAAATTCGCATACCGTGGAAAAATCAAACTTTTCCCTTACATAAGACAGTAATCGTCTTAACTCCTCCGGTTCTAAGGTAGTGGGAGTACCTCCTCCTATATATACTGTATCCAGAATCTTGTCCTTATAAAGTTCACTGACAAAATCAATTTCCTTTTCCATGGCATCAAGATATTCTCCCACTCTCTTTTTCCACAAACCAATGGGATAAGAAGTAAAAGAGCAATATAGGCAGGTGGTGGGGCAAAAGGGAATGCCAAGATACAGGCTGTACCCATCTTCATAGTGAAGCTTAGAAAGAATTTGTCTCTCTCTTTCTGCAATATCTATACTTAGAAGTGCTTTCTCCTCACTGCAATCGTAAACCTCCTGCAAATAAACAACTGCCTCTTCATGGTTTTTTCCCTCTTCCAAAAGTCCGTAAGCAATTTTAGTAGGGCGAATTCCCGTAAGATTTCCCCAGGGAAGCTCTCTCTTTGTATAGGTACACAAAACAGAGTACAAAAGATGCTTTAATTTACATTTTACTGAAGCTCTTTCCTCTCCCTTTTCTAAATACACAAACTCAACAATTTTGTCATTGTCTTCTCTTAAAGTTTCAGCTTCTTTATTCTTCTCTTTTTTTGTTTCCAAGATAAAGGTAATCTTTTCTTCTTCAAAAATCACCTGCCCCTCAGGCATTCCTTCTGCAGAAGAAAAATCTCTTGTTTCTTTTTCAAAGACTTTTACCTCTTCTGCCGGATAAAAAGCCTTTACCAGAGAATGGATATCATATTCAAATTGCTGCTCATTTAATCTAATAACGATCATCTAAAACCTCTTTCTAATTCAACCCCTTAAAACAAGAGAAAGGGGCTGTTGAAATCAACAGCTCCTTTGTTTAGGCACAATAGGGATTATACTTTTTCTCATCTCCAATGGTTGTACTTCCCCCATGACCGGGAAATACCTTAGTGTCATCAGGCAATACCAATACCTTTTCTTTTAAAGAACGGCTTAAGGTAGACCAGCTTCCGGTGGGAAGATCAGTTCTTCCTACAGATCCCTCAAATAAGGTATCCCCGCATACCAAAATTCCCTCATCCTCAAAATAAAGACAACAGCTTCCCTTGGTATGCCCGGGAGTTCCGATAATCTTCATAGTGATTCCTTCAATCGTCAATTCCTCACCATCACGAAGATATTCATCTACCGTTACAATATAAGGTCTTCCTGCCATTTCAGAAACGTTTAATTCAGCACTTTCACATAAATCACGTTCCTCTTCTAAGGCGTATACATTCACTCCTGTAAGCTCTCTTAATTTATTACATCCCCAGACGTGATCAAAATGGGCATGGGTTAACACAATTCCTGCCACTTCCAATCCCTTTTCCTTAAAGGAATCATATAAATATTCTCCTCTGTCGGCAGGATCAATAACAATAATCTTCTTTTCTCCTTCTTTATAAACGAAGTAGCAGTTGGTCTGCACACTTCCCATTACAATTTTTCCAATTTTTAACATAAAACTCCTTTACCCGGTGGTTCTTTCAATATCAATTACACTTTCAATATTTCTCACTCTGTCAATCACTCTATTGAGCTCTTCTCTTCCTGCAATCTCAAAAGAAGTAGCCATGGTCACAATTCCCTGTTTACTTACTCTTGTATTTAGGCTTAAAATATCAATATTTTTTTCTGTAAGAGCTTTGGAAATATCTGCTAAAAGACCATTTCTGTTATTAGCATATATGGTAATCTCTGCTGTATATTTTTCATTATTGGGACTTTCTGCTCCTTGCTGCCAGTCTGCTTCTATCAACCGAATACGGTCAATTTCCGGAAGATTCATCACGTTAATACAGTCTGTTCGATGTATGGATACCCCTCTTCCTCTGGTAACAAAGCCCACAATCTCATCCCCCGGAAGGGGAGAACAGCATTTGGAAAAACGAACAGCAACATCATCAATTCCTTTTACGGTAATGCCCTTTTTCATTTTTTCATTCTGGGGTCTGTTGCTGTTATTTTCTGTAATTGAAGCAAGAACCTCTTCATTACTCATTACTCTGCGGTGATCTCTTTCATAAAATTCCCGCATTTTATTAATTATCTGTCCTTCCTTTAGCCCTCCATGGCCTAAGGCTGCCAGTACTGCATCCCACTCTTTAAAACCGTATTTTCGCATAATACCTTCCATGTATTCCGGTTTTATAATGTCTGCAGTATTAATGGCTTTTGTTTTACAATAGGCAAGAAGCATTTCCTTACCCTTTAAAATGTTTTCTTCTTTTAGTTCTGATTTAAACCACTGATTTATTTTATTTTTTGCCTGTGTACTCTTAACAATATTTAACCAGTCTCTGCTTGGTCCTTTTGAATTTTGAGAAGTAATAATCTCAATTCTGTCTCCATTATTGATTTTATAATCAATATTCACCAGCTTTCCGTTTACACGGGCACCGATCATTTTATTGCCCACTGCTGAATGAATGCTATAGGCAAAATCTACGGGAGTACTTCCTGCAGGAAGATTTTTTACATCACCTGTAGGGGTAAAGCAATAAACATTATCAGAAAATAGATCTAAATCACTTTTTAAAAGATGCATAAATTCCCGGTTGTCCGACATATCTCTTTGCCATTCCAAAATCTGTCTTAACCAGGTTAATTTTTGCTCCTCTTGAAGCTCAACTTTTTTTCCGTCAGCTGCTTCTTTATATTTCCAATGGGCAGCAATTCCATATTCTGCAGCCTTATGCATTTCAAAAGTACGAATCTGGATTTCAAACAGCTGTCCGCTGGTTCCGATTAAAGTTGTATGAAGAGACTGGTACATATTTTGCTTCGGCATGGCAATGTAATCCTTAAAGCGTCCCGGAATAGGACGATACATCTCATGAATTACACCAAGACAAGCATAGCAGTCTCTGATATTATCCACGATAATACGTACTGCAAATAAATCATAAATCTGATCGATGGATTTATTTTGATTCTTCATCTTCTTATAGATACTGAAGAAATGTTTTACTCTTCCATCTACCTTGGCTTCTATTCCTGCTGATTTGATATGCTCATTTACTTCATCTACAATCCCCTGAATATAAGCTTCTCTTATACTTTTGCGAACAGCAATTTTATCTACCAGCTCATAATATACCTCAGGTTCCAG
>JAFXGP010000026.1 GCA_017521195.1 Lachnospiraceae bacterium
CTTGCAGCAGTAATTATTCTTGCAATTGTAATTGCAATGGTAGTATTAGTTATCATCTTAAATGATGGTGTTCGTAAAATTCCTGTTCAGTATGCGAAAAAAGTACAGGGAAGAAAAATGGTTGGCGGACAGAGCAGTAATATTCCATTAAAGGTTAATACTGCAGGTGTTATTCCTATTATCTTTGCATCATCCCTTTTCCAGTTACCTTTGGTAATTTGTACTTTGTTTGGTGTTAACCCAACAGGGTTCTGGGGTGAAATCTTAAATGGTATGAACTCCAGCAACTGGTGTAAACCAAGTGCACCACAGTATTCTATCGGTTTGGTAATTTATGTATTATTAGTAATCTTCTTTGCTTACTTCTATACATCTGTTACATTTAACCCATTAGAAATCGCAAACAACATGAAAAAACAGGGTGGTTTCATTCCCGGTATCAGACCCGGTAAACCAACCAGTGAATATTTAACCAAGATTTTAAATTACATCATCTTTATTGGTGCATGTGGACTTACAATCGTAGGTGTATTACCTTTCGTATTTAATGGTGTATTCGGAGCAAGTGTTTCCTTTGGTGGAACAAGCTTAATCATCATTGCCAGTGTAATCTTAGAAACAGTAAAAGCTATTGAATCTCAGATGTTGGTACGTAATTACAAAGGTTTTTTAAATGATTAATATACAGAGCAGGATTTACGGATCCTGCTCTTTTTATACGTAAATAGTTGCAATATTTTTCATACATTATGTTTTACCTCTTTTTAAATATGCAATTAAATGGTATAATATTATACAGTCAGTTCATGTGGCAAAAAAAGAATGTTACATGAATATTAAGTTTTCTCATATGAAAGGAAGGTAGATTCTTATGAAAATTATTATGTTAGGTGCTCCGGGTGCAGGTAAAGGTACACAGGCGAAAATGATCGCTGACAAATATGCAGTACCACATGTTTCCACAGGTGACATTTTCCGTGCAAACATTAAAGAAGGTACAGAGCTTGGTAAAGAAGCAAAAACATATATGGATAAAGGACTTTTAGTGCCGGACGAATTAACAGTTAAAATTTTGTTAGACCGTGTTGCTAAAGAAGATTGTGCAAATGGTTATGTATTGGATGGTTTTCCAAGAACAATTCCTCAGGCAGAAGTTTTAGACAAAGCTTTAACAGAACTTGGTGACAAGATTGATTATGCTATCAATGTTGATGTTCCGGATGAAAATATCGTTAAGAGAATGGGCGGAAGAAGAGCTTGTCTTGCTTGTGGAGCTACATATCATATTGAACATATTCCACCAAAAACAGAAGGAATTTGTGACAGATGTGGTAAAGAATTAATTTTACGTGATGATGATAAACCAGAAACAGTTATGAATCGTTTACAGGTATATCATGATCAGACTCAGCCTTTAATTGATTTCTACAATGCTAAAGGTGTATTAAAAGAAGTAGATGGCACAGTTGATATGAAAGATGTATTCAACGCAATTGTTGCTATTCTTGGCTAGAAAGGAATTAGACGTTTAGAATATGGCTGTATCAATCAAATCAGAGAGAGAAATAGAATTAATGCGTCAGGCCGGTAAGATTTTGGCAAAGGTGCATGAAGAGTTGGGAAAAGCAATTGTTCCCGGAATTTCCACATTAGAAATTGACCGTCTTGGAGAAAAATTAATACGAGAATATGATTGTATTCCAAACTTTTTAAATTATCACGGATATCCTGCATCTGTATGTGTATCTGTGAATGAAGAAGTTGTACATGGAATTCCAAACAAAAATCGTATTTTAAAAGAGGGAGATATCGTAAGTCTGGATGCAGGGCTAATTTATAAAGGATATCATTCTGATGCTGCAAGAACTCACTATGTTGGAAAGGTAGCTCCGGAAGTACAGAAACTGGTTGAAGAAACCAGAAATAGTTTCTTTGAAGGTATAAAAATGGCGCGTGCAGGTAATCATTTATATGATATTTCCAATGCCATTGATGCATATATTTCCCGGTTCGGTTATGGAATCGTAAGGGATCTTGTAGGACATGGGATCGGAACAGAACTTCACGAAGATCCGCAGATACCTAACTTCCGTCAGAAACGCAGAGGCTTAAAATTACAGCCGGGAATGACTTTGGCAATTGAGCCTATGATTAACATGGGAAGAGCTGATGTAGAATGGCTTTCTGATGACTGGACAGTAGTGGCACAGGATGGTTTGCCATCAGCGCATTATGAAAATACAATTCTCATTACTGAAGGAGAACCGGAAATTCTTACTATGTTATAAACATAAGAAGATTCTCTGAGTACAAACGTGAAAAAGCAGTATTTTTATAAGAAAAAGCTTGCTTTTTTGGAAACTTTCGGTAGAATGGAAATGCGAGGTTTTAATGACAGGTTTTTTGGCGTCCTCAAAGGCAGGACATGATAAAGATACGATATATGTCATAATCAAAGAAGATACAGAATATGTTTGGTTAGCGGATGGCAGAATCAAAACAATCAGCAAACCTAAGAAGAAATGTAAGAGACATATTCAGATAATTAAGTACTTTAATAATGAAGAAATACAGGCTAAATTATTAGAAGGAAAAGAAGTGTCTGATTTAGAAATTATGATGATCTTAAA
>JAFXGP010000027.1 GCA_017521195.1 Lachnospiraceae bacterium
ATTTGCAGAACGATTGGTGCAGGAAATACTTGTATTCGAAGGAATTGTTGAACCTGAAAAAGACAATACACATGCTAATAGAATCCGTTTGTTAAAGCGTGCGGGATTATTGCCTCACGAGATTGATAATACGCTTTATCTTCTTCGAAAAACTCGTAATTCGGCGGTTCATGCTGGGGCAGATTCGGTAGATGTGGCAAAAGAGCTCATTTCAATGACATACAATTTGGCAACTTGGTTTATGAAAACATATGGGGATTGGGCATATGAACCATGTGATTTTGTTATGCCCCCAAAAACAAGTTATCCAGATTTTGAAGCACTTATTACAGAACAGGAAAAGAGAATTGAGGAATTAACGAAACAATTAAAGGCAGCGGTTACTACTGTATCTGGTACAACACAGAAAGAACGTGCAAAGCAGTCTGAGAGAGTTTCTGCTATGATGAATTGGACAGAGGCTCAAACAAGATGTCTTATAGATGAACAACTACAAAAAGCTGGTTGGGAAGCAGATACAAAAAATTTGTCATACAGCAAAGGAATACGCCCTGCTAAAGGTAAAAATATTGCGATAAGTGAATGGCCCACAGATTCCGCGTATGGGAAGAAAGGATTTGTTGATTATGCACTTTTTGTCGGAGAGAAACTTTTTGCTGTTATAGAGGCAAAGAAAGTATCTGAAGACGTTTCTTCTACGATCGATGTGCAGGTAAAAGATTATGCTACTCATATTAAGGCGGAGGATTTGCAATATACTCTTGGAGAATGGGGAGGGTATAGGGTGCCATTTCTCTTTGCATCAAATGGAAGGTCTTATATAGAACAATTGCGTACTAAATCAGGAATTTGGTTTTTAGATGCAAGAAATTCAGAGAATCAACCGTATCCAATTCGAAATTGGTTTAGTCCACAAGATCTTATTGAGAAAGCTGGACAGAATACTGAACAAGCAAACAATACACTTGTAACAGCCGATGACTCATTTATGACAGATCCATTGGGACTAAATTTGAGAGATTATCAGATTCATGCTATTAATAAGGCAACAGAAGCGATAGTTAATGGAAGTTCAACGGCTCTTTTGGCGATGGCAACTGGAACGGGTAAAACGAGAACTATTCTAGGATTGATTTATAAAATGTTAGAATCTAAGCGTTTTAGAAGAATCTTGTTTCTTGTTGACCGAGTTTCGCTCGGAGAGCAGGCGATGGATACCTTTAAAGATGTTAAACTTAAGGAACTCATGTCTTTGGATAAAATATATGAACTCAAAGCGATTGATGATAATGAGATAAATATTGAAACAAAAGTTAGTGTATCTACAGTACAAGGATTGCTTAAGCGAACAATTCTTGCAGATGAACCAGATTTGATGCCAGGGGCATTTGACCTAATTATCGTTGATGAAGCACATAGAGGATATATTCTTGACAGAGAGATGACAGATGAGGAAATCCTATATGATAATCAAGATGACTATATGAGTAAATATAAGCAGGTGATTGAGTATTTTGATGCAGTAAAAGTTGCACTTACTGCAACGCCTGCACTTCATACAACACAGATTTTTGGAGAGCCTGTATTTACATATAGTTATAGGGAGGCTGTAATTGATGGATGGCTTGTAGATCATGATCCACCATACATAATCAATACGGATTTTATACAAAATAAAGCAAGATTTAGAAAGGGCGAAACGATAGCAAAGTATGACCCTGAAACTAATGAGCTTTTGAATGGTTCTGTTATTGAAGATGAACTAGATTTTGAAGTTGCTGAATTTAATAGAAAAATTGTATTGCCGGATAATACTCGCAAGGTATTAGAAGAGATATCATCTTATCTCAATCCCGAAAGCGGAGAAAAAACACTTATCTTCGCTGTGAATGACAACCACGCAGATATGATTGTGGATACTCTCCGAGATATTTACAAAGAGTATGGCGTACCGTTTGAGTCCATAATGAAGATTACCGGTAAAACTGCAGGCGGTAATAAAAAGAAGATTTTACAGGTAATTAAACAGTTTAAGAACAATCAGTACCCCAATATTGCCGTGACGGTTGATCTCTTAACAACGGGTATTGATGTTCCTGCTATTTGCAATCTTGTATTTATGCGCAAGATTAATAGCCGTATTTTGTTTGAACAGATGCTCGGTCGCGCAACTCGTCTTTGCCCTGAAATTAACAAGACTCATTTTAATATCTTTGATGCTGTTAGAGTGTATGAGGATTTAGATGCAACATCGGGAATGAAGTCTGTTACAGTTAGTAAGACAATGCCCGAACTACTCGAAGATTTGTTCCGCCCGAGTGAAACGAGCAAGCAATCTATTAAGGATCGTATTCTGGCTCGCTTGCAGCGTAAGAATAATAATCTAACCACGGAGCAAAAATACGATGTGAAGGAACGTTTAAATGGCAAAGATTTGAAAGCATATATAAAAGAACTTAAAAGCTATACCGAAGAAGCCTTTATTGAAATCTGTCGCAAAGATGAAGATTTCCTTCTTTGGGTGGATAACCTAAAAGGCAAAAAGCGTGGATATTACTATTCCGACAAAAAAGATACGCTTTTGGAAACTACTCGTGGTTATGGCGATACGGAAAAACCCGAAGATTATTTAGAAGCATTTTCAAGATTTGTAAATGAGAATAAAGATGCTGTTGAGGCAATACGTATTGCTTGTACCAAACCGAGCGATATGACACGAGCACAACTCAGAGAATTGAAACTGGCTCTAGATAAAGAGAACTTTAATGAAAGTAGTTTAAACCAAGCGATTAGCATGGTAAAGAATGAACAAATCGTGGCAGATATTATTGCTCATGTTCGCCGAGTTGTATTGCATACTCCTATTCTTAACCATGACGAAAAGGTTAAAATGGCTTTTGCAAAATTGATTTCCAACAATAATTTTAACAAGATGCAACTTGACCTTTTGGAGAAGATTAAGACTTATATGCTTCATGAAAGTCTTTTAAATGTAGAAACCTTTGAGGCACCTGCATTTAAGAGAGATGGCGGATTTGTGAGATTTGATAAGAAGTTAGATGGTCGATTGTTAGAAATTATCCGTCAGATTAACACCTATATTTATGAAGGAGCAGCATAATAATGAGCACTCAAGATATTGTACAAAAACTATGGAATCTCTGTAATGTATTGCGAGATGACGGTATTACCTATCATCAGTACGTTACCGAACTTACTTACATTCTTTTTCTCAAAATGTTAAATGAAACAGGAGAGGAAGAAAGACTTATTTCATCTGTCCGTGAGGCGTATGTAAAGAAGCTTGAAGCATACGCAAAAAAACACAAAAAGCCGGTTGAAGCACTTGATGAAAAGGAAAAAGAAGATCTTAAGGGCGCCTTATATGCATATTCATGGGATTACCTTGCCAGCCTTGAGGGATTAGAACTGAAGAATTATTATAATAAGCTCTTGGCCGAACTTGGCGAAGCATCTTTCAGTAAAATTAGTGAGATATATGTCAAGGCGGTTTCTAACATTGATGAGCCTAAGAATTTACAAAAGCTTATTTCCAAAATCGATGAGCTTGACTGGTATGAAGCAAAGCAAGAAGGTCTTGGCGACCTTTACGAAGGTTTACTTGCCAAAAATGCTGACGAGAAGAAGTCTGGTGCGGGTCAATATTTTACGCCTCGTGTTCTTATTGATGTTATGGCAGAGCTGATTGCTCCTGAATTTGAGGATTCATGCTTTGACCCAGCCTGCGGTACATTCGGATTTATGATTGCTGCGTATAAGCACGCCACCAAAGATAAAGACCTTTACGAACTTTCCGACCAAGAAGTAGCTGCGATGCAAGGACGTTACGGTGGTGTTGAGCTTGTACCTGATGCACATCGTTTGGCGCTAATGAATGCATATTTGCACAATGTTCCTGCAAATATCGTCTGCATGGACTCTCTTTCACCTAATGCGAAGAAATTTAAGGGGTTTGATGTCGTCCTCACAAACCCTCCTTTTGGCACAAAGAAAGGTGGAGAGCGTGCTACCCGTGACGATATTTCTTTCCAAACCTCGAATAAGCAGTTGAATTTCTTGCAGATTATCTATCGTAGTTTGAACGCTGACGGTAAAGCTCGTTGCGCTGTAGTTCTGCCCGATAACGTATTGTTTGCTGGTGGCGATGGTGTGAGCGTGCGCCGTGAATTGATGGAGTTCTGCAATCTTCACACTATTCTACGTTTGCCTACAGGAATTTTCTATGCCCAGGGCGTCAAGACCAACGTTCTGTTCTTCACAAGAGGCAAGACTGAAAAAGACAATACAACAGAGGTTGCATTCTATGATCTTCGCACTAATATGGATAGTTTTGGCAAGACGAGAACGCTTCGTCATGAGGATTTTGCGGAATTTATTGAAGGCTACAACGATCCTACAAAGCGTACAGGAGAGCGATGGAGTAAGTTTTCCCGTGAAGAAATTGAAACCAAATATAACGATAGCCTTGATCTCGGCTTAATTAAGGATGATTCCATTATTGATGCAGACGAGCTTCCCGATCCTATTGAAAGTGGAGAAGAAGTCATTGCACAGCTTGAAGAAGCAGTAGATTTATTGAAAAGTGTTGTTCGTGAATTGAAGGCATTAGGTTTGGAGGAATAAGTATGGCTAAGCATATTCAAATGCCGCCCATATATCCAATTCCATATAATTGGACTTGGGTGGAATTACGCCAATTAACAAGAATTATATCCGGATACCCATTTGATTCCAAATCATTTTCTGATCTGGCGACAGAAGGTCGTCCGCTTATTCGTATTAGAGATGTAGTGAGGGGATATACCGAAACTTACACAACAGAAGAATGTCCAAAGCAATATATAATCCATAAAAATGATATTTTAATTGGTATGGATGGCGATTTTAATGTTGGCAAATGGCAAAACGAAGATGCGTTATTAAATCAGCGAGTTTGTTTTATTCAATCGGTGTCAGCCTTACTGTTAAATGACTATTTGTTTTATTTCTTGCCCAAACCATTGAAGCAGATTAATGATGTTACACCAAGTGTTACGGTTAAGCATCTTTCAACCAAAACCATTGAATCGATAATGATTCCGCTTCCGCCGTTAGAAGAACAACAACGCATAGTCGATCGCATAGATTTTCTTTTTGCCAAGCTCGACGAAGCAAAAGAAAAAGCGCAAGAAGTTGTAGATAACTTTGAAACTCGCAAAGCAGTCATTCTTCATAAGGCGTTTTCAGGTGAACTGACTGCAAAATGGCGCACGGAAAATAATGTTTCCGAAAAATCCTGGATGGCACGCAAAATAAATCAAGTATGCACTCCGAGAGCTGGATATGCTTTCGATAGCAAAAAATTTACTAATGCAGGTTATCAAATTATTCGTATGGGAAACTTATATGGAGGCACCCTCGATCTTGCCAGAAACCCCGTTTTCACTTTGGCTACGGACATCGATGATGCTATTTTAAAACGATCTTTGGTTAATGACGGCGATATTTTAATTACCCTAACAGGAACAAAATATAAACGAGATTACGGATATGCTGTTTGTATTAGAAATCCATACAATTTGTTGGTTAACCAACGTATTTTGTGCCTATCACCAAATCTTAACGAAATAACAACCGATTATCTCCTGTATTACCTTCAATCCGATATCTTTAGGGATGTATTTTTCAGTAATGAAACGGGTGGTGTAAATCAAGGTAATGTAAGTTCAAAATTCGTTGAGAATATACAATTTGAGGTTCCTACCTATAGAGAACAAGAAGAAATTGGTTATATTCTTCGTAGCATCTTGGAAAAAGAATATCAAGCTAAAGAAATTGCCGAAGCAGTTATTGAGCAAATAGACATAATGAAAAAATCGATCCTTGCTCGTGCCTTTCGTGGTGAACTTGGTACAAATGATCCGAGCGAGGAAAGTGAAATAGAGTTGCTAAAACAAATTGATTAAGGTAGAAAGCAGGTGCTAAATGCGTAGGTTTATATATCTTGATACAGATACACTAAACTCCTATTTGGCTCAGATTTTTGACGGTTTGTTACAGTCAAAAGAAACAGAAAAGAGTTCGAATAAGAGAAAAGAGAAACAAAATCGATTTGCTAATAATGTTGGAGGCCAAATTGCACTTAAACTTTTTGGAAAAGGAATAGATGCAAATGCGCAAGCTACCTATGAACACTTAAAAACTGTTGCTAATGATGAAATGGTTAGAGATGTTCAGACAAAAATTATGCACGATAATGCATTTGATGAATTTGCTTCATATTTAAATGAAAATAACCTTTTGGGAGAAAGTGAAATTGGCAATTTCGTTTCTGTTGAAGATGATTTCTATATTTTTGATATTGCGTTCTTTCAAAAATTATTTGCCGAACAAGGATTTATATCAGGATTAAAAGGAATTCAGCAAAATAACATTCAAAAGGAGGCTGAACAAAGAGTTCAAGAACTGAATCGAAAACAGCAGAGAGACAAAAATTTACAGCGCCAAGTTAAAGAAATTGTCGATGCGGCAACAGCAAAAAATGAAGAAGAATTTGAGGCAGTTGAAAAATTAATTAATATGCTTGCCTCGATTATTCCATATCCACAAATCTTGTGCATATCAAATTATGTTGTGGTTTTTAAAGAAGAATATCTAAGAGACGATTTATCTGCTGATGCTTTTAAGTATGGTGGAAAGATTAAGGTTGTTGGCTATATAACTAACAAAGTGACAGCTCAAGCAAATACGCATGTCTCTGCATTTGCTGGGATTGGAAGATCTATCAATGAACTTTTGAAAATCTTCTTTGAAAACGTTGATGAAATGTACATTGTACATCCTGTGGCTATCTATTATGATAATTAGTTTTGAAGTGGGAGTCGAAAATGAGAATAAAAAGAATTGCTATAGAAAAATATAAGAACCTAGTTGACTTTAAATGTGAGTTTTCAGATTCCAATATCTCTGCGTTTATTGGCAACAACGGATCAGGAAAATCAAACCTCTTGGAAGTTATTACGGAAGTATTTAGCTATGCTAAAAAGAAATGTGAGGACAAGTTGTATAGTATCATTGTTCCGCCTGAAATTTACGGATGTGAAATTGAATATGAAAAGGACGGTATATTATATACTTTAAAATATAGTCATCCCGAAGTATCCCTGCATTGTGCAGGTAAATCACTTTCCAAGCGTGAAACAAATGCAGCGTTACCTGATAATATTCTAATTTACTATGCTGGGGAAACTATGCGCCAAGCACGTATCGTAGCTGAAACTTTTGATGAAAAATATAATTATCGTCTCAAGAATTCTGATAATAACTCTTTTCCTGGATATAAGTATATAGACTATTATTCTGTTGAAGACCTTGGGTTATTGTTACTTACTGCTGCAGTGTACAAGGGCGATTATTATGAGAGACTTCTAAAATTACTCAGATGTACGGCAATTCTGCCCGAAATTAACATTATGCTTCAAAATCCCAAAGGGAAGGAACAAGAAAACGCCGATACTTATTGGGGGGCAAAAGGTTTTGTTCAATCTTTTTTGGATACATTGCGCAAATCTGTTTCTTCTACTCAGAATCTTCTTGCATATTACTCAATGTATTTTCAGGAGATTGAGCCTTTTAGAAGCTCCGCTAAAAACGAGAACGAGTTTTTGGCAAAATTAAAAGCGTTAAAGAATGCTAAATATTTGCATTGGATTAAACTCGAATTGTGCAGAGATACTGGAGAAAAATTCACCTTTGATATGTTAAGTGAAGGGGAAAAGCAGTTAGCATTATTGTTCTTATTAACTACTTTTACCGCTAAGGATAACTGTCTTTATATTTTTGACGAATTTGATGCATATCTGCATTTAAATTGGCAACGACTATTTTTTCAAATGATTAATCAAACCCAAGTGAATGGTCATATTATTTTTACAACGCACTCTCCGGCATCAATTTCAAAGATTCAAAAAGAAGATGTATATAAAATGCACAATGGAATAGTCTCAAAGCCACTAAGCGATACATTTAATCGTTCTTTGGATGAGGTTATGGAAGAACAATTGGGCGTTTCATTACGCCCTCAAGAATATACCGATATCGTTGACGAGTTTAGAAAAGCTGTGATTAGTAATAAAAAGGGTATGGCGTTAGCGAAACTTGAACAACTTGAAGAAATTGTTGGTGAAAACGATCCGTTTTTTATTACTGCAAGAATTGCTTTAGAGAGGATGGACTAATTGTATGAAATATATTAAGAAATCTTCTCCTCCCGAGGAATTCGTATCATATAAACAACTTCTGGGTTCCACCTATGAAGATTTAGTTGTCAATCATCATGACATATATGAAATTGCAAGACTATCTTTGGCAGAAGAACAGGGCTATATTTGTTGCTATTGCGGTCAAAGAATAACAGGCTTCGAAGGAACACAAATAGAACATGTTTTTCCTAAGGGAACTGCTGCATATGAGAAAATGCAGTTGGATTATGAAACTAATCTGATTGCTTCTTGTGATGGTGGGAAATATAAAAGAAAAATTGACTCCACCATCCCCGTGGATGATTTGCATTGTGACACCAAGAAACATCAGGATCCCATACCGGTTACGCCATTAAACCCTGTATGCGAAGATAAATTTTTGTTTGACACCAATGGTGATATAATCGGTATTGGTGCTGATGCGGAAGCGACAATAGAAATATTAAATTTAAAATCTCCCATACTCAAAAACATGAGAAAGGCAGCAATTGATTATTATTCACAATTTCCACCAACCGATTGGAGTGAAGAACTCGAAAAACTTAAACAAAAGAATTCAAATAACCAATTTACTGAATTTTGTTTTGTTTTGAAAAGTTACATAGAAATATTTCATAGTGCAGAATTGAGAGAACCAGCGGCAGTATAACAATATGACAAATGGAGGAAAACATAAATTTATACAAAGCAGTTACATATATACAAGATTAACGGAACTATGGTCTGAAGTTGATGCTGAAAGCATGACTCGCAAATGGTTTGCAAAAATGTTACTGAAAATCACGATGCAGCTTTACAAGCATCGTTCTTCTAACGATAACAATCTTGCTATGCTCAAAAATAAATCGGCATGGTTTTCTTGTCCTATTACATGGAATGATTCTATCGATGTGACAATTTCATATGATAGAAACAATAGTAGAGGGTCAGAAATGTCCTTCTATTTTTGTGGCAAAAAAACAAATTCCCCGGGTCCTAGGTCCTCCTAGTGCGCATCTCCTTGGGAGTGCGGTGTTTCTGCGCAAGTTGCCAATGCAACTTTGTGCGTATCCTGTTAGCGCTTTTTAAGTAGTCAGGTCAGCTGTGCTGTCTTTGGGGCAGTGTCGCTGACTTTGGCTTATTTACTGGGTTTGTAGGTGGTCAGCATCGCTGACCAGTAAATTTATAGAAATTGTTTGGTCAGTTGTACTGTCTGTATTTTGGTCAGTTCATCTGACCAATTTTTTTGTCAATTTTTTTGCAATCAGCTTTTTTTGACTTCAAGAAGATAGTAGAAGCCCAGAGAAGGGTGTCGGAAAGGAGGAAGTTGATATGGCAGAAAAACAGGCTAGAAAGAAATTCGTCCGCTACAAAGACGGTGCAGTTCCCTCGGCATTCAGAACTTTATGAAGATTGCCAAGGAAGCCGGAGCAGTACGTAAGATTCGTGGAACAGTTCTTGTGAACACAGAGAAGTTGGATGAATATATTGATTCTTTTGAAGTGAGAGAGTAAAGATTAACAGGCGAGCCTTGACTGAGGAAGTGCGTAAAAGATATAATGACAACACACAAGTCGTTGGCAAAGGAGGATATTTTATAGCACATTGGTTGAGGCTCGTTACTATTTAGAAACGAGGTGATACTATGGCAAGTGCCAGAAAAGACAAAAAAGGAAGAGCTCTTTATAAGGGCGAAAATGAACATGCAGCAGGCGGATATTATTATCAGTATATGCATCACGGAAAGAGACGGACGGTTTATGCACCATCGCTGCCGGAACTCCGAGAGAAAGAAGAACAGATTAAGAAAGCAATGATGGATGGATTGGATAGTCATCTTGCGAAGACTAAGACGTTGAATGATATGTTTGATGAATATATGCGACTGAAAACGGATATAAGGGAGACAACTCGTGCCAATTATACCTACATGTATAATCATTTCGTCCGGGACAGTTTTGGAAAACGAAAAGTAGGTTCTATCAAGTATACGGATGTGAAGGAATTCTATCTATCCATCCTGCAGAACGATATGATGAAAGCGTCCACATTGGAAAGCATACATACCGTAGTCAGACCATCCATGCAGTTGGCAGTTCGTAATGATATCATTATGAAAAATCCATGCAATGATGTTATGGCAGAGATTAAACGCAGTGCTTTCTGGGAAAAGGACAAGAGACATGCTTTGACAGAGGAAGAACAGGATGCGTTTTTACAGTATCTTGCGGAGCATGAGGAAATGAGACGCTGGTATATTGTTTTTACCATGCTGATAGGAACCGGAATGCGTTTGGGAGAGTTTAGTGGATTACGATGGGATGATGTAGATTTCGAAGAGAACTACATTGACGTAAACCATCAGGCTGTCTATTATTCCCACGGAGACAGGAAATGTAGATGGGGAATTAGTATTCCGAAGACAGAAAACGGAGTGCGTATCATACCGATGCTAGAACCTGTCAGAGAGGCGTTGCTGGAAGAATATGAGTGGCAGAAGGAACATGGTTTTAGTAAATATAAGTTGGATGGATATTCTGGATTTGTGTTTACCAACCGATTTGATAATCTCTATAACCAAGGGTGTCTGAATAAACAGATTGAACGAATCCGTCAGGCATACAACCATGAGGAAGAGATAAACGCCAAACAAGAGAAACGCCGTCCGTTATTGCTACCACACTTTACCAATCATCAGTTGCGCCATACCTTCTGTTCAAGACTATGTGAGCAGGATGTAAATGTGAAACTGATACAGGAAGTGATGGGACACGCAGACGTATCTACAACATTTGATATTTACGCTGAGTTTTCCGCAAAGAAGAAAAAGGAAGCGTTTAAGCTCTTGGATAATGGTAGCATTATCAAGACGCAGAAGAAAGTAAGCCGATGACAATTAGCATTGTGTCAGAGGCGACAGACTTGTGAACTTCATACTATTATGCAGAAATTATGCAAAAGGCATATACTATATGGAATTATGTGTAATCTTTAAAGAGGAACAAAACGGCAGATTTAAAGTATTTATAAAGATGTGTAATTATTTGTAAAGTGCCGGAAAGTCATCCCAACAATGAAGAGTCTTGATAAATAAGTTCATATCTTATTCAATTAAAATGTATGTATCTGCCGTTGGTTGATTATGGAAATGCAATAATCAATCAACGGTGGGATAAAATATATCTATTTATTTTTTTTATCCTACAAAAAATCATTCCTTTCATAAATATAACTACTAAATTCTACACTAATTTCTTAAAAAATTATATCGAAACATACAATGACAAACAAAACCAACCATGTTATATTAATCATGTTATAAAGGAAATTTTGATGAAATATTCTTTTGAACTGTAAAATAAGATGTATTAAAAACAGGAGAAATGAAATGATTAAAAACGTATTAAAAGGAATGGTAATCGGTATTGCTAACATAATTCCCGGTGTAAGTGGCGGAACCATGATGGTAGCCATGGGGATTTATGATAAATTAATCCATTGTATTACTCATTTGTTTAGTGAACTTAAAAAGAACATATTGTTTTTAGCTCCCATTGCGGTTGGTATGGGATTAGCAATCGTACTTAGTTCCTTTACTATTGAAAAAATGTTTGCAAGTTTTCCCTTCCAGACAAGTCTTTTGTTTGTGGGTTTGGTAGTAGGCGGTCTTCCGGCTATGTGGAAAAATGTAAAAGGAAAAGAAATAAAAGTAGGACACATTATTACCTGTGTGCTTTTTCTTGCATTGGTAGTTGGAATGGCTCTGCTTGGTGAAAAAGAAGGAAATGCAGCTAACTTGGTTTTCAATCTCGGGAATGTGATTAAACTTTTTGCAGTAGGTGTAATTGCTGCGGCAACAATGGTAATCCCGGGTGTTAGCGGTTCCATGGTTCTGTTGCTAATCGGTTATTATAATCCGATTCTTTCTGCGATTAGTGGTTTTATCCGTGCAGCATTGTCTTTTGATATGCAGGGGATTTTAAACGGAGTCGGTATTCTGGCACCATTTGGTATCGGTGTTGTAGTTGGTGTTTTTGCCATTGCAAAATTAATTGAAATTATCTTTAATAAGTTTCCATTGTATGCTTATTGGGGAATTATTGGTTTGATTGTAGCATCTCCATTTGCAATTCTTGCAATGGGTAGTTTCCCTGTAATTACAGTAATGAGCATTATAACCGGTGTGGTAGCATTAGCAATCGGATTTATAATTGCTATGAAATTAGGTGAATAAATATTAGCTGATGAAGGAATAATAGGGTTGTAACTCTTAGGTTTAAAACTGAAAGTTATGACTCTTTTCTAGTGTTGAACAAATTATTAAATAAATATAAACTGTATTAAATAACAATAAAAACTATTGAATTAAGCAAATGTTAGTTATAAAACAGAAAATGTAAATTAGTACATATGGAGGTAAGAAAATGAAGAAAATTTCTATTATCACAGATAGTACAGCTGATTTATCTAAGGAATTATTGGAAAAATATGATATTACAGTTTTTCCTTTACATATACATTTGGGCGACAAAGAATATGCTGATGGAATTGATATTACTCCGGAGGAAATATATCGTTGGTCAGAAGAAACCAAGGAAACACCTAAGACTTCTGCATTGTCTTTATATGATGCAAAAGAATATTTGAAAAAAGCTTTGGAGAAGGGCGAAGAAGTTATTTGTTTTTGTATTTCTGAAGAGATGTCCTCTTGTTGCAGTGTTATGCATATGGCGATGATGGAATTAGAAGTGGAAGACAAAGTTTTTGTGGTAGATTCCGGAAATCTGTCTACAGGAATCGGTCTTCAGATTTTAGAAGCAGCGAAGTTGGCTGAACAGGGACTTGGAGCAGGAGCGATTGTTGAGAAAATTAAATTAATGCAGCCAAAAATCCGTTCCAGTTTTGTGGTAGACAGTTTAACCTTTTTACATCGTGGAGGCAGATGCAGCGGTGTTGCTGCATTAGCCGGAAATACATTGAAACTTCATCCATGCATTTTTGTATTGGATGGGAAAATGCAGGCGGGGAAAAAGTATCGTGGAAAAATGGATAAAGTACTTTTAAACTATGTGGAGGATATAAAGCCGGAATTAGCTGCGGCAAAAAAAGACCACGTATTTATTACCCATTCCGGTTGCGATACAGAATTGATTGAAACTATTAGAAAAGAATTGGAAAGTTTAAATTATTTCGAAAACATTCATGTAACTCAGGCGGGAGGAGTTATTGCCAGCCATTGTGGTCCGGGAACCATGGGTGTATTGTATGTAGCAGAATAAAAAATAGAAAGGCGGTTCATTGTGAGCTGCTTTTTTTATGCATTTCATTACGAAGAATCCGGTTCTATTTCTTGAATTTACCAATGTTTAATAGTATAATATTTGTTATTAAAATAATATAGACGTAAATTGTAATGTAATTTAAGGAGGAACGATTAATTATGATTAGTTGGAACAATTTAGATACGGTTGCTTCTTTTCAGGAACTTGAAAAAGTGGCAAAGGTAAGTCTTGTAGAAGTTATGGCAGGAGAAAATGGAGCAGACCGTGTAAGAAAATATAGCGCTCCTATGGCAGAAGGTATGGTATTCAACTATGCATCCAGACCTGTAGATGATGCAGTATTAGCAACACTTGCAAAAGTAGCTGAAGAAACTCAGCTTACAGAAAAATTTGAAGCTCTTTACAATGGTGAAATGATCAACACAGGAGAAAAACGTCTTGTTCTTCATCATATGTGCCGTGGACAGCTTGGAGAAGCTGTTGTAGCTGATGGCGGTGACAAACGTGAATTCTATACAGGTGAGCAGAAGAAAATTGAAGCTTTCGCTAACAAAGTACATAATGGAGAAATTACAAACGCGGCAGGTGAAAAATTCACAACTGTAGTTCAGATTGGTATCGGCGGAAGTGACCTCGGTCCTCGTGCTATTTACCTCGCTCTTGAAAACTGGGCAAAAGTTAATAATACTTTAAAAATGGAAGCTAAATTCATCAGTAACGTTGACCCTGATGATGCAGCAGGTGTTTTAGCAACTATTGATGTTGCACATTCCTTGTTTGTACTTGTTTCTAAATCCGGTACAACATTAGAAACATTAACAAATGAATCTTTCGTAAAAGATGCATTAAAAAATGCAGGTTTAGATCCTGCGAAACACATGGTAGCGGTTACAAGCGAAACCTCTCCTTTAGCTAAGAGTGCAGATTACTTAGATGCATTCTTTATGGATGACTATATTGGCGGACGTTTCTCTTCTTCTTCCGCAGTAGGTGGAGCGGTATTATCTTTAGCATTCGGACCGGAAGTGTTTGCACAGTTCTTAGAAGGTGCAGCAGCTGCAGACAAGACTGCAACAAACAAAGATTTACTTGCAAATCCTGCTATGCTTGATGCATTAATTGGTGTTTATGAACGTAACGTTTTAGGATATGAAAATACAGCAGTACTTCCGTATTCTCAGGCTCTCAGCCGTTTCCCTGCTCACTTACAGCAGTTAGATATGGAATCCAATGGTAAATCCGTAAACCGTTTCGGTGATCCGATTGATTATGTAACAGGACCAATCATCTTTGGTGAACCGGGAACTAACGGACAGCATTCCTTCTATCAGTTATTACATCAGGGAACTACTATCGTTCCGCTTCAGTTTGTCGGTTTCAGAAACAGCCAGATGGGACAGGATGTAATTATTGAAGGAAGTACAAGTCAGCAGAAACTTAATGCTAACGTAGTTGCTCAGATTGTGGCATTTGCATGTGGTAAAGATGATGATGACCGTAACAAATATTTTGCAGGCGAACGTCCATCCAGTATCATCGTTGGTGATCAGTTGAATCCTAGAACAATGGGTGCTCTTTTAGCACACTTTGAAAACAAAGTTATGTTCCAGGGCTTCGCATGGAATGTTAACAGCTTTGACCAGGAAGGTGTACAGCTTGGTAAAGTATTAGCTAAGAAAGTTCTTGCACATGATACAGACGGAGCATTAAAAGTTTACAGTGAATTATTAAACATTTAATAAGTAATTATTAAGAGCATATTAGGGGCAGCGCGATATTTCATTCGCGCTGCTTTTTCTTTTTGACATTTATCAGTAATAGTTGTATGCTTGACATGAAAAACAGGTTTGTTTTTTAGTTTAAAAATATTCTTAAAAGGGGAAAAGAAAAATGGAATTATCAAAGGTGCGAAGCTGTATTTGGGAGTTACAGTTCTTAAGGAAGAATTTGCACTGGAAGCTTTAGGATATGATTTTGAACGGTTAGTGCTCTATATTACCAGTTTGGATTTGGGAACTTGTTGGCTTGGCGGTACATTTAAACGGGAAGCATTCACTTCAGTTATGGAAATTAAAGAAGGAGAGGTGTTCCCGATTTTATCACCATTAGGTTATCCGGCTCAGAAAAGAAGTTTTACGGAAAATATTATGCGCAAGTCCATCAAAGCAGATGGAAGATTTCCATGGAGAGAATTATTTTTTTAAAGAGAATTTTAAAGAAACATTATTGGAAGAAGAGGCGGGAGAGTTAGCTTTTCCGTTAGAAATGGTAAGGTTGGTATCTTCTGCTGTGAATAAACAACCATGGCGTCTGGTAGTTACCAAGGATGCAGTTCATTTCTTTGAGAAACATTCCATGCCAAAAGAAGGCAGCAGTATGGATATGCAGAGAATTGATGTGGGAATTGCGATTTGTCATTTTCACATGGCAGCAATAGAGAAAAAATACCGGGACATTTTGAAAGAAAAATTCCGAAATTTGAAATACTAGAGGATGCAACTTATATTACCTCTTGGATTCGAGAATAAAATAGGGAAGGAATTATGAACAATATGCAGTATCGTTTAGATAAATATGGAAATAAAATATCAGTATTAGGGTATGGTTGTATGCGTTTTACCCAGAAAGCCGGAAAGATTGATGTACCAAAAGCGGAAAGAGAAATTATGGAAGCTTTCGAGGCAGGGGTGAATTATTATGATACGGCATTTGTGTACGGTGGGAGCGAAGCGGCTCTGGGAGAAATTCTGGAACGAAACGGAATTCGTGATCAGGTATCTATTGCAACGAAGCTTCCGCATTATTTGATTAAAAGCAAAGAAGTGGCAGAAAAATTATTTCAGGAAGAGTTGAAGCGTCTTCGCACAGATCATGTAGATTACTACTTGATGCATATGTTGACCGATGTGAAAACATGGGATCGATTAAAAGAATTAGGAATAGATACTTGGCTTCAGGAGAAAAAAGAAAGCGGTGCTATTCGTCAGGTGGGATTTTCTTATCATGGAAATTCTGATATGTTCTGTCAGTTGGTAGATGCTTATGACTGGGATTTCTGCCAGATTCAGTATAACTACTATGACGAACATTCTCAGGCAGGAAGAACAGGACTTAATTATGCAGCGGCAAAACAGATTCCGGTGATAATTATGGAACCTTTACGAGGAGGAAAACTGGTAAATAATTTACCGGATAAGGCAAAGAAACTTTTTGCTGATTTTGAAGTAAAGCGTACTCCGGCAGAATGGGCATTTCGTTGGTTATGGAATCAGCCGGAAGTTACCTGCGTTCTGTCGGGAATGAATTCATTGGAAATGGTTCGGGAGAATGTGAAAAACGCAGCATCTTCTTATGTGGGTGAATTTGGAGAAAACGAAGAAAAACTGTTAAAAGAAGTGGTGCAGATATTAAATGACAAAATGAAAGTAGGTTGTACCGGCTGCGGTTATTGTATGCCTTGTCCTAAAAAAGTAGATATTCCCGGAACTTTTGCAGCTTATAACAGATGTTTTGTGGACGGAAAATTTGCAGCGATGTCAGAATATATGATGTGTACTGTTTTACGAAAAGATGCAACCAGTGCATCTAATTGTGTAGAGTGTGGTTTGTGTGAAAAGCATTGTCCACAGCATATTGAGATAAGGAAAGAATTGAAAAACGCAAGAAAAGAATTGGAAGGACCACTTTATAAAATTGCTAAGAAAGTAGTACCGGTTGTAATGAAATATTAAATAATGAAGGATTTTTCTTTAGAATAGTTTGAAGAAAAATCCTTTTTTATCTGTTGGTATGTAAAGAAATTATTCATTTTATACGGAAATTTGATATAATAAATGTCTAGAGAATATTCTATAAGATGAAATGAGAAAAATATGAAAACAAATATTAAAAATAAGAATTCAATTGGAATATATATGGTATTAATGGCGGCTGCACTTTTTAGTATGGGTGGGTTGTGTATTAAAATGGTACCCTGGTCCCCCCTTGCAATCAACGGTGCCAGAAGCTTAATATCTGTGATGGTATTGGCAACTTATCTAAAAATTATAAAGCACAAAATAGTCATAAATCCGGCAGTATTATTTGGAGCGGTTTGTATGACTGGGACCACCAGTCTGTATTGTGCAGCCAACAAACTTACTACAGCAGCCAATGCTATTGTGTTGCAGTTTACAGCTCCCATTTTTGTAATATTGTTGATGTGGGCATTAAAGAATGAGAAACCTAAAAAAGTGGATATTCTGGCTTGTGTGGTTGTGTTTTCAGGTATTATTTGTTTCTTTGTGGATGGTCTGTTGATAGGAAATATGTTGGGGAATATCATTGCGGTTCTTTCCGGAGTTTGTTATGCCGGAGTGTTTATGATGAACAGTTTTGAAAAGTCAGATGCGATTTCTTCTGTCTTTTTGGGACATGCCTTGTCTGCAGTTACAGGGATTGGATTTGTATTTCGGGAAACGGATTTTGGAACACAAGCTATCACGGGAATTTTACTGTTGGGTGTTTTTCAAATGGCAATTGCCTATATTTTTATGTCGAAAGGTTTGGAACAGGTGTCTGCGATTACTGCCAGTCTGACTACTGCCATTGAACCTATTTTGAATCCCTTGTTAGTAGCCTTTTTCTGGGGAGAGATGATAAGCCCTTTGTCTCTGGTTGGTGCAGTGATTGTTATTGTTGGAGTGATAGGGTATAATCTGATAACTATTCAGAGCCAAGCGAATTTATAAAAAATATACGATGAATAGTTATATAATTTAATAAAAACACAAAGAAAAGTATGGAGTGATAACTATGACCAAGTTTTTACAGGATATGACAGATTTTATATTTTTAGAGGATGAACCCAAGAAGGCAGATGTCATTTTTCTTCCCGGTTCAGAAGAGGGAGAATTGGCAAGAACGGCAGCAAGACTTTATCACGAAGGATATGCGCCTTTGATTATACCTTCCGGGAAATATGCAAAATGGACAGGAAAATCCGTTGTGGAAGAATTTGAAACAGAAAGCGATCATTTTGCCAAGATTTTGATGGAAGAAGGTGTTCCTGAATGTGCTATCTTAAAAGAGCGGGAAGCTACTTATACCTATCAAAATGCTATCAACACCAGAAAGCTTTTGGATGAAAAAGGTATCGTGGTAAAAAGAGCTCTTCTTTGTTGCCAGGCGTTTCATGCCAGAAGAAGCAAATTGTATTATCAGATTTTATTTCCGGATACGGAGATTTTAGTTTGTCCCACAGTGACCAAGGGCATCAGTAAAGATAATTGGTTTAAATCGAGAGAAAAATCCGACAGAGTCTTAGGAGAAATCGAACGTTGCGGAAGCCAGTTCCATGAAATTGTGGCTGAGTACGGAGCTTTGGAAGAATAAACGGACGTTTGTGAAAAGACGGATTTAACAAAATACAAAAGGGGAAAGATAAATGGAAAAAAAGGATGTCAGTGTTAAAGTTATAGAAAGTTTGAAATATTATTGGGGAGAAATCCGACAAACTGCTTATAATTTTATAAAATGGTCGGTGTTGGCGATTATTACCGGAGGAATTATCGGAGTTATCAGTAGTGCTTTTGGTCATACCTTATCAGCGGTAACTTCTTTTAGAAAAGATAATCCATGGATTTTATTTGCAATGCCTCTGGCTGGTGCAATTATTGTGTTTCTATATAAAAAATTCGGAAAAGATGACGGAGGAACCAATCAGGTATTTTCTACAGTCCGTGCCAGAGATGAAGTTCCGGCCACTGCAGCACCTTTAATTTTTGTCTCCACGGCATTAACCCATCTTACAGGGGGAAGTGCAGGTCGTGAAGGAGCTGCTATTCAGTTAGGAGGCAGTATTGCCAATCAATTAGGTAGAATTATTAAGTTAGATGATGAAGATACGCATGTGATTGTTATGTGTGGTATGAGTGCAGCTTTTGCGGCACTTTTTGGTACACCTATGGCGGCAGCGATTTTCGCGTTGGAAGTAATCAGTGTAGGGGTAATGTATTATACAGCATTGATGCCTTGTTTGATTGCATCTCTTATGGCAGCAGGGGTGGCAGGTGCATTGGGAATTCATGCAGAACGTTTTTTGGCAGGCTATGTACCAAGCATGACTGTGGAATCCGGAATAAAAGTGGGAATTGTAGTTTTGACCTGTTCCATTGTAAGTATATTGTTTTGTATGATTTTAAAATTGGTAGGAAAAGCTTATGGACATTGGTTCAAAAATAAGTATATGAGAATTGTTGCAGCGGCAACTATTGTAATTGTTTTGAATTTGCTGTTACAAACTACAGATTATATGGGAGCGGGAACGGAATTAATTATTCAGGCGGTAGAATATGGAAAAGCAAGACCGTTGGACTTTTTTTGGAAATTAATTTTGACAGCACTTACCATGAAAGCAGGATTTAAAGGCGGGGAAATTGTTCCTTCTTTTTGCATCGGTGCAACTTTGGGATGTGCCATGGGACAATTAGTAGGATTTGAGCCAAGATTATGTGCTGCTTGCGGTATGATTGCTTTCTTCTGTGGTGTAACTAACTGTCCGATTACTTCTATATTAATTGCGTTTGAATTGTTTGGGTTCGAAGGGGTATCTTATTATCTGGTTGCGGTAGCGGTCAGCTATGCTACTTCCGGATATTATGGATTATACAAAGACCAGACTATTGTATATTCTAAATATAAAGCGAAATATGTAAATCAGAAAACAAGAACCTAGTGATATCTATCATATGCAGAAGGAAATAATAGTGAAAAAATAATTTAAATGTTGTAAAAATTATACAAATGACTGCATGGGGGTTGCGGTCCGAACCGATAAATGTTAAAATTTTGTCGATTTATTATTATAAGGAGGCAGCATGGGTAAAACAAAGGGGATGAGACTGAGATTTTGTATAGGCGATGTCCTAGTAATAGGCTTTGTAGTAATGCTGGCAATTCTTATAGGTGTAGTGTTTTGGATAAAAACAGGAACAGAAGAAGGGAATCTTGTAGTGGTTTACCGTGAAGGTGAAAAAATACGGGAACTTTCCTTAGATAAGAATACGGAGATTTTTATTGAAAACAGTTACACAAATAAATTAGTAGTAAAAGATAAAAAAGTTGCCATTGTGGAATCCGATTGTCCGGGAATGGATTGTGTACACAGCGGATGGATCAGTGGTAAAGGGCGCAGTCTTGTGTGTTTGCCCAATCGTGTGGAAATTCGAATCGAGGGGGAAGTAGATTCAGAAGTGGATTTTATCGTGAGGTAAGTTATGAAGAAGAATAAAGTGAATCAAATGACTTTGTGTGCGATATTAATATCCATGGCGTTGGTGTTGTCCTATATGGAACGTTTTATTCCGTTACAGATGTTTATTCCGTTACCGGGAATAAAACTGGGGCTGGCAAATGTAGTAACATTAATGGCCTTGTTCTTTTTAGGAACAAAGAGTGCTTTTACTATTTTAATTATAAGATGTGTTTTGGGCGCTGTTTTTGGCGGAGGAATTTCCGGTCTGGCATTTTCTTTGACAGGTGGGATTTTGGCCATGAGTGTGATGTGCATCTTTAAACAAAACAGAAGAGTTTCGGTATTTGGAGTCAGCATCTTGGGAGCTGCATTTCATAATATCGGACAAATTCTTGTAGCCATTTTTATGATGGGATCTGTGTACGTAATAGGTTATTTGCCGTACTTATTATTAGTATCTGTGTTTACCGGGATGGCAACCGGCAGTATTTGCGCGGGGGTATTCCGTATTTTAAAAACAAATACGCAGATAATACAAAATTAAAGGGAAATGGGAGGAAAGAGACAATGAAAAAATTACTTGCTTTTATTTTAACAATGGCAATGACTGCAAGTATGCTTGTAGGATGTACAGGAACAATTGTAGTGATAGAAAATCCTACAGAGAATGTAGAAAACGTGGAAACTGAAATGGTGGAAGTTACAGAAGGTGCTGTAAAAACAGGTCTTTCCGTGATTGCAAATCTGTCAGGGGAAGCAGCAAGTGCTGAAGCAAACGGAACTGTAACAACAGATATTTCTTTAGTTGCGGTTACTGTAAATGACAATGGTGTAATTGAATCCTGTGCCATTGATGCAGTACAGGGAAAAGTTGCATTTGATAGTGAAGGTCAGCTTGCGGCAGAGGCAGGAGAAATCTTAAGCAAAAACGAATTAGGCGATAACTATGGAATGAGAGCTTTCTCAGGAATCGGAAAAGAGTGGAATGAACAGGCTGCATATATTGCAGATTATGCAGAAGGTAAAACAGTAGAAGAATTAAAAACAAATGCTATAGATGAATCAGGTATGGTAAAAGATGCAGACTTGGCTTCCGGCGCGACTATTTATATGGGCTCTTTTATTTGGGCAATTGAAGATGCAGTTAACAATGCAAAACATTGTGGTGCCCAGAGCGGAGATCAGTTGGTATTAACAGCAATCTCTTCTTCTGAAGGAAGTGCAGCAGCAACAGCAGAAGCAGAAGGAAGTGCATCTGTAACATCTAACATTATTGCTATGACAACAAATGGCGAAGTAATCACAAGCTGTATTATTGATGCAGTTCAGTCAAAAGCAGGATTTGCAACAGACGGAACTTTAGTAGGAGAAGTAGCAGGCAGTGTATTATCCAAAGCACAGCTTGGCGAAGATTATGGTTTAAAAGCTTACTCAGGAGTAGGTAAGGAATGGGATGAACAGACATTAGCATTCTGCGAATATGTAACAGGTAAAACTGTAGAAGAAGCTACAAGTATTGCTTTAACAGAAACTACAGCACCTGCAGATGCTGACCTTGCAGCAAGTGTATCTATCGCAGTAGGTGATTTTGTAAACTTAGTGAAAAAAGCCGGTGAAAAAACAGTAGGCGGAGATGTGGCAAGTGAAGCCGGAGCAGTAAAAACAGGTTTTGCAGTTTCTGCTACCATCGGTGCAGAAAGTGCCGGTGAAGAAGATGGAACAACAACAACAGATGTTTCTGTTGTAGCAGTAACAGTTACAGAAGACGGAGTAATTGAATCTTGTAAAATCGATGCTGTACAGGGAAAAGTTTCCTTCACAGCAGAAGGAAAAATCAGTTCTGAAGCAGGTGCTGTTTTAAGTAAAAAAGAATTGGGCGATGACTATGGAATGAGAGCTTTCTCAGGAATCGGAAAAGAATGGAATGAACAAGTAGAAGCTATTGAAGCTTATGCAATAGGAAAAACGGTAGAAGAATTAAAATCCAAAGCTATTGATGAATCCGGTGTGGTAGCAGATGCAGACCTTGCCAGCGGAGCAACTATTTATATGGGCTCTTTCATTTGGGCAATTGAAGATGCAGTAAACAATGCACAGAATCTTGGGGCAAATTCCGGGGATGAATTGATCTTGGTTACTAATTCCAAAGCATCCGGAACAGATGCTTCTGCAGATGCAGAAGGAACTACACAGGTAGATTCTAACGTAGCAGTATTTACTATGAAAGATGGTGTGATTACAAGTTGTATCATTGATGCTATTCAGGCAAAAGCTGCTTTTGATGCCAAAGGTGTAGTAGCAGAAATTGCAGATGCAACAGTTTTAAGTAAAGCACAGCTTGGTGAAAAATATGGATTGAAAGCATTCTCCGGTGTCGGAAAAGAATGGAATGAGCAGACAACTGCATTCTGTGAATATATCACAGGAAAAACGGTAGAAGAAGTAATGGGCATTGCCTTAACAGAAACTACAGCACCGGCAGAAGAAGATCTTGCAGCAAGTGTATCTATTGCTGTAGGAGACTTTATGGGACTTGTTGAAAAAGCAGCTAAGTAGGGAATTTCAAATTAGTAAATATGTGGTCGGAAAAAATAAGACTACGATATGAGGAAAAGATATGTTTCGAAAATGGCTGTTCCTTGTTTTGGCAACCTTGCTTTTAACAGGATGCGGTAATTCACCTGAAATAAAAGAAACTGAGGTAGTAAAGAAACAGTATCAGGCATCTTTCCTGAATTTGTTTGATACTGTAACTACCATTTTGGGGTATGCCGAAACAGAGGAGGAATTTGAGAAAATTACAGATGATATCTATACCAAACTGGAAAAATATCATAAGCTGTTTGACATTTATAGGGAATATGAAATAAATAACATTAAAACCATAAATGATCAGGCGGGAATTGCTCCGGTAGAAGTAGATGAAGAGATTATAGAACTTCTGTTGGATTGTAAAGAATACTATTATATGACCGGTGGTAAAGTTAATGTGGCCATGGGTAGCGTACTGAATCTTTGGCACGAAGCCAGAGAGGATGGAGTTGACAATCCCCTGGAATCATATTTACCGGATGAGGCAGCTTTAAAGGAAGCAGCCTTGCATTGCGATATAGAGGATGTGGTGATTGATGAAGAGGCATCCACGGTTTATATTGCAGATCCCAAACTTCGTCTGGATGTGGGAGCAGTTGCCAAAGGATGGGCCACGGAAAAGGTATGCCGGGAAATACCGGAAGGACTTTTGGTCAGTGTAGGTGGTAATGTCCGGGCAACGGGACCAAAGCCGGGAGATATTCCATGGGTAGTAGGAATAGAATCTCCCTGGAAAGAAAATTCAGACTATGTTCATACGTTGTATGTAAATCGGGAGTGTGTAGTTACCAGTGGTGATTATCAAAGATATTATACGGTAGATGGTGAAACTTATCATCATCTCATAGATCCGGAGACTTTGTATCCGGGTAAAAAGTGGAAGGCAGTCAGTGTGGTGTGTGAAGATTCCGGTCTGGCAGATGCTTTATCCACAGCACTTTTTCTCCTCTCAAAAGAAGAAGGGGAAAAAATAGCAAAACAACATGATGCCTATGTGATGTGGATCGCTTCTGAAGAAGAAATCTATTATAGCGATGGCTTTGAAACGATAATTAAGAGGTGAGAGGAAATGAAACGTTTATTCTTTGGTGGAGTACATCCGGCAGATAAAAAAGAATTGTCTGCTAATGTAGAACTGCAAATGAAAAAAGAACCAAAGCAAGTAACTATCCCTATGTCCCAGCATATTGGGGCTCCTTGTGAACCTTTGGTAGCTGTAGGAGATACGGTTAAAAAAGGACAGAAAATCGGGGATGGCAAAGGTCTTTGTGTACCGGTACATGCTTCTGTTTCCGGTAAAGTAGTTGCAATTGAAAAAAGACGTCATGTAAACGGACAGGATGTTCTTTCTGTTGTGATTGAAAATGATTATAAAGATACTGAAGATACATCTATGACAGCTTATGAAGATTATTCTAAATTAAGTGATGATAAGATTATTGATATTATCCGTGAAGCAGGAATTGTTGGTATGGGTGGTGCTACTTTCGCTACTAATGTGAAAGCAGCAAGCAGCATGGAAAAAGTAAAAGTTTTAATTGCCAATGCCTGTGAATGTGAACCATATATTACATCGGATGATATGCTTCTTCGTATGTATCCGGAACGTGTATTGGAAGGTATGAGAATTATCTGTCAGGTTTTAAATCCTGAGAGAGTAGTTCTTGCGATTGAAGAAAACAAAAAAGCCGCTATTGAAGTTTTGAAAAAAGAGTTGGCTAACGATAAAAAAATTGAATTGGTAGTGCTTCCGACCAGATATCCTCAGGGAGCAGAAAAACAATTGGTACAAGCTGTAACAGGTTTTGAAATTAAAGGTGGAGAACTTCCGAGAAGTGTAGGAGCAGCGGTATTTAACGTAGCTACTTTTGCTTACACATACGGGGCAGTGTGCTTTGGACGTCCGGTAACCAGACGTATTGTAACTGTTACCGGTGAAGCTGTAAACAATCCGGGAAATTATTGGTTAAGAATCGGAACTCCTTTTGAAGAGGCAGTAGCCCAGGCCGGTGGTTTAAAAGATAATGCATGGAAAGTAATTGCCGGAGGACCTATGATGGGTGTGGCACAGGAAGATTTAAGTGCCTGCACTATTAAAGGAACTAACTGTATTCTTTGCTTATCTGAAGAACAGAATGGTGAAGCAAAAGAAGAAAATCCATGTATTCGTTGCGGAGCTTGTGTGAAGGCATGTCCTATGAATTTACAGCCATTGTATTTACATGCATATGGTAAAAAAGCAGATACAAAAGAATTAAAACGATTAAATGTAATGGATTGTATTGAATGCGGATGTTGTTCTTATACATGTCCTGCTAAATTGCGTTTGGTAGAAACCATCCGTGAAGGAAAAGTACGTGTAAAGGAGGAAATGTAATCATGAAATTTGAAGTAACATCTTCCCCTCATATTAGAAGTAAAAAGAATACACAGCATATTATGCTGGATGTAATTCTTGCATTACTCCCTGCTCTTTTGGTAGGTGTAGTAAGATTTGGAGTACAGGCTTTAGTGCTTACTTTAGTAAGTATTGCGGCAGCAGTAGCAGCAGAATGGATTTGCGGTATGGTAATTTACCATCGCAATACAGTAAAAGATTTGTCTGCGGTAGTAACCGGTTTATTACTTGCCATGACACTTCCGTCCACAGTGCCTTACTGGGTGGCAGCTATCGGCAGTGCGTTTGCTATTATTCTTGTAAAAGGTTTTGGCGGTGGTTTAGGTAAGAATGTATTTAACCCTGCTTTAGCAGCAAGAGCGCTTTTAATGTTAATCTGGCCGGTATATCTGGTTCGTTTCCCGAAAGTAGGGACTACAGGAAATGCGGTAGATATGGTAGCAGGAGCTACACCTTTACATCATATGCAGATGCCTGCATTACCGGAAGAAAGCCTTATGGATATGTTCCTTGGTAATATTGGAGGCTGTATCGGTGAAGTGTGTTCATTAGCATTATTGGCAGGCGGAGTATATTTAATTTGGAAAGGTATTATTTCCGTAAGAATTCCGGCTGCATACTTAGGAACTATTGCAGTTTTAACACTGGTATTCTCCAAAGGTGACAATGCTTTTGCATGGATGATGTACAGTGTTCTTGGCGGTGGAGTTATGTTGGCTGCATTCTTTATGGCAACGGATTATACAACATCTCCTGTAACACCTAAGGGACAGGTAATTTACGGAATCGGTTGTGGAGTTTTAACAGTAGTATTCCGTTATTTCGGTCTTTTCCCGGAAGGTGTAACTTATGCAATTCTTTTAATGAATGCCTGTGTTTGGGTAATTGATACTTATACAGCACCACGTAGATTTGGAACAAAGAAAGGAGAAACAGCATAATGAAAAATAAATATGTAACTCCTATTTTAGCAATTGTTATTGTTGCAGTTGTTCTTTTTGGCGGAAAAGCTGCTCTTTCAGGCACTGCCGAAAAAAACGTGGAAATTGCAAGAAATAAAATGATGACAGCATTATTGCCGGGTAGTACAACTTTTGCACCGGAAGAATTTGATGCAGCCACCAATTCAGCAATTAAGTCCGTATATAAGGGTGAAAACGGATATGTAATCGAAAGTACAGCTTACGGATATAACGGTGATATCACACTTATGGTAGGTGTAAGCAATGAAGGTCAGGTGACCGGTCTGGTAGTTGAAAATATGCAGGAAACCAGAGGACTAGGAGCAGATGCATTAACAGATGTTCCGTTTCTGGCACAGTTTTTGTTAACCGGCGGTGATGCAGAAGTAGGTAGTAATGTTGATGCCCTTACGGGAGCTACCGTTTCTTCCAAAGCGGTAACGAAAGCAGTGAATTCAGCAGTTGCTTATGTAACAGGGGCAGATACATCATCTTCTGCTACAGAATGGGGAGGTTGATAATATGAAGAAAAATACAATGTTGGTAAATACCTTACTTGCTGTAGTGTTGGGAGCAGGATTAATGGTTGGGATTGTTTGGAGAACCTTTATGCCTTACGTAGTACTTCCTGAATTGGATGTGAATGCCTGTGTAGCAATTACTTTGATTGCTCTTGTTCTGGAATATTATATTTCAGGGAAACAGGAAAGAAACTGGGCGGTTCAGACTATTTTAGGTACTGTTACCTTTGGCGGGCTGTCCCTTGCAGCAGGATTTCCTTATGCAGGAGTTAAAACATTTATTGTGGGTGCAGTTGTATTTGCGGCTACTACTTTCCTTTTTGATTCCATGGTATGTAGATTGGAAGTGACTACAGACAAAAAGTGTGCAGTGATTCCAAGTGCATTTGTTCTTTTCCTGGCATGCCAGTGTTTTATGGGAATGTTCTAAAGTAAGTTAAAAATTTAAACAGACTTCTGTTATGCAGGAAATTAGTTAATAAGACAATTTCTGCTGACAGAAGTCTTTTTTATGAAATATTTGGTAAATATACGAAGATAGTATATAGATTTTATAGAATAAAAGTGTTAAAATAGAACCAGACATGACAAAAACTTTTCGACATCAAAGGATAAGTAGAAGAGAAAAAGGATTGGGGGAAGAATGTTATGGGGAAAAAAGAAAAAATAAAGGCCGTGGTGAAAAAAAGTACCAATAAGAACGGGATTGGAAAACAGATTCAGAAACAAATCGGAATCAGTGTTTCTGTAGTGTTAGCAGTAATTGCGGTTGTAACCCTTTTGCAGATGAACAATATGGGAACTACATCCAATAATACAGAGCTGAAGTTAGAATCTGAGGCTGCAGCACTGCAGTTGGAACAGTTTTTTGCACCTTTTGAAAGAATGGTAGAGCAGCAGGCTGTTAATAATGAAATAAAAGCTATTATGAATTCTACCTATGCAGGGGATGATATAGGTAAAAATGTCAGATACAGTAATATGCTGGCTAACTTAAAGGAAGTAAAAGCTTTAGATGACAGTAACATTCTTGCAACCTGGGTTGCGGATATTGATGCCAGTACCGCTGCTATGTCAGACGGATATATAACAGATCCGGGATTTGATGTAACTACCCGTCCTTGGTTTGAATGTACAAAGACAGGAGAAACTGTGCTGACAGAACCTTATGTGGATGATGCAACCGGTCAGATGGTATTAAGTGTTGCAACACCTGTAAATGTTATGGGAAAAACGGTAGGTATTTCCGGTATGGATGTTTCTCTGGAGTCCATGGTTGGTCTCATGGGTAATTATAAAATCGGTGATAACGGTTATGTTATGCTTTTGACCGGAGACGGAGATTTTATCTATCATCCAAACGATGAATTGGTGACTACTAATATCAAAGATTTAAACATCTCAGAAAATGTACTTACAGCAATTGAGAATAAAAGCGCGGAATTGTTAAAGTATAAAGTGGATGGTGATGGTAAATTTGGATATCTTACACCGATTGGAGATACCGGTTTTGTAGCGATTAGCTGTATTACAACAGGAGAATATCATTCAGCTGTTATCGCAGCATTGTTGATGTTACTACTTGTGTTTGTAGTAGGATTTATCTTTGTTGTTATTACAGTAAGAAGAATTTCAGGCAAAATTGTAAGCCCGTTGATTGAATTAAATGAAACAGCAGAACAGTTGGCAGCAGGTAATTTAGATGTAACTATTGATGTATCATCTCAGGATGAAGTCGGTGATTTGGGACGTTCTATTGAAAAGACTGTAAACAGATTAAAAGAATACATAGATTATATCGATGAAATTTCCGAAGTGCTTGCGGCTATGGCAAATGGAAAATTGGCAATCAATTTGAAGTATGCCTATGTTGGAGAATTCCAGAAGGTTAAAGAGGCATTGATTCATATTTCAAGCTCTATGACAGATGTTATGACTAACATTGCGGAAACTGCAAATCAGGTATCTGTGGGTTCTGATGATTTGGCTAAGGCGGCTCAGGGATTGGCAGAAGGTTCTGAATCACAGGCTGCAGCAGTAGAAGAATTATTGGCTACAGCAACAACTGTGGCTGAGCAGGTAGAAGAAAATAAAAACGATTCAGAAAAATCTGCACTGCATACACAGGAAGTTACTGCAATGATGGAAGAAAGCCAGCAACAGATGGATATGATGCGTAAAGCTATGGATAATATTTATGAAGCATCTCAGAAAGTAGTTGGTATCATTAAAACTATCGAAGATATTGCAGAACAGACTAATCTATTATCCTTAAATGCATCTATTGAAGCTGCAAGAGCAGGAGAAGCAGGAAGAGGATTTGCGGTTGTAGCAGGAGAAATCGGAAATCTTGCCAATGAAAGTGGTCGTGCAGTAAATACAACCCGTGAGTTAATCGGTGTATCTTTGGATGAAATCGAAAAAGGTAATGCACTGGCAAAAGAGGTAGTGGAATCCTTAAGTCAGGCAGTTGCAAAAGTAGAAGAAGTTAATGAAATGATTCAGAAATCTGCAGAAAGTGCGGAAGTACAGATGCAGAGTGTAAATCAGATTCGTGATGGAGTAGAAGAAATGTCCCAGAGTATTCAGGACAATTCAGCTATGGCAGAAGAAACTTCTGCAACCAGTGAAGAACTGGCAGCACAGGCTGTAACTTTGAACGAATTGGTTCAGATGTTTGAAATCTAAGAATAACATATTTATATGAGAAATACCGTACCCGATAGGGTGCGGTATTTTTTGGCTAAAAATAGGGGAATTTAGGACTGTAATGCCTTAAAAGGTTGAAAAAAAATGCATTATAGATTAAAATAAAGAAGATTATGTAATCTGATATTATAGGAAAATTTTACCTACAATATAAAGCACATGGTTGAGTCAATTTAAAGGAGACCAATTATTTATGGAAAAGAAAAAATTGATTGAATTTCGAAATATTGTTAAGAATTTTGATGGCAACTTTGTTTTGAAAGGGGTCAATCTCGATATATATGAAAAAGAGTTTGTAACATTATTGGGTCCAAGTGGCTGCGGAAAAACAACCCTTCTCAGAATTCTTGGAGGTTTTTTAGATGCGGACGAAGGAAGTGTTATATTCGATGGTGAGGAAATCAGCAATAAGCCTCCATATGAAAGAGAGTTAAATACAGTATTCCAGAAGTATGCGCTTTTCCCTCATTTAAGTGTTTTTGAAAATATTGCTTTTGGACTTCGTATTAAAAAGATGAGTAAAGACGTTATTGAGCAGAAAGTAATGAAAATGTTGAAGCTCATTGGTTTAGAGGGTTATGAAAACAAGAATGTAACCCATATGTCCGGCGGACAGCAGCAACGAGTAGCTATTGCAAGAGCTCTGGTAAATGAACCGAAAGTTCTTCTTTTAGATGAACCTTTAGCCGCTTTAGATTTAAAACTCCGTAAGGAAATGCAGTATGAATTAAAACGAATCCAGCAGGAAGTAGGTATTACTTTTATTTTTGTAACCCACGATCAGGAAGAAGCATTAACTATGTCTGATAAGATTGTGGTTATGAAAGGTGGGGAAATTCAGCAGGTAGGGACACCGGAAGAAATTTATAATGAGCCTGCTAACAGTTATGTTGCTAACTTTATCGGAGAAAGTAATATTATTCCGGGTGTAATGCTGGAAGATTATAAAGTTCAGTTTGATGATATTACATTTGATTGTGTGGATTTTGGATTTAAAAAGAATGAAAAGGTAGATGTTGTAATCCGTCCCGAGGATATTGATATCGTAGAAATATCCGAAGGAAAAATGACGGGTGAAGTATTAAGTGTACTTTTTAAAGGCGTGCATTATGAGATTATGGTAGAAACTGTTCCGGGTACTACGGTAAAGGTTAATATGCATGTAATCCGTAATACAGATGTTACCAGTGAAGATGGAAAAGAGAAAATCAGTGCTAACGATTTCTATGTAGATATTGAAGATGTAGCAAAATTGGATGATAAAGAAATTATCGCGCTTTCTAATGCCCAGGCATGGAATCCGGAAACGGATGAATATACATCTATCGCTAAGATAGAATATGAATTGCAGGAAGAATTGGGAACTTATCCGGTTACCTTCTACACTGCAGGCGGTATTTCTATAGAAAAGAAAATATTTGTAGTAAACCAGAGAGTAGTAAAGAATGAAAAAGCCAACGAAGCAGTTATGGCATTTAACTTCTTTATTACGGCAGATGAAATTAAAGAATCCAAAGCATTGGATACTGATATTAAAACCTGGGCCAATGCTCAGGGCTGGAAACTCAGTGATGAAAACCAGTCGATTGATATTGATGTAGATTATGAATTTGATCCGGAAGATATTAATGTTGGTATTTATAAGGTGACATTCTCTACAACCGGTCGTGAATTTAAAATTCATACAACCGATTATTCTGAAGTGGGACAAGAAGTAGGACTTACTTTCTTCCCGGAAGATATTCACGTTATGTCAAAGGTGGTATATGAATAATGAAAAAAATTTCACAGTTAGCAATTCCGTACATTGTATGGATGGTGTTAATGTTGGTGCTTCCAATGGCATTGATTGCCATGTATTCCGTAACACAGCACGGAAACAGCATTATCTCCTTTTCACTGACTTTGGAACATTATAAAAAGTTTTTTACAGACAGTGACTTTCTGCTGATATTGGGACGAAGTCTTATGATAGCTTTTAAAACTACGATTATCTGTCTTTTGATAGGTTATCCGGCAGCATATTTTATTTCCAGAAGCAGTGAAAGAATCCAGAGCCTATTGATTATGGCAATTACAATTCCGACTTGGATTAATATGCTGGTTAGAACTTATGCATGGATTGGCCTTTTAAGTGAAGGTGGAATAATCCAGCAGATTTTAAAAGTTTTGGGCTTTGGCCAAGTGGAACTTTTATATACGGAAGCTGCGGTTCTTCTGGGAATGGTATATAACTTTGTACCATTTATGATTTTGCAGATTAACAGTGCTCTTTGTAAGATGGATCATTCTTTATTGGAGGCAGCAGCCGATTTAGGTGCCAGTAAGGCAGAAACCTTTAAAAAAGTTACTTTTCCGTTATCCCTGCCGGGAGTTATTAATGGAATTACACTGGTATTTTTACCGGCAGTCAGTTCCTTCTTCATTCCAAAACTTTTGGGTGGAGGACAGTACTTCCTGATTGGTAACCTGATTGAAAATCAGTTTATTACTGCAGGTGAATGGAACTTCGGAAGTGCCATTTCCATGATTATGGCTATCATTATGATGCTTATGATGATGTTAGTGAAAAAAGTGGAAGTTAGAAATAATGGTGGGAAGGAGGAAGAGTAATCAGTATGAAAAAGGACAAAAGATTATTTGGAAAAATACTGATGATTGCTTTAATCATCTTCTTCTATGCACCAATTATCTATATGATTGTATTTTCCTTTAATGAAGGAAAATCCCTGACGAATTTTAGTGGTTTTTCATTAAAATGGTATCGTCATATGTTGGAATCCAGAGATATGATGGAATCTTTGTATACAACTTTCAGCATTGCGATTTTATCAACTCTGATTTCTACGGTAGTGGGTACAATCACTGCTATCGGTTTAAGTAAATCCAAAAAGGTAGTCCGTGATGTAGTGGAGCAGGTAAACAACCTTCCGATTATGAACCCGGAAATTGTAACTGCCATTGGATTTATGTTATTGTTTATTACCTTTCAGGCAGAAAAAGGGTATACTACCATGCTTTTGGCACATATAGCATTTTGTATTCCTTATGTTATTTTGTCTGTTATGCCCAAGGTACGTTCGTTGGACCCGAATCTTGCGGATGCTGCCATGGATTTGGGGGCAACTCCGATACAGGCGTTGTTAAAAGTGATTGTGCCTCAGATTACACCGGGGATTGTTTCCGGAGCATTGATTGCATTTACCATGTCTGTAGATGATTTTATTATTTCTTATTTTGTAACGGGACAAGGGGTTAAGAACTTAAGTATTATGGTTTACACAATGAGTAAACGTGTGAATCCAAGCATCAATGCCATCTCAACATTAGTTGTGGTAATTATTATGGTGGCATTGCTGGCAATAAATCTGATTCCGATGTTTATTGCAAAGCAGCAGGAAAGAGGAAAAGGGAATGCTGCCACAGCTATTATGATAGGTGTAGCAACAATATTGATAGTGGTTTCCGCAGTTGGGTTATCCATTCATGGCGGATTGAAAAATACCAATAAACCTTATCAGGGACAGACCTTACGTATTTACAGTCCGGGAGAATATATCGGAGAAAATGTAATTCCCCAATTTGAGGAATTGACAGGTGCCAGAGTTGTTTTGGAATTGTTTGATTCCAATGAACAGATGTATATCAAAGTAGCTAATGGTGAATCTTATGATATTTTAATTCCCAGTGACTATATGATTGAAAGATTAATTAAAGAAGATTTGCTTCAAAAAGTTGATTCGTCGAAACTGATGAATATGGATTTTATCAGCGAAGAAGTAAAGGGGCTGGCATATGATCCGGGAAATGAGTATTCAGTACCATATTTTTGGGGCAGTGTAGGTATCGTTTATGATACTACAAAGGTAAGCGAAGAAGAGTTGCTGCAGGAAGGATATAATATTTTCCTGAATGAAAAATATAAAGGTGATATCTATTTATATGATTCGGAAAGAGACTCCTTTATGATGGCATTGAAAGCCTTGGGATATTCCATGAATACCGAAAGTGAAGAAGAACTTCAGGAGGCTTATAAGTGGTTTGAGACTTGTGTTACAACCATGGCCCCGGAAATTGTTACGGATGAAATTATCGATAACATGGCTCAGGGTAGAAAAGCCTTAGGGATTGTATATTCCGGAGATGCTGCTTATGTTATGAGCGAAAATGAAGATATGGGCTATTTTGAACCTATGGAAGGAACTAACATTTGGTGTGATGCTATGGTAATTCCAAGCAATGCAGCTAATGTGGAATTGGCCCATGAATTTATGAATTATTTGTGCGATTATGAAGCAGCTTTTGATAATTCGGATTTTGTTGGTTACACTTCGCCGAATGAAGAAGTTATGGATGAATTGTATGGGGAGGGCGGAACTTATGAAGGAATTAATGCTTATGTTCCACGCTCCGGTTATGTGAATGATGAATCTTTTGTGTTTAATGAAAGAACAAGAAAAATAATAAGTAACTTATGGAGTAAAGTTAAAATTGTAGCCAGCAATGTGAATTAAATGTACTGGTTTGGGGGAACTATGAGAAGAAAAATCTATTTGGGGATTTTAGGTTTATGTATTGGTTTATTGTGGGGGAAAGCATCAGTATTTGCCGCGGAAATGCCGAAATCCCAATCTGTTAAGGTAGGTTGGTTTGAAAGTGCGGGGTATTTTGAAAAAGACCGGAAGAATAATCTGAATGGTTTTGGGGTGGATTATCTGAATGCTATTGCTGATTATACCGGTTGGGAATATGAATTTGTAGAAGGCACCCGTGAAGAGTGTCTAACTATGCTGCAAAATGGTGAAATCGATATTATGTCACCTGTGCGGGTTGATTTGGAATTAGAGAATGTCCAAATATCTGAAGAAATCATAGGAGAAAGTTTCGGGTATATTTATAAACTGGAAAATAATTTTAATATCAGTTATGAAGAATATTCCAAATTTAATCAGATGATTATTGGTATTGAAAAAGGAAGCGGTATCGAAAAAGAAGTTTTGGCATATTGTGAAAAATATAATTTTCAATTTTTCGATATTATATATTATGATACCATGGATGAAATGCAGAAAGAATTGGCAGAAAGGAAAATTGATGCGATTGCGGTAGATTCCTATGTGAGTATTGACAACTTAAAAGTAGTTGGAAGATTTACCAATAGCATGGTTGCTTTTGCAGTATCAGATGAAGCTCTTTTGGCACCATTAAACCAGGCTGTTGAAAAAATCAAGTTGGAACTTCCGGAATTTGAGGAAGATTTAAAGCAGAGATATTTTTCGGAAAGTTCTCAAACAGAGCTTGAATATTCGGCAGAAGAAAAAACTTTTCTTACGGCAGGGAAAAAATATAATGTGGTATTAACAGAAGAACAGTATCCCATTTCTTATAGGAGTACCGAGGAAATGGGACAAAAGGGCATTGTAGTGGATGTTCTTAAACAGTTAGAACATTACAGTGGTATTACTTTTAACATTACTTATGTAGATTCCTACGCCCGGGCAGAGCAGATGCTGAAGAGTGGAGAAGCCGATATATTCGGCGGTGATATTGTAGTTAAGAATAATGTCAATAGTTTGCTTGATGCATCTGAAGCAGGAGATGAGAGTGGAAGAAAAGAATATACAGCAGAGTATTATGATATGGAAATGGCATTTGTTGGTCGTAAAGGAACTGATATGGATGCCCATTTGCGGATTGCAGTGCCGGCATATGTAAAGAAATGTATTCCGGAATTAGAAATTATATATCCTAAATACCAATTTATCATATACGATAGTGATGAAGAGTGTTTAAACAGTATCTTAAACAAAAATGTAGATGCGGCAGTACAGTCTGATTTGAAAATTAATGAGATCACTATTTATGATAAATATAAAGAACTTCAGAATTTGAAATTTATTCAGGGAAATTATGCAGCCTCTTTTACCATTTTTACAACTGACGATATTTTAGTTAATATTTTAAATAAGACTTTGAATCATATTTCAGAGTCAGCTATGGCAACCATTGAAAACAATAATATCCAACATATAGCCATGGAGCAGATAACACTGTGGGAATTTGTGCAGCGTTACTGGGGATATTTTATCCTTGTTTTTGTTTTGTTGGTATTAGTAAATGGAGTTACCATCGGTTACCGCAAGTATAAAAGAGAGAAAAAAGAAAAAGAAAAAGCTTATAGAGATAATATTGCGGATGTAAGCAGTATGCAAAAATTCCGTATAGATGTAGAGCCGATTTTAAGCAGTGATTTAAAACTTGACTATTTTATTTTATCTATAGATATTGAACAGTTTAAAATTGTGAACGATTTATATGGTTATAAGGAAGGGGATAAAGTAATTTCTTATTTGGGTTCTGTTTTAAAAAATACTCTGGACCAAGACAGTTATATTACCCGTTCCAATGCAGATTGTTTCGTGATTATGAAAAAAGCCGGTGGATTCGAAGAGATTGTATCATATTTAAAGACTGTATTTGATAAGATTGAAATGGATATCTTACAATTTGATGCGGAATATAAATTGATATTAAAAGCCGGTGTATATGAAATTGTAGAAGATGACTTTTTACTGTCCAGTATGATAGATAAGGCCAATATTGCGAAGAGTAATATGGAAGTTGGTCATGAGAGCATGTATGCCTTGTATAGTGAAGAGATGCGTCAGAATGCCATTGAAGAAAAGAAAATGGAAAATGACATGGAAAGGGCTTTGGAGACAGGACAATTTAGAGTATATCTTCAGCCACAGGTGGATTTGAAGACCAGAAAGATTGTTAGTGCAGAAGCATTAGTCAGATGGAAGAATCCGGAAAGGGGAATGATAGCTCCGATTAAGTTCATACCTCTTTTTGAGAAAAATGGTTTTATTTGTAAGTTGGATTATTATGTATGGGAAGAAGCAATAAAAACCTTAGCTAAATGGCGGGATAACAACCAGCCTATGGTACCAATCTCTATTAATTTGTCCAGTGCAGATATCCGTAAAAAAGGTATGTTAGAAAAAACAATAGAGCTTTTGGATAAATATAACATTCCTTCTAAATGGGTGAAAGCAGAATTGACCGAAAGTATGTGTTTGGAAAACGATAAACTGGTTATGGAAAAAATGGCACTGTTAAAGAGTAAAGGAATCAAGATTGCCATAGACGATTTTGGATCAGGATACTCTTCTTTACATATGTTGAAGGAAATGCCTATTGATATATTGAAGATAGACAAAAGTTTCCTGACTTATGAAAGAGAGATGCAGGAAAAAGATGAGATACTTATCCGTGATGTTATAGAATTAGGAAAACATCTGCGAATGGTAATTATTACAGAAGGTGTAGAAAATCTGGAACAAAGTGATTTTCTGGAGGAAATCGGATGTGATATAGTTCAGGGATATTATTACGGACGTCCTATGCCAATTGAAAACTTTGAACGATTGATAGAAGAAAATTACAAAGAGGAGGAGTAAGAAATGAAGAAAAAACAACATATTCTAATACTATTTCTTAGCCTGCTTCTTTGTGTTTGGATGATCGGATGTCAAGGGGAAGAGAGTGCAACAGAACAGCCGGAAAATGTGGAGCAGATACAGGAACAGAAAGACGAAATTGTGATTGCTGTTAATGTGGATGGTTCTTCCACCCAGCTTCCTTTTGAAAATGTCTGGATGAACCGAAGTAAATTCTGGGGAAGTTTGATTTTTCAAGGATTGTTGATTGCAGATGAAAATATCAGTAACGTAAAATCGGATTTATGTGAAGAATATATTATATCGGCGGATGGTAAAAAATATACTTTTATATTGAAAGACGATTTATTCTGGCACGATGGTGTTGAACTGACAGCAGAAGATGTTGTATGGAGCCTTGAGACTTTTTTTAAAGTTCAGGAAACGAATGGATTTGTGAAAAAAGGACTTCAGGAAATTCAGGGAGTTGGCAATTACGAAAAGGGGTTGTCCAAGCGTATTAGCGGAATCAGTTATCGTGGAAAAGAAATTACCATTACTTTGCTTCAGGAGGATTCTAATTTTTTGACTGCAATAGCTCAGTTGGCAATTTTACCAAAACATTGTCTGGAGAAGGTTCCTTTGAATGAGTTTGCTATGTGTGATTTCTGGTCTATGCCTATAGGAAGTGGTCCTTATAAAATAGCCTCAAGTGAAGACAATAAAGAAGCACTTTTGGTAGTAAATGAAAATTATTCCGGAAGAAAGCCGGAAATCGAAAGAATTCGATACAAAGTATTGGAAAATCCTGAAACGGATTACTTTGATTTTGCATTAACTTCAGATCCGCTTACTGTAAATAAGTATGAATGGAATCCTAACTATAATGTGGTAAAAACCAATAATTTGTATTATAGATATTTGTTTTTTAATCTGGATGAAAGAACCGGAGAAAATGAAAAACTTCTTCAGAATGCTAATGTCAGAAAGGCTTTGATGTTAGCTATAGATAAGGAAAATATTTTAGAAGAAATATATGGCGGTGCAGCCTTTTCGATAGATTGCGGAGTGCCCCAATATGATTCCTGGTATGTGGAAAAAGAAGAAGCTTCTTATAATCCGGAACTTGCAAAGCAGATGTTGTTAAATGAAAGGTTTGATTTCAGCAAAACGATAGTATTGACAAGATACAGCATGGATGACTTGTCGGTGAGACTTTTGGAACGGATTGCAGAATGTTGGGAAGAAGTGGGAGTGAAAGTAGAGATTATACCTGTGGAAGGTGATTCTACTAATAAGTTGTTTGTGGAAGCAGATTGGTATGATGTTGCATTGAAAAATTTATCTGCAGTAGACTATACAGAGTGGTACTATGAATATTCAAGTGATAATCAGTTGTGGTCTACTATAATGCATAATCGTAAAGAATTCAATATTTTGATTTATGGTATTGATCGTGCTGCATTTGCCCACGAATTTAAGAATTTATATTCGGAGATTCAGTTGTTAGAAAATTCAGTGGTATATAAAATCCCTCTGGCAATTGTTCCTCAGTATGTGATTTATAATAAAGAGCATATGTATATTCCGGAAATGACATTTCCTAATTTGTGGTATCATTACGATTTGAATATTGCAGATTGGAGTCTTATAAAAGAAGATAACTCGAACTAAATAAAATGTCGTATTGGAGAACGTGGTTCTCCGATACGGCTTTTTGCTTTATTTTTAAGGATTTTAATAAAATATTTATAGATTATTTGAAAGAACTCTGTTATAATATGAACACTTATTGAGGTTCAAGATATTGAATATAAAGTAAGTAAGAACATATTGATTATTTTTTGGAAGGAGAACATAGATAAAATGGACGGAGACGCCGGTACTCAGGATAACAAGCCTCCATTAGAGTGTAACATAGGGAACATTTTGAGACGTGGTCTGTACTTACGGGAGTGAGAATAGGCTTTGTTTTTTTGCGTTTTTTTAATAAGAATCGAGGAAGTAAAGTTACATTTTAGAAGATAGATTCGGAGGGAATTATAATGGGAGAGTCGATTATATTTATGATATTATTGCAGGTTGTTTTAATTGCATTAAATGCAGTTTTTGCCTGCGCGGAAATTGCAATTATTTCCATGAATGACAACAAGATGAATAAGATGGCAGCGGAGGGGAATAAAAAGGCAAAACGTTTGGTGAAATTAACAGAAGAACCTGCCAGATTTTTGTCTACAATTCAGATTGCTATTACCTTATCAGGATTCTTGGGTTCAGCTTTTGCTGCTGAGAACTTTTCTGATGTTTTAGTAGATGCATTAATAGGATGGGGAGTGCCTGTTCCGGCGGAAGTACTGGAATCGGTTGCTGTCATTGTTATTACATTAATTTTATCCTATTTTACATTGGTGTTTGGGGAATTGGTTCCTAAGCAGGTAGCGATGAGAAAAGCAGAACCTTTAGCATTAGGGCTTTCAGGATTAATTAGTGGCATTGCTGCTGTTTTTAAACCGATTGTAAGCTTTTTAACATTTTCCACCAACTCCATGCTTCGTTTGATGGGGATTGACCCTAATGAAGAGGCTGAAGAAGTAAGTGAAGAAGAGATTCGTATGATGGTAGATGCGGGAAGTGAAAAAGGTACTATTGATTACGAAGAAAAAGAGTTTATTCAGAATATTTTTGAGTTTGATGATTTATCAGCAGAAGAAATCATGACCCATAGAACAGATGTGACTATGTTGGATTTGGAAGATTCTATGGAAGAATGGAAGAATATTATTTATGGCAGCAGACATACATTATATCCTGTATGTGATGGTTCGGCAGATGAAATTGTTGGTGTTTTAAATGCCAAATCTTATTTCAGATTGGAGAATCAAGACAGGGAAAATGTTATGCAGAATGCAGTAACAAGTGCATATATGGTTCCGGATACGGTAAAAGCAGATACTTTGTTCAGAAATATGAGAAAAGAACGTCATGGCATGGCTGTGATTTTGGATGAATATGGCGGAACCAGAGGAATTGTTACCATTAATGACTTGGTAGAACAGTTGGTTGGTGATTTGGGTAACAATGAGACGGTAGAGGAAGAAGGTTACATTGAGCTGTTAGAAGACAATACATGGAAAGTACAGGGAAGTGTGACTTTGGAAGAAGTTTCCGAAGTGATTGGTATTCATATTGATTCCGAAGAGAACGAAACCTTAAGCGGATTGATTTTCCATGAATACGGAAGTGTTCCAAAGGATGGAACTTGTATCGAAGTGGATTTGGATAAAATGAATATTCAGGTATTGGAAATTCAGGACCATCAGGTGGAAACAGCAATTATTCAGATAAAAGAAGAAAAGACGGAAGAATCTGAAGAAGAGATTGAAAAAGAAGAAAGTAAGGAATAGATTATGATTTTTAAAAAATTTAAAAATGAAAACCTATCATTGTTGGGATTTGGAACCATGCGTCTTCCGTTAAAAGAAGATGGTACAGTTGATGAGATACAGGTAGAACGGATGGTAGCATATGCTATGGAAAATGGAGTAAACTATTTTGACACAGCATATCCTTACCATGATGGAGAATCGGAGAGGATAATAGGACGTATTCTTTCCAAATATCCAAGAGAAAGTTATTTTCTTGCAGATAAATTTCCGGGACATCAGATTTTTGATGACTATACTCCGGAACGTTTCTTTGAAGAACAGTTAGAAAGATGTCAGGTAGAATATTTTGATTTTTACTTGCTTCATAATGTATATGAAAAGTCTATTAATACCTATAAAGATTCGAATTGGAAAATTGTGGACTATCTTTTGGAACAGAAGAAAAACGGACGTATTAAACATTTGGGATTTTCTTCTCATGGCAGTAAAGAAATTATGAAAGAAATCATTGATTACTGTCAGGGCGAACTTGAATTTTGTCTGATTCAGTTAAACTATCTGGATTGGACTTTGCAGGGTGCGAGAGAAAAATATGAAATGCTGACAGAAATGGGAATTCCTGTATGGGTTATGGAACCGGTTCGTGGCGGTAAGCTGGCTAGATTAAGTGATGAACAAGAAGCATTTTTGAAAAAGCTTCGTCCGGAAGAATCTACACCGGCGTGGGCATTTAGATTTTTACAGGATCTTCCTAATGTGCATATGGTCTTAAGCGGCATGTCTGCTATGGAACATATGAAAGATAATGTGAAAACTTTTGAAGAATATAAGCCGTTATCAGAAGAAGAAAGACAGTTCCTGTTTGATGTAGCAGAAGGAATGAAGACTTCCGTGCCTTGTACTTCCTGTCAATATTGTGTGGCAGGATGTCCAAAGGGGTTAGATATTCCTATGCTTATTAGTGTGTATAACGAATTGAAGTTCGTGCCTACTGTAAATGCATCCATGAGAATTGAAGCTATGGAAGAAGATAAAAAGCCAACAGCATGTATTGCTTGTGGAAAATGTTCCCACATGTGTCCTCAGGGAATACATATTCCGGAAATTATGAAGGAACTTCCGGAATTGATGGCAAAACTCCCGACTTGGGAAGAGGTTAGCAGACTGCGTGAGGAAGCACAGGAGCGAAATAGAAATAAGTAGTAATAAAAAAGAGGTCGATTTTTCGGTTGGAATTATCGACCTCTTTTTTACATACGTATGATTTAGTTACATATATTACATGCGGCACATGCAGTTGGAGTTGTGGCACAGCCGCCAAGTGCGGTTTCACGAAGTTCAGCCGGAAGACGTTTCCCGATAGAGTACATGGTTGCTAACATTTCATCAAAAGGAATTAATTGAGGAACTCCGCTTAAAGCAAGCTCTGCGGCCACCAGTGCATTAGCAACTCCTGTAGCATTACGGTATTGACAAGGATACTCTACAAGACCTCCTACGGGGTCACATACTAATCCCAACATATTCATAAGTACGGTAGAGGCAGCATTCAGACATTGCTTGGGACTTCCGCCCAGAAGTTCTACGGCAGCAGATGCAGCCATGGCTGAGGCAACACCGACTTCGGCCTGACATCCTCCTACAGCACCTGCAACAGTGGCATTTCTCATGGCAAGATATCCGATGGCAGCTGCGTTAAATAAAGCATCCATAATACTGCCTTCAGAGAGGCGATGTTCCTCCTGTAAAGATAATAATAATCCGGGAACAATTCCTGAGGAACCGGCAGTAGGAGCAGCAACAATAACTCCCATGGTGGCATTTACTTCTAAAACAGCCATTGCATAAGTGATTCCTCTGCTTAAAATATTACCGCAAATCTGTTTTCCGGAAGATAAGTGGTTAGCCAGAAGATGGGCTTCACCGCCAATGAGTCCGCCCATAGATTTGGAAGGTTCTTTGATGGCCTTTTTGGCAGAAGCTTTCATTACTTCCCAAACCCTCCGCATTTGTCTTTCGATTTCCGGTAATGAAGTTTCACCTAAGATACATTCACGTTGGCGCATAACCTCGGAGATTTTTATGTTATTTTCTTCGCATAATGCGAGCAATTCTTTTCCGTTTTTAAAATCCATGTTTCGTATTTCTTTCCTTTCCGTTTTCAACGTTAGAAAATGTTGTATAAAAATAATTTTTATTTCTGAACAATCATAACATCATGAACATTGGGGTTTTCTTTTAACATTGCAGATAAATCTGAAGGCAGTGCATCATCAGATTCTACAATAGTGTAAGCGATGTGTCCTTTGGCTTCGCGGAATAATCGCATGAAAGCAATGTTAACACCGTCATCGCTTAAACATTTGGTAATATGGGCTACGACGCCGGGCTTGTCCTGATGAATAACGATAGCTGCACTGTATTCTCCGGTAAAATCAACTTTTACTTTGTTAATGCGTACAATACGGACCTTGCCTCCGCCCAGAGATTCTCCGCGGATTGTCATGGTCTGTCTCTGATCATTGGTCATGGCAATGTCTACGGTATTGGGATAGATATCTGTATCTTCTTCGTTTGTTTTGAAACTGTATTCCAAACCTTTAGCGGTAGCAATTTCAAAAGAATCACGGATACGTGTGTCATATGTGGAAAAACCCATAATACCACCCAGCAGTGCACGATCTGTACCGTGTCCCCGATAGGTTTTGGCAAAAGAACCATAAAGAGTAAATTCTACTTTTTTCAATTCTCCGTTAATCATTTTCTGTGCCAGATAAGCAATGGCTGCGGTTCCGGCTGTATGTGAACTGGAAGGACCTACCATAATGGGTCCTAAGACATCAAAAACACTTATGAATGCCATGGTCTTCCTCCTGAAGTTAATTTGTGTTATCATATTATATCATTATCTAAAAGGATAAAACAATGCAGAAAAGAGAAAAACAAAATCTTTTAAATAAAGAGATGATAATCGTAATTTTAAGTTTGGCATGGCCTACAATGTTAGAACAGTTAATGCAGACCACGGTCCAGTATATTGATACAGCTATGGTAGGAAGTCTGGGAACACAAGCAACAGCAGCAGTAGGGGCTACAGGAACCATCAACTGGCTGGTAAGTGGTTCCATAGGGGCTTTAAGTATAGGTTTTTTATCTTATATAGCGAAAGCCTGCGGAGCAGGAGATTTAAAAAATGCCAAGAGGGCTGCAGGTCAAGCCTGTTTTATGGTTCTTGTGGCGGGAATTTTTTTTACTGTCCTTACGGTTGGTGTAAGTGGACGGCTACCTGTTTGGATGCAGGTAGATGAAAACATTCAGAAATTAGCAGGGACTTATTTCCTGATTTTGTATGCTCCCATGCTTTTTAGGACAGCAACCATTATTTTTGGAAATGTATTAAGGGCAGTAGGTGATACGAAATCACCTATGAAAATAGGAGTAATTGTTAATTTTTTGAATGTGATTCTAAATTTCCTGTTTATATATCCTACAAGAGAGGTGGAAATAGGAAATAAATGCATTACTGTTTATGGTGTTGGTTGGGGTGTTTTAGGAGCTGCTACGGCCAGTGCCATCGCTTTTGCCATAGGAGGTATTTTGATTACGGTAGTATTGTTCCGGCATCCGTTAATATCACCCGGAGGCCAGTCCATACGTCCACAGTGGGATATTTTGCAGCCATGTTTGAAAGTGGCTGTTCCTAATATGCTACAGCGTTTCGGAACTTCTTTGGGATATGTGTTTTTTGCGGCTATGATTAATTCTATAGGAGAAGTAGCAACAGCGGCCCATACCATAGCCAATACCGTGGAATCCTTGTTTTATATTCCTGCATATGGCATGCAGACGGCTGCGGCAACTTTGGCAGGAAATGCTTATGGGGCGCGGGATAATAAAAAAATGCAGGAGACTTCAAGGGTATTTATTCCAATAGAAATTGGTCTGATGTTTATCACCGGAAGCGCACTTTTTGTTGTGGCTCCGGCGTTTATGGGTATTTTTTCCGATAATCAGGAAGTAATAACTTTGGGAGCTACGGTGCTTCGTATGGTAGCGGTTACGGAACCTTTTTATGGCTTTTCCATTATTGTAGAAGGGTTTATGCAGGGGGTAGGCAAGACCAGAGAGCCTTTTATTTACAATATTATAGGTATGTGGGGAATCAGGATTGTAGGAAGTTTTATTTGTACTCAATGGCTTGGCATGGGATTGGTATCAGCTTGGATGTGCATGATTCTTCATAATTTACTGCTGTTTACAATGTTTTTGATTATTTATATAAAGAAGACCTGGAATCCTCTGTATGTGAAATAGAAACGGCTGTGGCAGATGCTGCCAGTTGCCAGCCAAATTGTATAAATATTGGAAAAGAGTGTAATATTTTTAGCTTGTTTATATAAGCTGATTGACATTTAAAAACGATTTTTTTATACTGTATTTAGAGGAAATGCGCAAGCATTTAAGCTATTTTTATTATTAAGAAAGATGGGTGATTACAATGTACTTGGATGATTACAAACGTTGGATGGAAGCTGATCTTGAAGATGCAGCTTTAAAAACAGAATTAGAATCTATTGAAGGTAATGACGAAGAAATTAAAGATCGTTTTGCAGTTTCTTTGGCTTTTGGTACAGCCGGTTTAAGAGGTGTATTAGGAGCAGGTACTAACCGTATGAACATTTATGTTGTTCGTCAGGCAACACAGGGATTAGCTAACTGGGTGAAGACACAGGGTGGCAATCAGTTGGTTGCAATCAGTTATGATAGCCGTATTAACAGTGATGTATTTGCTAAAACAGCAGCATGTGTATTAGCAGCAAACGGAATTAAGGTTCGTATTTATGATGCACTTATGCCTGTTCCGGCATTAAGTTTTGCTACACGTTATTATGAAGCAAACGCAGGTATCATGGTTACAGCATCCCACAACCCTGCAAAATATAACGGATACAAAGCATATGGTCCTGACGGATGTCAGATGACAGATGAAGCAGCAGATATCGTTTATGCAGAAATTCAGAAAACAGACATCTTAGAAGGTGCTAAGATGATGAGCTTTGAAGATGGTATGGCTGCAGGTCTCATCGAGTACGTTGGTGATGACTGTAAAGAAGCTTTATATGATGCAATTAAAGCAAGAAGTGTTCGTCCTGAACTTTGCAAGACAGCAGGATTAAAATTAGTATATTCTCCATTAAATGGTTCCGGTTTAGTTCCTGTAACAAGAATCTTAAATGATATCGGTATTGATGATATTACTATTGTTCCTGAACAGCAGTATCCTGACGGAAACTTCCCAACATGTCCATATCCAAACCCGGAAATTTTCGAAGCTCTTCGTTTAGGTTTGGAATTAGCTGAAAAATCTGATGCTGACTTAATGTTAGCGACAGACCCTGATGCAGACCGTGTTGGTATCGCAATCAAATGTCCGGATGGTACATATGAATTAGTATCCGGTAACGAAGTAGGTGTTCTTTTACTTGACTATATCTGTGCAGGACGTATTGAAAACGGAACAATGCCTGAAAAAGCAGTTGCGGTAAAATCTATCGTTTCCACACCACTTGCAGATGCAGTAGCAGCTAATTATGGTGTTGAACTTAGAAATGTATTAACAGGTTTCAAATGGATTGGCGATCAGATTGCACAGTTAGAGGCAGCCGGTGAAGTAGACAGATTTATCTTTGGTTTCGAAGAAAGCTACGGATACCTTGCAGGTCCTTATGTACGTGATAAAGATGCTGTAATCGGTTCTATGTTAATCTGTGAAATGGCAGCATATTACAGAAGTATCGGTTCTTCTATCAAACAGCGTTTGGAAGAAATTTATGCGAAATACGGTCGTTACTTGAATAAAGTAGACAGCTTTGAATTCCCTGGTCTTTCCGGTATGGATAAGATGGCAGGAATTATGAATGAATTACGTCAGAATCCTCCGGCAGAAATCGGCGGATATGCAGTTGTAAAAGTGACCGACTACAAGAAACCTGAAGAAACAGGACTTCCTGCAGCTAACGTATTAATCTATGCATTAGAAGGTGGTGCAACAGTAGTTGTTCGTCCTTCCGGTACAGAGCCTAAGATTAAAACATACTTTACAACATTAGGAAAAGATTTAGCAGAAGCAGAAGCACAGAAAGTGAAACTTGCAGAAAGCTTAAAACCTCTTTTCTCATAAGAAGTAACAGGATATAGAATTAGAAGGGAGCTTCTCCGGTAACGGAGGGGCTCTTTTTTAGAAATAATAATTTTCAGCCAAAGAAAACGTTTTTAATGCAATAGACAGAAAATAAAAAAACAATAAACTTATTGCATTGAAAAGAATAATGATTTACAATATACATAAATAATTGTCGCGCAATTTAAGCGAAAAAGGAGGATTAGATATGCAGGATATGATTAAAATTAGCTTAAAGGAAAATTCTTATGTAGTTTTAAAAGCAATTCCGGGACATTTTATTACCCCGAACTCACATGTTAATTATTATTTGGATATGACTACAATTAAGAGCCGTTTAAGTGAAGCATCCGCGGCAGCGAAGGAACTGGCTACAAAGATTAAACCGGATACTATTGTGGATACTATAGTTTGTATGGATGGATGTGAAATCATTGGAGCATATCTTGCGGAAGAACTTACCAAAGCGGGGGTTTTATCTATTAACTTCCATAAGACTATTTACATAACAACACCGGAAATTGCAAGTACCGGACAATTAGTGTTCAGAGATAATATCCAGCCTATGATTAAAGGTAAAAATGTTCTGTTATTGATGGCTTCTGCAACTACAGGACAGACATTGGCAAAAGCAATTCAGGCTCTTAATTATTACGGAGCAAGTATTAGCGGAATTAGTGCAATTTTTAGTGCGGCTAACAGTTCTATGGGTATTCCGATTAATTCCTTATTTACAATTAAAGATATTCCTGATTACAAAGCATATGCTCCGGAAGGATGCTCTATGTGTAAGGATAAAAAACCGATTGATGCATTTGCTAATGCGTATGGATATTCCAGTCTTTAAAGTATAAAAAAGCATATTAAAAGAGGGTTCCTTGGAACCCTCTTTCTATGTGCTTTTTATACTTTATGGAATTTAGGAATGTAAACAGGGAAACTGTCATTTCCTTTTAATTCTTTGCCGGCAGAAATAACTACATCTTTATCTGTAATTGTATATTCTACGTTAGCACCTGCTTCAACTACTGTATCCTGCATTAATACACAGTTCTTAACTACAGCACCTTTAGCAATTTTAACACCTCTGAATAATACACAGTTTTCAACTTCGCCTTCGATTACACAACCATCAGCTGCCATAGTGTTTTTAACTTTAGCGCCGTCGATGTAACGTGTTGGGTTGTCATCACGAATTTTAGTATAAATCTGATTTCCTTCGAATAAAGCATCGATGTTGTAGTCATCAAGGAGTTTCATGTTTTCGTCGAAGTAGCTCTTCATACCTGTGATTCTTGCTAAGTATCCGTCATATTTGTAAGCCTGTACATTAAGTTTGCCAAGCTGAGGAATAAGTACGTCGCGTTCGAAGTATTCATTTCCGCGGAGAGAAGCTTCGTTGATTAAGTTAATCAATAATTCTCTTTCAACTACGTACATATTCATAGAGAAGTTCTGAACACCTTTATCTTTTGCATTGATAAGGATTTTTTCTACACGACCATTGTTAATGTTTAATGTGTAGTAATGATCTCTATCGTTTGCTTCGTGATATAAGAAGTTAGCAGGAAGTTCTTGTTCGTTGTATGCAACAGTGATATCAGCACCGCTTTCGATATGAGCATCGATCATTTTGCTGAAATCAAAGTTTACAGCGATGTTAGAGTCAGTCATAACAACATATTTTTCTTTCTGGGAACGAAGGAAATCTAATGTGTTAGCTAAAGCACCTGCACGTCCTAAGTATGCTCTTGAGTCGGATTCCATAAATGGAGGGAAAATGTTTAAACCGCCATGTTTACGAACCAAATCCCATTCACGACCGGATCCAAGATGATCCATTAAGGAGTGATAGTTCTTTTTAACGATAACGGAAATGTTATCAATACCGGAATTTGCCATGCTGGATAATACGAAGTCAACCATACGATAACGGCTTGCGAAAGGGATGGAAGCCATAAGACGAACATTTACCAATTCTGGTACCCAATTATCATAACTGTTTGGGAAAATAAGACCCAATGCCTTTTTATTAGAGTTTACCATTGTTCTTCACCATCCTTTACATCATTTCTTACCATTGCGTTTGGACCAATCTTAGCACCTGCACCAACACTTACGTTAGCACCGATTGTAGCAACGCCTTTTTCTTCTTCTGTAGGCATAGCACCAACAACAGCATTTTCGCCTACTGTTACGTTTTCTGCGATGATACAGTGTTTAACAACAGCGCCGGCTTTGATTGTTGTTCCACCCATAATAACTGCATCTTCAACAACAGCGCCTTCTTCTACTTTAACGCCTGCGAAGAGTACAGAATGTTTAACAGCACCGTTGATACGGCAACCGTCTGTAATCATAGAGTTTTCAACAACAGCATTTTCACCAATCTTATGAGCATTCATACCGCTGTTACGGCTGTAAACTTTCCATTCGTCATCGAATAAGTTAATACCGCTGTTTTCAGGATCTAATACTTCCATATTAGCTTCCCAAAGAGAAGAAATTGTTCCTACATCTTTCCAGTAACCGCTGAAACGATGTGCATACATCTTACGGTTGTCACGAAGGAGATTAGGAATAATGTTGTTACCAAAGTCGTTTTCAGAGTTAGGATCTGCTTCGTCTTCTTCAAGATATTTCTTTAAAATATCCCAGTTGAAGATGTAGATACCCATAGAAGCTAAGTTAGACTTAGGATTCTTTGGTTTTTCCTGGAATTCTGTAATACGATCGTTTTCATCAGTTACCATTAAACCGAAACGTCCTGCTTCTTCCCAAGGTACTTCCATAACTGCTACAGAGAATTCAGCCTGTTTAGCTTTGTGGAATTCTAAGAATTCATTGTAGTCTTGTTTACAAATCTGGTCACCGGAAAGGATGATAACATATTCAGGGTCGTAACGTTCAATAAAGGAAATATTCTGGTAAATAGCATTAGCGGTACCTTTATACCAATCGGAACCGGATGCTTTCTGATAAGGTGGAAGAACGTGGATACCACCGTAGAGACGGTCGAGGTCCCAAGGCTGTCCATTTCCTATGTACTCATTCAGTACCAGAGGCTGATACTGTGTTAAAACACCTACTGTATCAATTCCAGAGTTAACGCAGTTAGAGATGGGGAAGTCGATGATACGATATTTTCCACCAAAAGGAACTGCTGGTTTTGCAAGCTTTTCTGTCAGAGCATAGAGACGAGATCCCTGTCCACCGGCGAGAAGCATTGCAATCATTTCTTTTGCCATAATGATGCCTCCTATTATATATAAATACTTGTGTGGAAATTGTAACACATCGAGAAGAAATTTACATCTTTTTTGTGCAAATTTTTAAAGAAAATACAAAAAAAAATCATTCCATTGTAAAAAATATGTAAAAACTTGGAAAAAACAAAATATTATTATAAAAAATATGAAAAAGTCGAAAAACGCAGCAGAGAATAGTACCAAAAGTTTGCTGTAAGATATAGATGAAAGCTTGTTCACAACTCTAAAGTTTTGGGGAAACTATCCGATAAACATAGTGAAAATAAATTTTCAATCCATAGTAAGGAGGGGAAGTTATGCGAATAGATGCATATGCACAGGTACAGCAATTGTACGGAAATAAGAAGACACATAAAGTACAGAAAGAAGCCAGAACCGGTTTTAGAGACCAGCTTGAAATCAGCAGTAAGGGAAAGGATATCCAGACTGCGAAAACAGCAGTGGCTAATGCGGCAGATGTAAGAGAAGATGTAGTGGAATCTTTGAAAAATAAATTGAATGCAGGCACATATGAAGTAAGCGGAGAACAGTTTGCACAGAAATTATTTGAAAGATATCATAGTGCGCATTTGGGAAGCTTCTAAGGACTTTTTAGAAAATCAGGAGGTAAGTTTCAGTGGCCAGTTTGATGGAAAATTTAATCAGTGTGTTACAGTTAGAAGGCGATGCCTATGAAGAGCTGCTGGAATTATCCATGAAAAAGACATCTATTATCGTAAGCGGAGATTTGAAGGGCTTACAAAAAATCACGGATGAAGAGCAAATCGTTGTGGCAAAAATCAATCATTTGGATGCCCAAAGGGAAGAGGTAACAAAAGATATTGCAAACGTACTTAACAAGGATGTTACAAAATTAAAACTTGCAGACATTATTAATATGTTATCCCAAAGACCGGTAGAGCAGAAGCTGTTGGCAGAAGCTCATGATAAATTGAAGAACGTAACCGGCAACATGACGAGAGTCAATGAACACAACAGAGATTTAATAAAACAGTCTTTAGAAATGGTAGAATTTGATCTGAATCTGATTCATGCCATGAAGTCTGCACCGCAGACCGCCAATTACACCAGAGGTGCTTATAATTCAGGCACTATAATGGGAAGGAGTAATGGCGGGTTTGATGCAAAACAATAACATCTTTAGGAGGCGCGATTTATGCCATTAATGGGAAGTTTATATATCGGAAATTCCGGTTTACAGACAAGTCAAAATGCTTTGAATACTACAGCTCACAATATGACCAATGCCGATACTACAGGTTATGTGCGTCAGCAGGTGCAGCAGGGTACCAAAGTTTATAATACAATTAGAGTAGATTTCAATTCTGTTTCCAATCAGCAGGTTGGCCTTGGGGTTAACTATTCCAGAGTAAAACAAATCAGAGATTATTTTTTGGACCAGACTTATCGGAGAGAGTCTGGCCGTAGTGCTTTTTATGAGGTTGCTTCCGATGCTTTGGAAGAAATTGAAAATTTATTGGACGAATTAAATGGAGAATCTTTTCAGGAATCTCTGGAAGGCGTTTGGACTGCGATTCAGGAGCTTTCTAAGGATCCGAGCAGTGCGGTAACGCAAGGGCTGTTGGTGCAGAAGTCAACTCAGTTTATTGAAAGAGCCAAGGCTGTATATAATGGTATGTGTGATTATCAGGATAACTTGAATCAGCAGATTAAAGGAAAAGTAGATACCATTAATAAATACGCAGACCGTATTCGGGCTTTGAATGAAGAAATTTTAAAAATAGAATGTGGCGGCCATGAAAGAGCCAATGATCTTCGCGATGAAAGAAACCGTATGTTGGATGAACTATCAGCAATGGGAAAAATATCTTATTCAGAAGATCTCAAAGGTCAGGTAAATGTCCAGTTTGAAGGCGTGGACCTGGTAAAAAGAGAAGTGGTTTATGAAATCGGACTTTTACAAGATGAAAATACCGGATTCTACACTCCTTTTTGGACGCAGAATGCAGAATATACCCTTAATTCATTGGGACTCAAAGAATATAATATCGAAGGAGCCAAAGTGTTTGAATTAAACACAGTGATTTCTTCGGATTTAAATACAGATATCGGAAGTCTGAAATCCATGCTTTTAGCAAGAGGGGATCACAGGGCCGATTATACAGATATTAAAGAAGAAAATTATGATTACTCAGTTAGTCAATCAGTAATCATGAATATACAGGGTGAATTTGATCAGTTGATTCACAATGTAGTAACCACGATTAACCAGGTATTGGTAGATGCTGCCAATGCTGCGATTAAAGAAGGTAAAGGCTACATGCAGAATGCGGATGGAAGTCCTATTGTTCTTTTTGAAAAAATCGGAGCAGAAAGTTACGAAAAGCAGAATGACGGAACTTGGGCAGAATCGACACCTGATGAAAGAAAAAATGGATACAAAGGAAGTTTGTATTCTATCAGTAATATTACCATCAATAAAGACCTGGTTCAGGTACCAACCAAATTAGGTTTTATCAAAGACGATGGTTCTGTGGATTATGAAACCATGGAAATTATGAAAGCAAAATTTACGGAAGAAAGCAATACTCTGAATCCTAAGGTAAAGAAGAAAACCAGCTTTGTAGATTATTATGGAGATTTGGTTGCACAGGTTGCCAATTCCGGAAGCGTATATAAGAGCATTATGTCAAATCAGCAGGCAACTGTAAATGCAACCTTTAGTGCAAGGGAGCAGGTAATCGGGGTTTCCAGTGATGACGAATTAACCAACATGGTGAAATTCCAGAATGCTTATAATGCATCCAGCCGATATATCAATGTTATCAGCGAAATGTTGGCGCATCTTATCAATACATTAGGAACCTAATTAGTAAAGGAGGCAGTTTATGCCATCTCAGTTTTTTGGATTAAATATAGCATACTCAGGATTAATAGCATCTAATGCAGCATTAAATACTACCGGTAATAATATAGCCAATGTGGAAACTGAAGGTTTCAGCAGACAGAAGGCTGAACAGGCAGCGGCTAATGCACTCAGAGTTTTTACTACATATGGATGTGCAGGAGCCGGTGTAGATGTTATTGCGATTGAACGTGTGAGAGATCATTTTTATGATGTAAAATATTGGGATAACAATGCCAACACCGGTGAATATAATATGAAGCAGTATTATATGAAACAGGTAGAAGATTATTTTAATGATGACAGTACCATTGAAGGGTTTAAGACAATTTTTGACAATATGATGTCAGCACTTGATGAAGTATCAAAACAGTCGGGAAGTGATACTACAAAAGCGCAGTTTATTGGGCATGCGTCTAATCTGACCCAGTATTTTAACAGTATGTCAGCAAATATGTCTCTGGTACAAAAAGACGTAAACCAGGAGATTAAATTAAAAGTAGATGAAATTAATTCTCTGGCATCGGAAATTGCTACTTTGAATAAACAGATCAATGTTATTGAAATTGATGGAAAAGCCAATGCAAATGAACTTCGTGATCAACGAGAAGTGCTGATTGATAAGCTATCTGCTATTGTTTCAGTGAAAGTAATCGAAACACCGGTGTGTGACAGCAATAATCCGGATCGATTAACCGGTGCTTATCGTTATCTGGTACAGATTGCCGGAGGACAGACACTGGTAGATACCAATGAATATAATTCTCTGGAATGTGTGGCGAGAAAAAGTTGGGAAAAAGTGAATCAGTCAGATATTGATGGACTTTATGACGTATATTGGGTGGCTGATAAACTGACTGGAGAACTGGCAGATGAATTTAACCTGTACAACGCAAGTCTGGGCGGAGAATTGCAGGGGCTGGTACAGATGCGTGATGGTAACAATGGAGAGAATTTTCAGGGAATCGTAAAAGATATCGGAACAATCAATGTGCAGGAAGAAGACCTTTATGGAAATATGGTTAACAAAACATATAAGACTGTTTCCATAGATGTAAGTGCGGAATATTTAAAAGATATTAATAAGTGTACTTTATCGGATACCGGCGGTAAGATTAATCTAGGAAATCAGATTTTTTACTACAATGATTGGAAAATGGTAAAGACACCGGGTGCTAATGGAGAAGATGTTTATACATATGTTTTTACCATAGATGAAAGTATTAACGATGCTAAACTAACAGAGAGCAGAAGAGGAAAAGAAGCAACTATCGGTCAGAGCGTTAATTATCAGGGTGTTCCTTATTACATGCAGCAGATGAATGAATGGGCCAGAACTTTTGCTACCAAGTTTAACGAAATTTTAGCAAGCGGTTATGATCTGAAAGGTAACAAAGGTAATATCATGTTCAGTGCGAATCATGAAACAGATCTGGAACAGTATTTGTTTACGGAAGGGTTCAGCGATAATAAGAATTACATTTCTGCGAAAGATGATAGTTATTATTGTATGACTGCAAAAAATTTCAGTATTTTAAATGCTATGTTTGATAATCCTGATCTTCTGGCAACCAAAGTGGATGGAGCAGCCGGCGTAGATGAATATGGAAATGTGGAAAGATTGGTTAAGATGATCAATGACAAATCAGTTGTTAGTTTCCGAGGTGCTTCTACTGGTGAGTTTTTGACTTGTATTTTATCAGATATTGCATTGAATGCAAATAATGCCAATAATTTTTATGGTAACTTTAAAAATGTAGGAAAAGCTATTGATAACCAGAGAATCTCGATTTCCGGAGTGGATACCGATGAGGAAGCAGTGAATTTGGTAAAATATCAGAATGCTTACACATTGGCTTCTAAAATGATTCAGACATTAACAGAAGTTTATGACAGATTGATCTTAGAGACAGGAGTATAGTATGAGAATTACAAACAAAGTAATACAGAATAACTCTTTAACGAATATAAACACGAACAAACTCTTGCAGGATAAGTTGAGTCAGCAGATGTCTACAGAGAAAAAGGTTAGCAGACCTTCAGATGATCCTATTGTAGCAATCAGAGCCCTGCGACTCAGAACTAATGTAAATCAGGTAACTCAGTACTATGAGAAAAATGTACCGGACGCAAAAAGCTGGCTGGAAGTTACGGAAAGTGCACTTTCTTCTATGGGTGAAGTTGTGACAGATATGATTGCTCAGTGTACGAAAGGTAGCAATGAAGACCTGACAACTAGTGACAGAGAAACTATTTTGACAGCATTGAAAGCTCTTCGTGATGAAGTATATTCTACCGGAAACGCAGATTATGCCGGAAGATTTGTTTTTACCGGTTACAGAACCGATACAGCATTAACTTTCGGGAATGCAATGAAGCAAACATACTCTATTACAGAACAGGTAAGTAATGCAAAAATAGATTCGGTAACTTATGTAAAAACAGGTCAGCTTCCGGAGTTAAACGAAAGTAATGCTACAGATCCTGATAAAGATTTTATAAATATTGTGGAACAGGATATTACACAAAGTGAGATTCATCGACTTAGATTATCTTATGATAATGTGGATGGAGAAGATGGCAGTAATATAGGGATTAAAGTATGGGATCCGAATCAAAAAGATTTTGTAGATATTTGTGCTTTGGATAACAGTTTACACTATGAAGAGCCGGCATCTATTTATGATGTTCCTAGTCCTTATGAAAAAATGGCAGATAAAGTTTATGATGAGAATGC
>JAFXGP010000028.1 GCA_017521195.1 Lachnospiraceae bacterium
CGGACAATCTTTTTAATTCCATCTACAGTAAAGTTAAGCTCTTTACCACGCTTTGGGAAAAATCCATCATTCGGGAAATTAGCCTGAATAGCAGCATCTGTCACTTTTAAATGTTTATTGTCATATAATTTTATTTTCTGTCCATTAAAAGAAACGAAAATAAAGTTATTATTCTGTTCATAGAAATTCAAACAAATACCAATCGGAGTAACCAGCAGAGAATCTTTTTCAATGGAAGAATCCATAAATTCAATTTTCTGCATTACTTCTTTGCCACGCAGAGCAACTCTTTCAGCCTGAATACCTAATTTATCTGATAATCTCTGGGTGTAGCCGTTTACTTTACCACCACCGCCTACTACAAAGACAGCACTTACAGATTTTCCACCATTTAACTCTTTGATCTTATCTGATACTCTTGTGGTCATGTCTTCCAAAATAGGTTCCATAATAGCATCCAGTTCTTTAGTTGCTATGGTCTGTTTCAATCCCATAATATCTTCATATGTAACAATTTCTCCGACCGTCGAATCCTGTTTCATCTGGTCTGCTACATAAAAATCAGTCAGACATTGCATTGCAATAGCTTCTGTCAGGCTATCTCCCGCAATAGGAATCATGCCATATGCAATAATACTGCCATCTTTTGTAATGGAAATATCACTTGTACCGGCTCCAACATCTACTAATGCAATATTTAAAAGACGGAATCTCTCCGGAATCGCAACCTGAATAGCTGCAATCGGTTCCAGTGTCATGTTTGCAACATGAAGTCCTGCCAATTCTACAGCTTTATTAAGACCATCCACAACTTCATCCGGAAGGAATGTCGCAATTAATTCCACAGCAATTTTTCTTGCTTTATGATTTTCCAGATTGCTGATTTGAAAATCATTTAAATAATAATTTACAACAGAATTACCTACGCAGTAAAATTTCTGGGCTGTTGTATTTCTTTCCATAAAAGAAGCATAAGCCTTTTCAATAGCAAGAGAATTTAAGGCATATACATCTTCTTTTGTAATAGTATGTTCTTCTTCAAACTCTACCTCTGCGTGGGAATTAGAAGTTTCCAACACACGACCCGCTGCTGCAATGCATACATCTGTTAATTTTCTTCCGATTTGTTCTTCCAGATATTCTTTTACCTGTTTAATAGAATTTCCAACTTTTTCAATATCATGAATCTGCCCATCCAGCATAGCTCTGGTTTCATGCTCTTTTACTTTCTGAGCGACAACAATGAATCTATCCTCATTCTTATATCCTACGGTACCAACAATACTTCTGGTACCAATATCCAACCCAAAAACTAAATGCCCGGCATAATTTCTTATATTATTTCCTAAATTTGTTGCTGTTTCCAAGGCTGTATCTCTCCTTACTATTTATAATTCTTCTTTGTAAAAGATAATCTTTATAACACACATCTACTTTAGCACTTAATTTCTCCAAATGCCTAATCTGACACATTCTTCTTTAATCTGCGTAAAAGTATCTTCAAAACATTTACTGTTGTCCAAAATCACATCCGCATGCTTCTTAAACTCCTCATCCGACAATTGCTGCTCCATAATCTGATGAATCTTCTCATCCGAATATCCTCTGGATTCTTTTAATCTTTTTATTCTAACATCTTTTTCACTAAAAATATACCATAACTCATCCAGATAGCGGGTATATCCTGCCTCAATTAAAAGTGCGGCTTCCAGGAAAAAAACATCTATTTCCTGCTTGCTTCTCTCAGATGCAATTTCTTCTAAAATATATTCTTTTACAGCAGGATGAATAATTGTATTTACCTGCTCCAAAATTTGGGAATCAGAAAAAATTTTAGCTGCCATTTTTATCCTGTTGATTGTTAAATCTTCTTCTAAGATATCTGTTCCTAACAACTCAACAATTTGAGAATAACATTTTTGTCCGGGTTCTTTTACCTTATTTCCCACATCATCGGCTAATATAAGTTTACAGTTACAATTTTCTTCTAAAACCTTTAAAACACTGGATTTTCCGGCACCTACTCCACCGGTAATTCCTATTACTAACATTATTTTGCTTCGTACCAATCTGTACCGGAATGAATGTCTGTTTCCAATGTTACCGCCAGATTGGCAGCCCCTTTCATTTCTTCTTCAAGTATATTTTTGATAATTTCTTCTTCTTCTTTTGCGGCTTCAATTAAAATTTCATCATGTACTTGCAGAATCATTCTGGATTTTAATTTTTCCCTTTCTATTCTTTCAAACACACGAATCATAGCTATCTTCATAATGTCTGCTGCAGTTCCCTGTAACGGAGAATTCATAGCCACCCGTTCTCCGAAGGAACGTTGCATAAAATTACTTGAGGATAATTCCGGAATAGGACGTTTACGCCCAAAGAGAGTAGTCACATACCCCTGCTCTTTCCCATCATTCACCAATTTATCCAAATAGATTTTTACTCCCGGATAGGTTTCAAAATATTTATCTATATATTGCGCTGCCTCTTTTCTGGAAATACTAAGATCCTGACTTAATCCAAAAGAACTGATTCCATATACAATCCCAAAATTAACTGCTTTGGCATTACGTCTCTGTAAATCAGTGACCTCGTCCATTGGTATATGAAATACATTAGAAGCTGTAATTCTATGAATATCAGAATCCATTTTGTAAGCTTCTATTAACGTTTCATCTGCAGACATATGAGCTAGCAGACGCAATTCAATCTGGGAATAATCTGCATCTACAAATATATAATCTTTTTTGGGAACAAATACTTTACGAATCTGTCTTCCCAATTCCAGTCTCATCGGAATATTCTGTAAATTAGGTTCCGTAGAACTGATTCTGCCGGTAGCCGTTATGGTTTGATTAAACGTTGTGTGAATCTTTCCGTCTTCCCTGATACAAGTTCCGAGTCCATCTGCATACGTGGATTTTAATTTTGCTAAAGTACGGTATTCCAGAATGTCTGCAATCATAGGATATTCCGGAGCTAACTTTTCTAATACTTCTGCGGCTGTGGAATATCCGGTTTTTGTCTTTTTACCACCCGGAATCTGTAATTTACCAAACAAAATTTCGCCTAACTGCTTCGGAGAATTCAAATTGAATTTTTCTCCTGCCTGTTCATAGATATTGGTTTCCAATTTCTCTATCTTAACAGCCAATGCATCGCCATATGCTTTCAAAGCATCTTTTTCTACATTAACGCCTTCTTTTTCCATGCTGTATAATACAAAAGAAAGTGGCATTTCAATATTTTCAAACAAAGGCAACATACCTTCATTCTCTAATCTATCTTTAATCTTAGGATAAGCCATAAAAGATACGTAAGATAAAAATCCTGCATATTCTTTAAAACTTTCTGTTTTTATCTCTAAAGCTTTTCTTAAGGATAATTTATCTAACAACCTACTTTTATCAGAAATCATTAATCCTAAATACTCGTTTGCAATATCAACTACTCCATAATCACTTTTCAACGGATTACAAAGATATGCACCAATCAATATATCAAAGAAACCTCTTCCTGTTGTTGCATCCAAATAAGAGTATTGTTGTTTGATATCAAAAGTAATCAATTTTGTTCTTTTGGATAAATCTTTCAGTTTATCACACAAATAATTTTGAGTCAGGAAACCTTCCTGTAAAATAATATATACTTCTTCTTTGGATAGACAAAGCGAAAGACCAATAAAATCTTTTTCAAAATTGTCTTTAGTTGCTTTATCTTCTAATACACAAAAAGCTACACACTCTCTGCTTTTGGCAACTTCAAAAATTTTATCCGCTTCAGCAAAATCTGTTACAATGTGAAAATTATTTTTTTCATCGTTATCATTGATTGCATCTTTTTCAAATTTATTCAACAAATTTTTTAATTCTAATTTTTTAAACCAAATATAAGCCTCTTTTGTAAAAGGATTATCATACCGAGCCATATCTAATGTATAAGGAATATCAGCATTAATCTCTATAGTTGCCAAAACCTTACTTAATTCTGCTAAATGCTTATTTTCCTGCAGGGTTTCACGTACACTCTTTTTACTGATTTCTTCCAAGTGTTCAAAGATAGAATCCAAGGAACCATACGTAACCATTAAATCTGTAGCCGTTTTAGGTCCAACCTTAGGTACTCCGGGAATATTATCAGAAGTATCTCCCATTAATGCTTTTAACTCAATAAATTGGATTGGAGTTACCTGCATTGTCTTCAAAACATCTTTGGCATAGTAATCTTCAACTTCTGTTTTTCCGCCTTTGGTCTTTGGAATACGAATTTTTATATGTTCATCTGCAATCTGCAATAAATCCCTATCTCCGGAAACTAAAGCAACTTCTAAACCATCTTTTTGAGCTTTTTTCGCAAAAGTACCTAAAATATCATCAGCTTCCAATCCTTCTTTCTCCATAATCAGGATTCCCATAGCCTGTAGTACTTCTTTCATAACAGGAACTTGTTCACGAAGTTCATCCGGCATACCTTTTCTGGTACCTTTATATTCGGGATAAATTTTATGTCTGAAGGTTGGAGCCTTTAAATCAAAAGCCACTGCCAGATAGGCCGGTTTTTCTTCCTCTACTATTTTAAACATAATATTTAAAAAACCATAAATAGCATTGGTATGAAGCCCTTCTGTATTAGACAGATCCGGAACTCCATAAAATGCTCTGTTTAATATGCTATGTCCATCTATTAAAACTATTTTTTCTCTCATACAAATATCACCACAATTAATATTATAGCCATTATAACAAAAGTAATAAGCTCCACAATGTAAGATGCAAAAACCAACAACTTCCACTTTTGTACAGTTTTCCATGCATCTGACAATAAATCATTTAATGCTTTTCGCAGATTAAAACTCTTGCCCTCTTCAATCAAGGATGTACCAATCATAACCAGATACTGAATCGTTAATTCTTCCATACATTCCGGACAATCTTCAAGATGCATTAAAAATTCATTCAAATCACGATTATTTAATTGTTTTACAAGGAATGCCGGAATCATTTTTTCCGCTTCTTTACAATTCATTTTATACCCCTTTTGATTATAAGTACACTATCACCAATTTAAAATACATATGCTAATAGTTTACACCAAAAAAGAGCCGTTGTAAAACACAACAGCTCTTAAATGTAAGTTTTTTTATTTAACTAAAGATAATGCAGCTTCATCTGCAACTACAGTAACATCCGGATGGAACTGTAAAATAGAAGCCGGTACATTAGGTGTAACAGGTCCAAAGAATGCATCTTTCACAATCTGAGCCTTATCTGCACCACTAACTACTACTAAGATTTTCTTAGCTTTCATAATTGTTCCGATACCCATTGTATAAGCCTGTTTTGGAACATCATCAGCAGAAGCAAAGAAACGTTTATTTGCTTCAATTGTACTTTCCTGTAAATCTACACAGTGAGTTAATTTATCAAACTCTGTGTTTGGTTCATTAAAACCAATATGACCATTATGACCAAGACCTAACAACTGTAAATCCTGACCACCTACAGAATCAATAATTGCTTCATATTCTGTACAAGCTTTATCACTGTCAGGTTCTGTTCCATCAGGTAAATGTGTATTTGCAAGATCAATATTTACGTGTTTGAAAAGATTGTCATGCATGAAATAGAAATAAGACTGGTCGTTTTCACGAGGAAGTCCTCTATATTCATCTAAGTTAACACTCTTAACTGCAGAGAAATCTAAATCTCCGTTTTCATATGCTGCTACAAGGTTTTTGTATGTTCCGATTGGTGTGGAACCTGTTGCAAGACCTAAAACACAATCCGGTTTTAAAACGATCTGCGCAGCAATGATATTAGCAGCTTTTCTGCTCATATCATCATAGTCCTTAGTTCTGATAATTCTCATAACTGCCTCCTTAGAAGTTTGCTTTGAAGTATGCTTCTAATTCTGCTTTAGCTTTTGCTTCATCTTCACCATCGATAGAAATTTCTACTGTAGTACCTTTTTTAGCACCTAAAGCCATAACGCCCATAATTCTTTTAGCATCTGCGCTTTTTCCGTTGCAAGTAAGAGTAATAGCACTCTTATATTCAGTACATTTTTTTACTAATAACTGTGCCGGTCTTGCGTGAATTCCTACTTCGTCTGTTACTACATAAGTAAATTTGCTCATGATAATTTCCTCCGTTCTGATGCTTTTTACATCAAATAAATTTAATTTATATTTTTTAATTACAAGCACTAAGCTTGTTTATTACGTTTATTAAATTTCTCTTACTTTCTTACGAAGTGGTAAGACATATGTTGGAGATACGGATAATTCATCGATACCCATATCCATAAATGTTTCTGTTAATGATAAATCACTTGCTAATTCTCCACAGATTCCAACCCAAATTCCGTTCTTATGACCATTATCAATTGTCATCTGAATCATTTTAAGTACTGCAGGATGATGTGAATCATAGAATCTGTTGATGCACTCATTCTGTCTGTCAATTGCTAATGTATACTGTGTTAAATCGTTTGTACCAATACTGAAGAATTCAACTTCTTTTGCTAATTCATCAGACATCATAACTGCTGCAGGTGTTTCGATCATAATACCTAATTCAACTTCACCGATTGCATGTCCTTCTGCAATTAATTCTTCTTTTACTACTTCTACGATTTCTTTAATTTTCTTAATTTCCCAAACAGAAATAATCATTGGGAACATGATAGAACATTTACCAAATGCAGATGCTCTGTAAATCGCACGAAGCTGTGTTTTAAATACTTCCATTCTTTCTAAACAGATACGGATTGCACGAAGTCCCATTGCAGGGTTTTCTTCATGGTCAAGGTGGAAGTAATCAGCCTGTTTATCAGCACCGATATCAAGTGTACGGATAATAACTTTTTTACCGCCCATACCTTCAACAACTGCTTTATATGCTTCAAACTGAGCTTCTTCTGATGGATAATCCTGGCTTTCAAGGTAAACAAATTCACTTCTGAAAAGACCAATACCATGAGCATCATTCTTTAATACTTTTTCAACATCTTCAACACTACCGATGTTTGCATAAATATTAACTTTTCTTCCGTCAGTTGTAACATTGTCAAGACCAATAAGTTCGTTCAATGCAGAAAGTTCATCTCTCCATCTCTTAAGGTCAGCTTCAGCTTCTTTTAATGTTGCTTCATCAGGATTTACAATTAAAGTATCATGGAAACTGTCAACAACAGCCAATTTACCATCAAATTCATCTAATAATTCAATATCAGTATTAATTAAAGATGGTAAATTCATACTTCTTGCTAAAATAGCAGTATGTGAATTCTGGGAACCAAATCTTGTAACAAATGCTAAAATCTTAGATTTATCCATCTGTACTGTTTCACTTGGTGTTAAATCATCTGCTACAATAATTACAGGTTCATCAGAATCAATACCTGCTTCTTTGATACCTGCAAGCACATTAACAACACGTTTTGTAATGTCCAATACGTCAGCACTTCTTGCTTTGAAATAATCATCCTCCATGTTAGCAAATGTATCTGCAAAACTATTTCCTGTCATAGTTACTGCATATTCTGCATTTACTTTTTCATCGCGAATCATAGCTTCGATTGCTTCTACATAATCAAGATCATCTAACATCATCTGATGCGCCTCAAAAATTACAGCATGATCTTCGCCTACTTCTTCTTTTGTCTTTTCATACAATTTTTTCAACTGCGCTTTTGCTTTTTCACAAGCATCATGGAATCTTACAACTTCAGCTTCTGCATCTGCTACAGTTTTTCTTACCAATGTATATTCCTGTTTTTTGAAAATATAAATTTTTCCAATTGCAACACCGGATAATACACTTTTACCGTTAAATTTTAACATGTGACCCTCTCTCTTTCTCCAAGATTAAAAAAATCAAATTCCCAAAATTAATCTCTGTATTTTGATTAACTTAAGTCCTTTGATTCTCCTTCCCAGTTGCATAATATTTTCTTACGTATTTTCTATGAAATATCTTTATAAATGATAACAATTCCCAAACAAAAAGTCAACCAAATCCACTATCTAAAGAAAAATATTATTAACTTTTTTGCGTATTTTATACAAATTAATCCATAAAAATAACAATACTTCAAACATTTCATTAAAATATTAACATTTTTATACATTAAATGGAAATTTTATTGTTTAAAATCAACAAAAGGACCGGTATTTACTTCCGGTCCTAATATTGTTAAATATATTTTTACTTTTTTTAAGAATAACGTTACTTATTCCGCTTTTTCCTGCTCATTCACAACCTGAATAAATAATTCTTCCAACTGTTTATCATCTACGATGTCAGGAGCATTTGTCATAAGACAGGAAGCATCTTTTACCTTAGGGAAGGCAATAACTTCACGAATACTGTCCGCTTTTACAAGAAGCATTACAAGACGATCAAGTCCGTAAGCTAATCCTGCATGCGGAGGAACACCATACTTAAATGCATTTAATAAGAAGCCAAATCTGTTATACGCATCTTCTTTGCTGAAACCTAAACATTCAAACATCTTTTCCTGAACATCACTCTGGAAGATTCGAACACTACCACCACCAAGTTCAGTACCATTTAATACGATATCATATGCTTTCGCACGTACTTTACCCGGATCTGTATCTAACAATTCCAAATCTTCGTCCATTGGCATTGTAAACGGATGATGCATTGCTGTATAACGTTCTTCTTCTTCATCCCACTCTAATAATGGGAATTCTGTTACCCATAAGAAGTTAAATTTATCTTCATCAATAATGCCCATCTGTGATGCTACTTCAATACGTAAAGCACCTAATACATTGTAAACAATTTTATTCTTATCAGCAGCAAACAATAATAAGTCACCGGGTTCACCCTGCATAGCTTCTACCAATGCTTTCAACTGGTCTTCTGTCATAAATTTAGCAAAGGAAGATTTGTAGCTTCCATCAGGTAATACCGCAAGGTAAGCAAGACCTTTTGCACCATAACCTTTTGCAAATTCAACCAACGCATCAATTTTCTTACGAGGCATTTCTGCCTGTCCTTTAGCATTGATACCACGAACAGACCCGCCGTTTTCCAACGCAGAAGTAAATACACCAAAACCGCATCCTGCAACTACATCAGATACATTCTGTAATTCCATACCGAAACGTGTATCCGGTTTATCAGAACCAAAACGGTCCATAGCTTCCTGCCAGGTAATTCTTGGAATTGGCAATGATACTTCTAAACCAATAGCTTCTTTACATACATACTGAATTAATCTTTCATTAACTTCAATTACATCATCTACATCTACAAAGGATAATTCCATATCTACCTGTGTGAATTCAGGCTGACGGTCTGCACGTAAATCCTCATCACGGAAACATTTTGCAATCTGGAAATATCTGTCATATCCGGAGCACATCAATAACTGTTTAAACAACTGTGGAGACTGTGGTAACGCATAAAAACTGCCCGGATGTACACGGCTTGGCACCAAGTAATCTCTTGCACCTTCAGGAGTAGATTTCTGTAAAATCGGAGTTTCAATTTCTAAAAATCCTTCATCTGTTAAGAAAGAACGGATTTTTGCTGCAATTTTACTTCTTAAAATCATTTTCCCCTGCAAATCAGGTCTTCTTAAATCTAAATAACGATATTTTAAACGTAATTCTTCTTTTGTTTTAGAATCAGCTTCGATTGGGAACGGGGGTGTTTCCGCTTCAGAAAGAATTCTTAATTCTGTCGCTCGGATTTCAATATCCCCTGTTTTCAAGTTTTCATTAACAGCACCGGAACGTTTTTCTACTCGTCCGACTACTGCGATTACAAATTCACTACGAAGTTTTGCTGCCTTTTCGAGACCTTCTGCTTTGATGTCACTTTCTTCAAAAATAATCTGTAATAATCCTGTACGGTCACGTAAATCTACAAATACGATTCCACCTTTATTTCTCTGTTTCTGAACCCATCCCATAACAGTAACAACTTCGCCAACATTTGCTGCGCTAAGCTCAGTACAACGATGTGTTCTTTTTAAACCTTTCATTGATTCTGCCATAATTTCCTCCGCTGTTGTTGAATCACATAATAAAATCAAATAATCATTAATTATTTAAAGGATTTTTGTAAAACTCCTTAAAGTCATTATATCCTTCTTTCATAAGCTGTTCTTTTTGGAACTTCTTATTTTTATTCATTCTGGAAACTAAAATCTGTTCCCCGTTAGCACGAGCATTCTGAGCTTCTTTCATCACTTCGCAAAGTCTGTCCGTAGGCATACCTTTTTCAATTAAATATGCGGTCTTTTTCTTTGCATTTGGAATCTGATAGCCGCTTTCCAATAACAAAAGAACAATTCTTTCAAAACCAATGGAAAATCCACAAGCAGGAACATCATTACCTGTAAATTTACCAACCATCTTGTCATAACGTCCTCCGCCACCACAGCTTCCGCCAAATTCAGGAATCGCAATTTCAAAAATAGTTCCTGTATAATAAGACATACCACGAACTAAAGTTGGATCAAACACCATCTTAAAATCGGCACTCTTCACTGCTTCTACACTGGTAATGATTTCTCCAAGGTTATCCTTAACATCTGCTTCTAAGAAATCTTTAATTTCTTCTGTAAGCCACACAAAGCCATTACTTGCATTTTCCATACCTTTGAACAAATAAAGGTACTTATCTACAGTTTCATCACCATATCCGGCTTCTTTTAATTCTTTTTCAACACCATCAAGTCCAATCTTGTCCATCTTATCCAAAGTAATAAAAACAGAATCGTAATCTTCTTCAGAAAATCCACTATAAGCAGCCATTGCTTTTAAGATTCTTCTTTCATTGATTCTGATTTCAAAACCTTTAAAACCAAGTTTACCTAAGGTTGTGGTAGTGGCTAAAATCAGTTCAATTTCTGCCAGGTTAGATGGTTCTCCCAAAATATCAATATCGCACTGATAAAACTGACGGTATCTTCCTCTCTGTGGTCTGTCTGCACGCCATACAGGTCCAATCTGTAATGCCTTAAACGGATTTGGAAGATTTGCCCCATTGTTAGAATAGAAACGAACCAACGGAACCGTTAAATCATAACGAAGTCCTCCATCTACCAAATCAGCTTCGTTCTGTGCTGTTTCTAAATTCAATTTTTCGCCTCTCTTTAAGATTTTAAAGATAAGCTTTTCATTTTCTCCACCCTGTTTATTACTTAAATTAGCAATATTTTCCACGCATGGAGTCTCTATTCTTGTAAAACCAAACTCTGCATATGTTTCTGCAATTACATTAATTACGTAATCACGAATCTGCATTTCGTTTGGTAAAATATCTTTCATACCATTTACCGGTTTCTTACTTAATGCCATTGTTTTCCTCCCACGTATATTTAACATTTGAATTTTACACTCTTTTTCTAAAAACGGCAATATAAATATCAAAAATAATTTCTACACCCTTAAAACCAAATCACATTTTTCTGCTACTTTCATGCTTTCAAAATATTTTTGTTCCATGGGAATCCATTCTTCAAAAAATCGTTGTGCTTTATCCTGACCATTCCTTATCAAAATGCGTTCTTGTTGTAATTTAGAATCGATGCACAGAAAAACAGAAAAATCATAATATCTCTCAAAATAAGGATGTGTGCTGTATGCACCTTCTACTATTGTTAATCTACCCGGTTCAATTTCCACAGATGGCAACAAAGAAAAAGTACCACAATCAAAACGACGGTAATTTATCTTTTTTCTATTTACTAAAGGAATTACAACCTCATCAAAAAAACGTTCCCGATCTACATTTCCTCCGGGTTCTGTTAATCTTTCCTTGGTTCTTTGTTCCGGTCTAAGGAAGAAATCATCCATATGCAATACCGTACATTTATATTTTTGTTCTAATTTTTTTGCCAATGTGGTTTTTCCACTGGCACTTCCTCCCTCGATTGCAACGATTACCGATTCCTTGTTTTTCAACAACATATCTATGGATTTATATAATTCCATGGTCATATTTAGAATCCTTCTTTAAACTTTTTGTACAGCTTTAACTCTACTCTTGTATCGGAAATTTCAATTTCTGCTTTATCTATCATCATTCCAATCAATAATAATTGGCTTGTTTCTCCGGGTTCACCGCTTCCTGCAAGTTCCCAATAAATATCTTCCAAACCATCATTTTTTTCTTTATTTAAAAATTCATCCAAATAATCTAATTCGTCACGATACTCAGGATTATAATTTGCACTAATCCAAATAAAATCTGAATTTTCGTCTCTTTTTATTCGTGTTTCGATTTCATCAGATCCCACTGTAAAAAAGAACATCGTTAATTCTTCTATGATTTTTGCAACTTTCTTTTCTTCATGTACCATATATTTCCCCTTCTGTTAAATAGGTAATTTGTGCTTCTATCTATTTATATCCAAGCATATCTACTCTATACTTTTTTATTTTTACTTTTTTTCCCTGATCTTCTGTGTTCAAATCTAGCCATAAAACTTTCGATAAGCGGAATCATAATAATCGCTACCCAACCACAACTAAATCCATTGTTATAAAGATTCAATCCGCCATACATTTGATTAGTATACATCACAATCGCCGAATGTAAAAATCCTGCTCCAATGCCTGCAATAGGCCCAAACTGACCTGCAATAGGTGCAAGACCAATACAAAAGATAGATGCAATCTGTATTCCCGGTGTTGTAAGAGTATACTGATTAATAAAACAGGAAAAAAACACACCCGTCAAAACCGGAAGATAATTTTTTATATGTGCTCCGAATGCACCATAACCAAATGCCATAATAACAGCACCTTGTACAGGTCCGGATAAATCACCGCCTATACACAAAATATAAGTTTCCGCTACCATTCCTACAATAGCCATATTCATCAATGTTACACCCGGACCATCCATAATCACGAAGTCGGCAATGGCACGTCCCGGATGCTTTAATACTTTACGAAGTCCTGAAACATCTCCATTCTTTAACCATAATCCATAAAGAAAAGTTACTGCAAAGTATCCATAAATTCCTATTGTAATTTCTTTATGAAAACCTTCCTGCCAAATGAACGCAGGCTCAATTTCCATAGAAAAGGAACGCATAATACAAACAATTGCAAAAGCCAGAATTCCACCCGAGAATCCTACATTAAATAAATTATATCCCATATGCATAGATACAGTATGGGCAGATAACGGAGGCAGCATCATACCTATCAAAATTCCGATTATAATTGTTAAAATCAACTTAACCTCAAACGTAAATGGTAATTTATACATCAACTCTGTTACAACAGGTCCTAAACAAGCCCCGAATAACGCAGTGTAAAGATATCGTCCAACGGATGCCCTATGGAGTTTCGCATACAAAATAACACCTAAAAAAATAGGGAAAATATTAACAGGATTCTTGCCCCAAAATCCAAAGCATACATCTATTGCCAATGCTGCAATTGTAATTCCTGTAAAAGGCAATCGGGCAAAATTAACTAAAGTCGTTCCTATGGTTAATACCAGACCGGCATTAAAAAATGCTGCACCATATCCGGCCAATTTAAAGTAGTCTGTAATCAAAGCATCCTTAGACCATATAATTGTTTTCATTCCCTGTATAATTTCTGCCGGTGTTGCCAACAAAAATGCTGCCACGTATAAAAGAAATGCTGAAGCATAAACAAACACCTTCATTTCTTTTCCTTTTATTTTTTCGCGGATTTTTACATTCATATTGCTTCTCCATAATTTTATAGTTCTTACTATGCTGTCGAGTTTTTCCTTATTCAGAAAGCAACAATCTTTTACGTTCTATCATCTCGTCTATTTTTTCAATATAAAGACCAACATCTTTTACACTGTCTACACGTTCAATTCTTCCATCCGAATATACACGTTTGGTGATAGTTCCGGCCCCTATTGCTACGATAGTCTGTTTCTCTTCCATTATCAGAATATTATAAATTCCGAAATTACCTTCTGTAGCATAACCAACATTTTCTAAGTTGCCGGACATATTCTTTTGACGATATAAATAATATGGTTTCATATTCATTTCCATTGCTGCTTTTGATGCAATTTCCATAGTTTCTTCTGTATTGTTTAATGTTTCAATACCATGTTCTTCAATCCATTGATTCAACTTGGAAGCCCGTTTAATTGCAAGAGAATGAACAGTCAAACTATCAGGTGCAAGTTTTTTTACTTCCTCCATGGTATGCATTACATCTTCTTGAGTTTCTCCCGGAAGTCCTAAAATCAAATCCATATTAATATTAGGGAAACCAACTTCTTTTGCCAGTTTAAAAGCTTCTTTTACCTGTTCCACAGTATGACGTCTTCCTATAATTTTCAAAGTTTCCTCTTTCATCGTCTGTGGATTTACTGAGATTCTGGTGACACCGAATTCTTTCAGCACTTCCAGTTTTTCTCCGGTAATGCTGTCCGCTCTTCCCGCTTCTACCGTAAATTCCTGTACAGTTGAAAAATCAAATTTATTCTTAAGATAAGACAACAATCTTCTCAGTTCATCCGGTTCTAAAGTAGTAGGTGTTCCTCCTCCTATATAAACCGTATCTAAAATCTTTTTCTTATATATTTCACTGACAAAATCAATTTCTTTTTCCATTGCTGTCAGGTATTCATCTACTCTTTTTTTCCATAACCCAATCGGATATGAGGTAAAAGAACAATATAAACAAGTAGTTGGACAAAACGGAATTCCAAGATACAAACTATAACCATTTTCATAGTGAAGCGTAGACAATAATTTACGTTCTCTATTGGCAATATCTATACTTAATTCAGCCTTTTCTTTGGTACAATCATACACTTTTTCCATATAAGAAATCACTTCATCTTCTGTTTTGCCTTCTTCTAAAAGTCCATAAGCAATTTTGGTAGGTCTGATTCCTGTAAGATTTCCCCAAGGAAGCACCTTACCCGTATACTTCGACATTACAGAATAGATTAAATGCTTCAACTTACATTTTACAGAGGAACGTTCTTCATCTTCTTCGATGATAACAGCATCCACAATCTTATCTTTCACTTCTGCCCGGGCTTCGCCATTAATATTTTTACCATCCTCTTCCTTAGTACGGATTGAAAATACTATAGAACCATCTTCAAATAACACACTACATTCCGGCATGCCTATAGTAGACTCTAACTCCTTTGTTCCTTTTTCAAAGACCTTGACATCCTCTGCGGGATAAAATGCTTTTATCAGGGAGTGAATATCATATTCAAACTGTGGCTGATTTAATCTTACAACAATCACCTTTATTACCTCTTTCCTTTATACACAAAAAGGATTATATTTCTTTTCGTCTCCAATAGTTGTACTATTGCCATGTCCCGGAAAAACCAAAGTTTCGTCCGGAAGAACCATTAATTTTTCTTTTAAGGAACGGCTCAATGTAGGACCATTTCCGGTAGGAAGATCTGTTCTTCCCACAGAACCTTCAAACAGGGTATCACCACTAATTAAAAGATTATCCTTCTCAAAATAATAGCAACAGCTTCCCTGAGTATGTCCCGGAGTTGCAATTACTTTAAATTCCATATCTTCTATGGTTATTTTTTCTCCATCTCTTAAATACCAATCTACAGTTACTGTATATGGTCTGCCCACATCCTCAGACACATTAAGCTTTGCACTTTCACATAATTCTTTTTCATCTTCCAATGCAAATACCTGCACTCCTGAAAGTTCACGAAGTTTATTACATCCCCAGATATGATCAAAATGTGCATGTGTTAAAAGAATCGCAGCCACTTCCAATCCTGCTTCTTTAAATGCATTATATAAATATTCTCCTCTGTCTGCAGGGTCTACTACAATAATCTTATTATCATTTTCCTTATAAACAAAATAACAGTTGGTTTGTACACTCCCCATAACAATTTTACCGATTTTTAACATTCTTTCATCCTCACATTTATTTTTCTTAATTATGTCTTATACAGATTACAAAAAAGGTTGTTTATAATAACAACCTTTCCACTTGTAATATTAAAAGTTTATTTCTTATTCGTTCTTATGCTATTAACCAGTAGTTCTTTCAATGTCAATAACACTTTCAATATTGCGAATTTTGTCAATAACATGATTCAATTCTTCACGGCTTGATATTTCAAAAGAAGTAGCCATAGTTACAATTCCCTGTTTACTGACTCTCGTATTTAAGGAAAGAATATCTATATTCTTCTCTGTAAGAGCTTTGGAAATATCTGCCAGCAAGCCATTTCTATTATTAGCATAGATATTAATGTCTGCCATATATTTTTCATTGGAATCTTCACCTGCTGTTTGCTGCCAATCCGCATCAATCAAACGGATTCTGTCAATTTCCGGAAGATTCATAACATTGATACAATCTGTTCTATGAACAGAAACCCCACGACCTCTTGTTACAAAACCGACTATTTCATCTCCCGGTACAGGGGAACAACACTTCGAAAAACGAACCGCCACATCATCAATCCCTTTTACGACGATTCCCTTTTTCATTTTCGCCCCATGAATTTTTCCGATGTTATTCTCAGCAACTTCGGCTAAAACTTCTTCATTTGTCATGGTTCTCCTATGGTCTCGCTCATAGAATTCCATCATTTTATTGATGATCTGACCTTCTTTTAAACCGCCATGACCCAAAGCTGCAAGAACAGCATCCCATTCTTTGAAGCCATATTTTCGCATGATACCATCCATATATTCAGGTTTCATGACATTAGACATATTGATACCTTTCGCTTTACAATAGGCATGCAACATATCCTTTCCTTTTACAATATTCTCTTCTTTTAACTCAGCTTTAAACCACTGGTTAATTTTATTTTTGGCCTGAGTACTTCTGACAATATTCAACCAGTCACGACTCGGTCCTTTAGAGTTTTGTGAAGTAATAATCTCCACTCGATCTCCATTTTTTATTTTATAATCAATCGGCACCAATTTTCCATTAACTCTGGCGCCAATCATCTTATTACCAACTGCCGAATGAATATTATAAGCAAAATCTACAGGTGTACTGCCAGCCGGAAGATTCCGTACCTCTCCTGAAGGAGTAAAACAATACACATTATCTGAAAACAAATCTAAATCACTTTTTAACAAGTGCATAAACTCCTGATTGTCAGACATATCCTGTTGCCATTCAAGAATCTGTCGAAGCCATGCAAGTTTCTTTTCTTCCTGCAATTCCACTTTTTTACCATCAGAAGCTTCTTTATATTTCCAATGAGCTGCGATACCATATTCTGCCGCTTTATGCATTTCAAAAGTACGTATCTGGATTTCAAAAGGCTGCCCACTGCTTCCAATCAATGTTGTATGCAAAGACTGATACATATTAGGTTTAGGCATGGCAATATAATCTTTGAATCGTCCCGGAATCGGTTTGTACATTTCATGAATTACACCTAGACATGCATAACAATCACGGATACTGTCCACAATAATACGGACTGCAAATAAATCATAAATCTGATCTATCGTCTTATCTTGATTTTTCATTTTTTTATAAATACTGAAAAAATGCTTGATACGTCCATCTATTTTAGCCTTTATTCCGGCAGTTCTGATATGATCACTTACTTCATCTACGATACTCTGAATATAACTTTCTCTTACATTTTTACGGATTGATATTTTATCAACCAAATCATAATACACATCCGGTTCCAGATATTTCAACGATAAATCATCTAATTCTACCTTAATCTTAGAAATACCTAAACGTTGTGCAATCGGACAATAAATATCTAATGTTTCTCTGGCAATTCTCTGCTGTTTTTCTGTTGGCATATGCTTTAAAGTACGCATATTATGAAGTCTGTCTGCCAATTTAATCAAAATAACACGAATATCTTTAGCCATTGCCAAAAACATTTTTCTTAAGTTTTCTGCCTGGATTTCTAATTTATCCGTAGATTTATCTCCGGTATTAGATGCCATACTTAAATGTTTTAATTTAGTAACTCCATCTACAAGTAATGCCACATCTTTACCGAATAATTCCGTAATTTCTTTATCTGTTAATACCGTATCTTCTACAACATCATGTAAAATACCCGCAACGATAGTTTCTTTATCCAACTCTAATTCTGCCAGAATCATAGCAACACTTAATGGATGAATGATATATGGCTCTCCGGATTTACGGAACTGATTTTTATGAGCTTCTCCGGCAATATTAAAAGCCTTCTCAATCAAAGAAATATCTCCGGAGGGATGATATTTCTTTACACGCTGAATTAACCCATGATACAAATCCATAGGTTCACTGAATTCAGCCATTGTATTAATCTTCTCTCTTGCAAGCAAATCAGCCTTAACTACTACAGTATCATCCATTACATTTGTCACTCAAATCACCACCACAAATTTAAGAATTCTGAATTTCTTATATTCTATGCTAAATTATAAATGAAGTCAATCATTTCCACTTACTGTAGTTTCTGACTCATTTGCTTCTTGTGTTATGATAACATTTTCAAACATCAATTTATTTGTTTCCTGATATAAAAGCTCGGAAATATCACCACAAACAGCATATGCACCATATTCATCACAAGCACCGGAAGCTCCGATAGATAAAACAACAACTCCGCTTCTTGTTTCCGGATTATAAGAGGCCAAGTTAAAAGCTCCATAAGCACTTCCGGAATGGAAATATAATCCTTCTTCTCCATACATATTAGTCTGATATTTTAATGGAAGACATTGTGTAACCTGTACTCCATGATAATCGGCAGGACCATATTCGCTTTCCATGGTTGCCACGGATTCTTCTGACAAGTAACGCTGTCCTTCGTACATTCCGTCATTTACTAAAATAGAAATCATTTTAGCCAGATCTTTTGCACTAATACAGAGACCTCCCGGGAAGTAAGAACCATCGTATCCCGGGACATCGCTTCCTGTCATCCCAGCCATTTTCTCTCTGCTTCTTGCCAAGCTACGGTCTGCATAATATAAATCAGCCAACAATTCAGGATTATCTAATCTGCCACCTGCAAAAGATGCATCTATTCCCATTGGTCCAAAGAAATATTCTTCTGAAATATCATATATGGTTTTATTTGCTGCTTTTTCCAGAGTGACACCTCCTACACAAAAACCAAAATTACAATATGAATAAGAAGCCGGATCTCCGGGTTTTGTATTTCTGAAAATACCGTTTCCTTTTATTTTTTGTTCCATATTAGTATAACCACTTAATTCAGCAATAGATGATGTATGAGACAAAATGGTACGGAATGTAATCGGATCATCCGGATATCTTGAATTATATACCGGTGTTCCCCAATATGTACCTATAGTTTCATCCAGTGAAATAATTCCTTCATCTACCATTCTAAAAGCATTCATGGCAACAACAACTTTGGATATCGATGCAACTCTCATTTTTGTATCTTCCGTCACCGGAACGGAATTTCTCACTGCATCACCATATTCCCAAGTATCGGTTACAACTCCGCCTTCAATTAAAGCTACAGCACCACTTACCGCTCCATGCTTTTTGTAGATTTCATCTATAAGAGGTTTTAACTCTTGATTTCTTGCCTCTAATTCTTCCTCATTTAATAAAATTCTCTCTATTTTTCCCTCTTTATTCAGTACGTGGTTATTTACGATACCATCTTTTTGTAATCTGCCTTCTTCATCAAAATAGAACCATCCTTCGCCGGGAATTTCAACGATTCCTGATTGTCTGATTTTGGTGATAGGATCTAAATAATACTTTTCTCCATCGACTTCTAACCATCCGGACTCTTTTTCATAAGTAGTTTCATTTACATAATACCACTCATTGTTTTCTCCACCTACCCAACCGGTAGGGATAATTTCTGCTTCTATAATTTCAATCAAATTTGCCGGTGATATCTTATCTTCTGACTTAAATACATATTTCAATATAAAAATTAAACCTATTAGTACAATTCCTAATATTAAAATTCCTAAGCCAATATATATTTTTGCATTTCTTCCGCTTTTTCTTCTACTCACCTTTGACATTATGTACTCCTAATAAAATTATTATCTGTCGTAATCTATATATTTTCATCTAATTTTGCTATTTAAAATAATATCTTCTCATGTTTTGTATGTCAACAATCATTTTGATTCCAACAAAAAAGGAGAGCCCCTTTAGAGCTCTCCGTAAATTCAGGATTCCGAATTACATCATACCCATTCCGCCGCCTGCAGGCATTGCAGGCACATCTTCTTTAATATTAGCTACTACAGATTCTGTTGTAAGAAGTGTAGCCGCTACACTTGTTGCATTCTGTAATGCACTTCTTGTAACTTTTGCAGGGTCCAAAATACCTGCAGATACCATATCTACATATTCTTCTTTTAATGCATCAAAACCTGTTCCAACTTCAGATTCTCTTACTTTGTTAATGATAACACTTCCTTCTAATCCTGCATTAGCTGAAATGTGATATAACGGTGCTTCTAGAGCTTTTAATACAATCTTAGCACCTGTTCTTTCATCACCTTCCAAATCAGCAGCAAGTTTAGCTACCTCTTTAGATGCATGGATATAAGCGGAACCACCACCGGAAATAATACCTTCTTCTACAGCTGCTTTTGTTGCTGCCAAAGCATCTTCCAGACGAAGTTTTGCTTCTTTCATTTCTGTTTCTGTTGCAGCACCAACACGGATAACAGCCACACCACCTGCAAGTTTAGCAAGTCTTTCCTGTAACTTTTCTCTATCAAAATCAGATGTTGTTTCTTCCACCTGTTTTTTAATCTGAGCAACACGTGCTTTGATTGCATTTACATCACCGAAACCTTCTACGATAACAGTTTCTTCTTTCTGAATCTTAACAGATTTTGCACGTCCTAACATATCTAAAGTAGCTTCTTTTAAATCAAGACCAAGTTCTTCAGAAATTACCTGACCTCCTGTAAGAATAGCAATGTCTTCTAACATAGCTTTTCTTCTGTCACCATATCCCGGTGCTTTTACTGCAACCACATTGAATGTACCACGTAATTTATTAACGATTAATGTAGTTAAAGCTTCGCCTTCTACATCTTCTGCAATAATAAGAAGTTTTGCACCACTCTGAACAATCTGTTCTAAGATTGGAAGGATTTCCTGAATATTGGAAATTTTCTTATCTGTGATTAAGATAAACGGATTATCTAAAACTGCTTCCATTTTATCCATGTCTGTTGCCATATATGCTGAGATATATCCTCTGTCAAACTGCATACCTTCTACTAAATCAAGTTCAGTTAACATTGTTTTGCTTTCTTCAATTGTGATAACACCATCATTAGAAACTTTTTCCATAGCATCTGCTACTAACTGACCTACTGTTCCATCACCTGCAGAAATTGCAGCTACTCTTGCAATATGTTCTTTACCTTTAATAGGTGAGCTCATTTTTGCAATTGCTTCTACTGCACAATCAGTTGCTTTTTTCATACCTTTTCTTAAAATAATTGGGTTTGCACCGGCTGCAAGGTTCTTGATTCCTTCATGAATCATGGCCTGTGCTAAAACAGTTGCTGTTGTTGTACCATCACCTGCTACATCATTTGTTTTTGTAGCAACCTCTTTTACAAGCTGAGCTCCCATATTTTCAAAAGCATCTTCTAATTCGATTTCTTTCGCGATTGTTACACCATCATTAGTGATAAGCGGAGCACCAAAAGATTTGTCTAATACAACGTTTCTTCCTTTTGGTCCTAAGGTTACTCTTACTGTATTTGCTAACTGGTTTACACCTGCTTCTAATGCTGCACGTGCTTCAGCGCCATGTTTGATTTCTTTTGCCATGTGAATGACCTCCTGTTTATACTTACTTTTTACTGTTTTCAAAACTTTATTATTTAATAATTAATATTAAGCATTCTAATATCAGAACACTTTATTTTCTAAATTTAATCTAATACTCAATCTGTAATTTAGTCTTTAATTACTGCTACGATATCGGATTGTTTTACAACAATGTATTCAACATCATCTAATTTAACATCTGTTCCGGAATATTTAGAGTAGATAACTTTATCCCCTACTTTAACTTCCATTCTAACTTCTTTACCTTCTACCATTCCGCCAGGACCTACAGCTACAACTTCTGCCTGCTGTGGTTTTTCTTTGTTCTGTCCCGGAAGTACGATACCGGATTTTGTAGTTTCTTCAGCTACTAACTGTTTTAAAACAACTCTGTCACCTAATGGTACTAATTTCATAATATGCCTCCTATTATATAAATATTTTCTTCGTTTTTGTCGTTTATTAGCACTCTTATTCTACGAGTGCTAATCTCTATTGCCTATATTATGTTTTTCCTTAAATTGGTGCAACTAAGTTTACAACTGTATTTCTGTGATTATCAATGTGTTTTCTCTTATTTTCTCTTGTTTTCTCTTGTTTTCTAACTCGATATGATTTAATACATTTTTTAGAAAGTTTATATTATGAAAACAACCTGCCTAATTACGAGCAGGTTGTCCATTTATACCCTATATCTTACAGTGCTTTTCTTAATCTGTCCTGATATCCCGGTACTTTCTTCATATTCATTTTATTTTCAAACATTTCATATTCCGCATCAGAAAATACCTGTGCAAGATATTCATCAACTTTTTCTTTAAAAGAGATGCCGATTGCTACAGAAGGTGCTAAACACTTATCCACATATTCATTGCAGGCATTCTGCACTGCTCTGGAATACTTTTGTGCTTCTCCTTCTTCCGGCATTGGAATCATAACATTAAATACATCCCCATCAACTCTGCCGATTACATATTCCGGTTTCGCTTCCCTTTGAAGAATATTAGCAACAATACGGATTAAACGGTCACCCTCTTCTTCTCCAAAATGTTCCGTTACAAACTTAACATCATTAATATTAATACAAAGTGCTGCAATCGGAGACACTTGTGAACGGTCTAAAACCTTCATCCTGCTCCTAAAGTATGTATGAGTTAAAACACCGGTAAGAGCATCTGTTCTTACACCTTCTATTTTACGGTTTAACTCTTCCTCTGCTTTAAACTGTACCTCATAAACATACTTATCAGTTTCTTTATAAAGATATGTCTGCTCTGCCCATAATCTCCAACTGTCCAAAAGAGAGGATACTAAATTATCCGCCAGTTCCCTCTTATCTGTACAACGGTAATAAAAATGAGCAATAGTCTTACCTTCTACCTGTATCTTAATACCCGGATCTTCCATAACATCTTTTGTTTCATCCGACCAATCTCCAATTAAAATCACAACTTCGCCATGGCGTCTGGTTAATAAGAATTCTGCCCCTGTTAATTCCGCTAAAGATTCCAATTGTTTTTGTACAACTGTCATATCAAGTAACTGTCCGAGAGAATAGTTTTTCACATTATTCTTAATTCTCTTTTCTAAAGAAACGGATCCGTAAGCCATAAGTCATACCCCTTCAAGTTTAATTTTTGCCAATTAGATTTATTTTAGCTTTTTCTATTGTTTTTGACAAGTCATTTTGATGTTTTTCCCCTTGAAAAATAAGGCTTTTTATGTATAATGTAATAGGTATGTAAACAAAAACACTTTATTAATAAGAGGAAACGAAATGATTAGTGCAAACAATGTAACTTACAGAGTGGGCAAAAAAGCCCTTTTTGAAGAAGTAAATATTAAATTCACCGAAGGAAACTGTTATGGTCTTATCGGTGCAAATGGTGCCGGAAAATCTACATTTTTAAAGATTTTATCCGGTGCTTTAGAAACAACTAACGGAGAAATCGTTATCACTCCCGGTCAGAGACTTTCTGTATTGGAACAGGACCATTTTAAATACGATTCCTACACTGTACTGGATGTAGTTATCATGGGTAACCAGCGCCTTTATGATATTATGAAAGAAAAAGATGCTATCTATGCAAAAGAAGATTTTACAGAGGAAGACGGAATCCGTGCCAGCGAATTAGAAGGTGAATTTGCAGAAATGGATGGTTGGGAAGCCGAATCCAATGCCGCTTCTCTTTTAAATGGTCTTGGAATTGATACTGAATACCACTACAGCCTTCTTGCAGACTTAGATGGTAACCAGAAGGTAAAGGTTCTTCTTGCAAAAGCTTTGTTTGGTAACCCTGATATCTTACTTTTAGACGAACCTACCAACCACTTAGATTTAGATGCTGTTGCCTGGTTAGAAGAATTCTTAATTGACTTTGAAAATACAGTTATCGTAGTATCCCATGACCGTTATTTCTTAAATAAAGTATGTACTCATACTGCTGATATCGACTATGGCAAAATCCAGCTTTACGCAGGTAACTACGACTTCTGGTATGAATCAAGCCAGTTATTAATTAAGCAGATGAAAGAAGCTAACAAGAAGAAAGAAGAAAAAATCAAAGAATTACAGGAATTTATTTCCCGTTTCTCCGCTAATGCTTCCAAATCCAAACAGGCTACTTCCAGAAAACGTGCTTTGGAAAAAATCCAGTTAGATGAAATCCGTCCTTCCAGCCGTAAATATCCTTATATCGACTTCCGTCCTGAACGTGAAATCGGTAACGAAGTATTAACAGTTGAAGGTCTTACAAAAACAATCAATGGTGAAAAAGTATTGGATAACATTTCCTTTATCGTAGGACATGATGATAAAATCGCTTTTGTTGGAAGCAACGAATTAGCAAAAACTACTCTTTTCAAAATATTAATGGGTGAAATGGAACCTGATGCAGGTACTTACAAATGGGGTGTAACAACTTCTCAGGCTTACTTCCCTAAAGACAACACCGAAGAATTCGACAATGATTACACAATCGTAGAATGGTTAACCGGTTACTCTCCTATCAAAGATGTAACCTATGTTCGTGGTTTCCTTGGACGTATGTTATTTGCAGGTGATGACGGTGTTAAAAAAGTAAAAGTCCTTTCCGGTGGTGAAAAGGTACGTTGTTTACTTTCCAAAATGATGATTAGCGGTGCAAACTGTCTCATCTTGGATGAACCTACTAACCACTTAGACATGGAATCCATAACGGCATTGAATAATGGGTTAATCAAGTTCTCAGGTGTAGAACTCTTCTCTTGTCATGACCATCAGTTTGTTCAGACTACAGCAAACCGTATTATGGAAATCCTTCCAAACGGTACTATGATTGACAAGATTACAACTTATGACGAATATCTTGCAAGCGATGAAATGGCAAGAAAACGTACCGTATATACTAACACTGAAACAGATAATTAAGTTTTTGATGAGGGAAAGGTTCTGTATATGAAACCTTTCCCTTATTTAGATAACAAAAAGGAATTTATTATGAACATAGTTGATTTACATGTACATTCTACCAAATCTGATGGAAGTATGACACCAACAGAACTGGTACAATATGCAATTGAAAAAGGATTATCGGCTTTTGCTTTAACCGATCACGATACAACCGAAGGCATTGATGAAGCTGTGGTAGCAGCAAATAAACACAACGAATCCATTGCCATTGGAAAAACAGAGGGGCTTCCTCTGGAGATAATCCCCGGAATTGAATTTTCTACTGAATATATGGGCAAAGATATTCATATATTAGGTCTTTATATCGATTACAATGCTCCTGCTTTCAAAGAAAAAATTCAGGAATTTGTAGATGCTCGAATCCTTAGGAATCAAAAGATGTGCGCTTCTCTGGCATCTGACGGAATTGATATTACTTATGAAAAATTACTGGAAGAAAATCCTGATGCCGTGATTACAAGAAGTCATTATGCCAAATATCTTCTCAATCACGGATATACAACTTCCATGAAAGAAGCTTTCGAACGTTATATCGGAGACCATTGTAAACACTTCATTCCAAGAGAGAAAATCACTCCCATGCAAGCTGTAGGTTTAATCAACGAAGTTGGGGGATTAGCATTTCTGGCTCATCCTACTCTCTACCACATGAGCGACCATGTTTTAGAAGGATTAATTAAAGATTTAAAAGAATCGGGACTTGCAGGAATTGAAGCCGTCTATTGCACTTACACTCAAGGTGAAGAAGCCCAAATGCGTAAATTTGCTTCCAAATATGATTTACTGATTTCCGGTGGTTCTGATTTCCACGGAAGTATTAAACCCAAATTAGATCTTGCTGTAGGATACGGGAAATTATTTATTCCCGAATCTATTTTGGATGAAATCAAGGAGGCTCATAAATGAATACAAAAATCCTTTTCGCAGATTTAGACGGAACTTTATTAAACAAACAAAAGCAGATTACTCCCCTTACCTACCAAACCTTAAAAGAATGGACCAACAAAGGTCATAAACTGGTTCTTTGCTCCGGACGTGCTCTGGACAGTGTTATTAATGTCCGGGAAACTTTAGGTTTAGGCGAATTTTCTAATATGTATCTGATTGGATATAATGGTGGAGAAATCTATGACTGTACCAGCCAAACATTATTAAATCGAATTGCACTCTCCTATGAGCAGGCAAAAAAATGTTTTGAAATAGCCAAAAGACATGATATTCATATTCAGACTTTCAGTGATACACACATTATCACCGAAAAAGAAGATGAAGAAATTATATATTATAAAAAAGCGGTTCATACTCCGGTAATCTATGATGAGAATTTTATGATTCATTTGGACAAGGAACCATGTAAGTGCCTTGCTATTTTTCTTCATAACAAAGAACTTATGGACACCTTTACAAAGGAAATCAAACTGGAACTGGGGGAGGAAGTTAATGTTATGACTTCTACCCCCCACTTTATTGAAATGTTTCCTATTCGTTCGGGCAAAGGATTCAGTGTTAAATGGTTATGCGAATATCTTAACATTCCTTTAGAAAATTCTCTGGCAGCAGGTGATGAAATGAATGATGTATCTATGCTGGAAGCTGCCGGCATTAGCATTGCCATGCAAAACGGACGGGATTTTGTAAAAAATTTAGCAGATATTGTCACTGAAACTGACCACAATAACGATGGACTTGTACCTATCCTGAGACAATATATGTAACTAAAAAAGGATTGTCACACCATCTGTGTAGCAATCCTTTTTTATCTCTAATCTGTCAATTCTTTGAATGCATCGGAAACTTCTCCCGTTGCTTCTGTTATTTCATCCACATCATTTGCAATACTACGTACCACATTCTGGATTCCATGAGACATCTCTACAAAGTCAAACAAAAGTGAATTACATTCTTCAATCAATTCACAAATTTCATCCACAATCTCTCCCACATCACTATTTCCTAACTCGGATGCTTCTTTTAATCGGGCTGACTTTTCTTTTAAATAAATCGTATACTCTGATAAGCTATCTGAAGTATCTGCCATAATGTCAATGCTGTCGCTTACCATATGGATATCCGTGTCGACCTGTTGATTAGCTGCCACAATATCTTCTATTGTCTTTCCAAGTCTAATCATGTCATCCGGAATGTGATGTTCATATTTCAGCGAATCTGCCATATGTACCACCTCTTTATCCTTCTACAATTAAGTATCTTCCATCTCCAACATCAAAAATCTCATCTGCGGATAGAATTTCCTCCTCATCAGCACCTTCCATGTCAATTCCCTGTTCATCAAAGTATTCCCAAACTTCCTTAGGTGAATTAACAACTATAGCCATAATCTCCTCCAAAAAAGCTTCTGCTTCTTCTAAAGAATCGGCAACAGGTTCCGGAAATAGCTGTTCCTGATTGTCTAAAAAACACTGTAAAACAATATCATCATATTCATGCATATTAACTATACCTCGCTCCCCTTTTATACAATAACGTTACACCATTTATTAAACTATTTCAAGATTTTTTTCAGTTCCTGCCATACTCTTCCGACAGGCAAACCAACTACATTATTGTAGTCTCCCTGAATACCTTTAATATAAGCTGCAAAAGGTCCCTGAATTCCATAAGCTCCCGCCTTATCTTCACATTCGTAAGGTTCTTTCTCACAGTCCCATTTAGATACTTTTGAATTATTAGAAGAAGATTTTATCCTAATATACTTCCAAATTTCTTCTTCTGTCATGGGATATACCATTACCTTTGTTTCTTCATAAAAAGCATGAGAAGTTATTGTTCCGTCCTCGTCCATGCTACTTATAGACACTCCGGTATACACCTGATGTATATTATTCTGCAATTTAGAAATCATGGAGTATGCATCTGCTTCATCTACAGGTTTCCCCATAACTTCTCCGTTTAGAGCCACAATGGTATCTGCTCCCAACACAAGTTTTCCCGGTTGTTTTATCTGCATCACAATATCTTCCGCTTTTTGTTTTGCCAATTCCATAACAATATCTGACGGCAACGTACTTGTAATTACTTCTTCCTTTTTACTTGGAATCACTTCATATTCTATTCCAATCTGACTAAGCAATTCTCTCCTTCTCGGAGATGCAGATGCCAGTATAATTGAATCCATATCTACACTCCTTTAACCTTCCACATGCTGTGCCGGAACAAAGACTCTCTTATTCAAAACTTCCTTACTCTTCTTAGCTTCTTCTTTGGCTTCCAACACAAAAACATCCTGAGATGAATAAGATTCTTTTCCCCGACGATCTACTTTTTCGTAAGTCCCGTCTGCTAACATAATACTTGCTTTCATAGTATCTCTTAATTCACCCTCTAAAATATGGAATGCTTTTTTCTTCAATTCATCATCTTCAATAGGAAATAGAATTTCTACTCGTCTTTCCAGATTTCGCGGCATCCAATCAGCACTGCCGCAATAAATTTCGGGTTTTCCACCATTTTCAAAATAGAAAATACGGCTGTGTTCCAAGAACTGTCCTACAATAGATCGAACACGGATATTTTCACTAATACCGGGAATTCCCACTTTAAGACAGCAAATACCTCGTACAATCAAATCAATCTGAACTCCTGCCGCACTTGCTTCATAGAGAGCTGCAATGATATCTTTATCACAAAGAGAATTCATTTTTGCAATGATACGTGCTGCTTCGCCCTTTACAGCATTTTTCTTTTCTCTGTCAATCCAGTATAAAAACTTATCTTTCAACCAAAGAGGCGCTACTGCAAGTTTATTCCAACTTAATGGCTCTGAATAGCCGGACAGCATATTAAATACTGCTGTGGCATCTTCACCAAAAGATTCTTTACAAGTAAAGAGACCTACATCTGTATATAGTTTTGCTGTAGCATCATTATAATTCCCTGTTCCCAAGTGCACATAACGACGTATTCCGTCTTCTTCTTTTCTTACTACTAAAGTTATTTTACTATGGGTTTTTAACCCTACAAGTCCATAAATTACATGGCAACCGGCTTTTTCTAATTTTCTTGCCCATACAATATTATTTTCTTCATCAAAACGGGCTTTTAATTCTACAAGAACTGTTACTTGCTTTCCGTTTTCTGCCGCCTGTGCCAAAGCTGCAATAATCGGCGAATTACCACTCACACGATATAAGGTCTGTTTAATTGCCAAAACCTCGCTGTCTTTAGCAGCCTGTCGTATAAACTCAACAACAGGTGTAAAAGTCTGGTATGGATGATGCATAAAAATATCCTGTTTTTGGATTTTTTCAAAAATATTATCTCCTTCAGAAATTTCCGGTACAGGTTGCGGAACATGCTTAGATACCTTTAGATGCTCGTATCCGTCCAAACCATAAATCTTCATAAGTACGGTCAAATCCAAAGGTCCGTCAATTCGATAGATATCTTCTTCCTCTACAGCTAATTCTTCCTTCAATATCTTAAGAAGTCTTTTATCAATTCCGGCTTCAACTTCCAGACGAATTGCCTGCCCCCACTGACGTTTCTTTATTTGCTTTTCAATTTCCTTTAACAAATCTTCAGCTTCATCTTCTTCAATGGAAAGGTCTGCATTTCTCATAATTCTAAAAGGATAGGTGCAAACGATATCATAATTTAAGAATAGTTTTCCAATATTTCTTTCAATTACTTCTTCCAATAAAATAATTGATTTAATATCTTTTTCTGAAGGAATTTCAATTACCCTGGGAAGAACACTTGGTACCTGTACTGTAGCAAACTCTAATTCTTGCTTTTCTTTTTTACGATTACTTACCAAAGCACCAATATTCAGGGTTTTATTACGAATCAGAGGAAATGGTCTGGAAGAATCCACTGCCATTGGTGTTAAAACCGGATAAACTGATTCCTCAAAATATTTATCTACATATTCTGCCTGTTTCTGATTTAATTCCTCATGACGGGAAATCAACTGTAATCCGTTTTGAATTAACATTGGATACAGTGATCTGTTATAAGTACTATACTGAAGATTTACCAATTCATGGGTTGCCGCATTTAACTTCTCCAACTGCTGTTTTGGAGTGAGTCCCGCAATATCTTTCTTAGTATACTCAGCATTAACCATATCTTTTAAGGACGCAACCCTAACCATAAAAAATTCATCCAAGTTAGATGCTGTAATACTTAAAAATTTTAATCTTTCAAATAAAAGATTTTGTTTATCTCTGGCTTCATTTAAGACTCTCTTATTAAAGAGCAACCAGCTTAATTCTCTGTTCCAATAATTTTCCGGTGCATAAAATTTATTTTTCATATCTTCCCCATTTCTTTCTATACCCTACAAATAAATTCAGCCTATTAACTATCTCCGGTATATTATACAATTCTTCTTTGCTTAATTACAGGACGTACACTATATACTTCCTCGAAGAAATCTGCACGATTTGATAACATTCCTTTTTCTAATGTAATATCATCATTGGTATTTACCGTAATAATTAATTCATGATCTTTTAGACTAACCTTAATATCTTTGAATTTCTGTTTGTGACTTCTATCTAAACCATTAGCCAACTTCAAAATGGCGGTTAGCTTTGCAATTTTTAAATAGGTTTCTCTATCCATATTGGAACTTTGAGACATAACATCATAATAACCGAATTTTAAATGATTAAACTTAACTACATTAGCAACCATTTCTCTTTCAATATGAGAAACTCCGATAATCTCCGTATATAAAATAATATTGTAGGAACATTCCCCCAAATTAGACATACTGATATATTTTCCACAATCATGAAGAATGGTTGCCAAACTTAAAAGCAAACGTTCTCTTTTCCCTAAACCATGTATTTTCTTCATAGAATCAAAGATAGTAAGTGCAATATTCTCTAAAGTTTCACTTCTTTTCTTATTTCCCATGTAACGTTTGCTTAAGTTAAATGCACATGCAAGAATATCCTGCTCAAAATCATGTTCTTCTTTGATGAGACCATTTTTCTGCCCATATTCAAATCCTATACCATCACAAAGAACAACACCCGGAGACCATAACTGTTTAGCCCCCATAACCTTCATACAACGTTTAATGATAACGGATGAAATAAACATTCTGCTTGCATTTTCTTCCGATACATCAAATTTACGTGCCATATCATAGGTTCCGAAAGCTTTAGCTTCATTAACATACTTATTAAAACGTTCATAAGAAAGATGTGCAGATTCTTTTCCTTCTCTTTCAAACTTCTGCATTAATAATGATACATAATCATCCACTACAATAATATTTTCAATCTCTCTGTCTTTCAAATATAATTTCTTAAAAACAGATAGTTGTGTATTAATCGTCTCTTCTAAAAGACCTTCAAAATTCAAATTATTGCCTGCCAAATGTCCGATACGTTCTTCCAAACGGAGAACTCCAAGTTTCATATTCTGAGTTGCAATTAAGGAATTATTTTCAAACAGGGAAATTTGGATACTTCCCCCTCCTATATCTAAAATCGCTGTACCTTTTTCAATAATCCTATTAAACTCACCCTTAGATGCAATTGCCTTATAATTCAAAAATCTTTGCTCTGAATTACTGATTTCTTCCACTTTTATCCCGGTCCGTTGCTGAATATGATCCAGTAAAATCATCTTATTTTCCATTTCACGGATTGCACTGGTGCCATAAGCCTTATATTCTTCCACTTTATATGTTTCCATTACTGTTTTAAAAGAATTTAAGACATTGCACAACTCATCAACTGTCTCTTTGCTGATTTTCCCATTTGTAAAACTTTCACTTCCCAAATCCAAGCGATAAACAACGTTATCTATTTCTTTCATTCCGTTTTTTGATGAAAATTGAAAAATTTTACAATTTAATTCATAGGAACCGACATCTATTGCCGCAAAATATTTTGTTTTCATGGTATCCCCCAATTTTATCTTAAACTTGTAACCCTAAAATATAATCTATAAATTGCTGCGCCGTTCTTCCGGATAATCCTCCGTGAGCTAATTCCCACTTATTAGCTTCCAACAACAATTCATCTTCCGGTATGGTAATATTATGACGTGCCGCCAACACTTTTACAATATTACCAAATTCCTTTTTGTCCGGTGCACAGAAGAAAATAGTAACTCCAAACCTTGATACCAGCGACAACTTTTCCTGTACCGTATCATTGGCATGTAAGTCATCTCTTCTTTCTTCTTTATCCGAGAATTTTTCTCTTACTAAATGACGGCGATTGCTGGTAGCATAAATAAGTACATTTTTAGGTTTCTTTTCCAACCCGCCTTCAATTACAGCTTTTAAATATTTATATTCAATCTCAAATTCTTCAAAACTCAAATCATCCATATAAATAATGAACTTATAATTTCTGTTTTTTATCTGGGAAATCACATCATTTAAATCCCGGAACTGGTGCTTATATATTTCTATAATCCTAAGTCCATCTTCATAATATCTGTTGGCAATAACTTTAATGCTGGAAGATTTTCCGGTACCTGCATCTCCAAACAACAAACAGTTATTTGCCTTTCTTCCATACACAAAAGCTTCTGTATTATCCACTAGTTTTTTCTTTGGTATTTCATATCCAACCAAATCATCCAAATGAACATGGGCTATATTTAAAATGGGAACAATCTGTACTCCTTTGTCTGTATGTTCCACACGGAATGCTTTATGCAATCCAAATTTCCCAACTCCATAATCTTTATAAAATTCTGTCAGGAAATCCTTCATCTCTTTCGGCGAACGTGCTGTACTAAATCGTTTTGCCAAAGTACAAATTCTGTCTCTGATTCTACTGTTATATACTTTACTCTCCTGAATGCTGGCTACATAATCCAACACTAACTCAAATCCCTTAATATTCAACTTATGTATCATTGAAGCAAAATCAAAATCAAAAAATTCTTTAATAATAGTTATGTCATGAAGCACAGCCTCATTAATACTTCCTTCGATATCTCCTCGTATTTCACAAGCCTTACTATAACTGTTTTCATTATTAACAAGTAAATTAGTCAAATAACAATGCCAAAGATTCCCGCTAAAACCATAGTTTCCTGCCATTTCCAACAAACGATGTATATTGGTATAACAAAGAGCACGTTTATCCTCTGCATTGTAATATTCATCCTCGTAATTTTCCATCAACCATACCATATCCTTTAGAAGTTCACCTTCTTCAAAGTTACGGTACAATACTAATTCCTGCTCTCTCATATATAATGTAATATTTCTCCTGTTCTTTTCTCCAATTTATCTCCTTTTAATCATATAAAATTTTACTCCAATTTCTTCTTGATAGCAAGCAGTTCTAAGATTATACTAAACATATAAAAATAATTGTATATTTATCTAATCTTTAATATGAGGATGTGAAAATATGAATAAAATCAAAGCATTAATCATTATTATATTTATTGTAATTACCTTTGGCGGTCTTCTTGTACTATCTTCTTTTCTAGGTAAGATTCCTGAAAATCCCATAGGAACCGTGGGGAATACTGGCGGCAACTTGTACAACAACGGACTATTCTGCGAAAATGAAGATCAGGTGTTCTTTGCCAATCCTTATGATAACAACAGCTTATATAGTATGAATCCGGACGAATCCGATGTAAAAAAACTTACAACCGTAGGTGTAAAATCCATCAATGCAGCCGGAAAGTATGTATACTATTATCAGGATGATGTAGGAAAAGGTTCCGGTTTGGGATATGCTATAAAAACTACCGGAATTTATCGAATGTCTAAAACCGGAAATAAGATTGAATGCCTGAAAAAAGTACCTGCCCTTAACATGAACTTAATTGATAATTTCATCTATTACCAACATCTTGGTGAAGAATCCGGTTTAACCTTGGATAAAGTGTCCATTGATAAATCTTTTGAAGAAACTGCTCTGGAAGGTATCATGAGTCCGGCCAGTGCTGCAAACAGTAGCATTTATTATGCTCATCAGGAAGATAACTTCCTATTATATACATATGATACCAGAACCGGTATGAATTCATTATTATGGAATCACAAAGTATATAATCCAATTTATCATACCGATGGCTATATTTATTTTATGGATGTGGAAAATAATTATAAGATTCACCGTTATAATCCTGCTACCGGTGAGGATCAGACACTTACCTATGATCGTGTAGAAAACTTTAATGTATATGATAACTGTATTTATTACCAACAATTTTCTCAAACCGCACCGGCTTTGATTCGTATGAGTACAAATGGTTCTAATGCAGAAGTTATTGCTTATGGTAATTTTGAAAATATTAATCTTACTTCGCAATATGCGTACTATACAGAATATGGTTCCACCACACCTGTTTATCATCAAAGTTTATGGGGACCTGTTAATCCATCAGTGTTTATGCCTCAAAGTCCAGAATAAACAAAACACCAAAAAGACCTGCATTTTAACAAATGCAGGTCTTTCTAATGCTATTTACAAATATAATGTTCTTTTAAATTACTAACCATCTCTTCCACTGTGATTTTAAAAAGCGGATGCCTTTTGTAAGGTGCCAATCCCGCCAAAGGAACCAGTACAAAATCTCTGTTTTTCATATCTTTATGCGGAATCTGAAGTAATTCTTCATCTATAATTAAATCATCATAGAAAATGATATCTAAATCCAAAGTTCTTGGTCCCCAATGCTGTTCCCTTACACGATGCGCATCAGATTCTAACTCATGTAAATAATCCAACAATTCATAAGGCTCTAATATTGTCTCCGTCTCCATAACTCCATTCACAAAGTCGTCTTGTTGGACGCCTCCATATGGTGAAGAATAATAAAAATCTGACACTCTTACATTTCTAAAAAATTTATTATCAAGGAATTTCTGTACCGCATCCATAATATATTTTTCTTTTTCTCCTATATTGGAACCAAATGCAATATATACTTTATGCCAGCCACGTGTAATTTCTACGGATACAGATTCAAATTCCATAGGGATAGGTGCATCTGGTTTTCTTACTTCTAATGTCACTTCCTGAATCAATGGAAATTGAAACAAAATATCTTCTATTGCTCTTTCACAAGCTCTTTCTATCAAATCATATTTGGTTTCTGTCAAAGATTTTTGGATTTGAAGACACACTTCTCCATAATGAGTAGAATCCAATAAATTGTCTGTCATTCCTGACTTTTTCAAATTGGATTTTAATACACCATTTACATAAAAATCCTGTCCCTTTTGCTTTTCTTCTTCAAATACACCATGATATGCAAAAATCTTGAGATTTTCAATTTTAATAGTATCCATTTCTATCCTCTTAATAAACTAACCGTAAGTACACCGTCTTTTGCAACAGCTTCAATAATAATATCATAGTCAAAATTATTTTTAAAACGAAGGTCTTGACAATTTTCTGAAATTGCAGCATCAAGTCCGGTTGGTACATAATCTACAGGCAGACTGTGATAATGATGTTCAGTAGGAGTAATACCTGCAAAAAGTAAAGCTGCATAAACATTGGTAGAAACCTGACAAATTCCACCGCCTATACTTGTTACTTCTTTGCCATTGGCAAAAGAAGGACCATTCACGTAACCATTTGCAATAGTTCTTGTTCCGATAGTATTACTAAAAGAAAAGCTTTTTCCCGGTTTTATCACCATTCCATTAATTCTGGATGCTGCCAACTCCACATTAGTGGCACGTTGTTCTTTTACATCATAATATGTAGTATGAGAACCCAACACACCTTCTTTAGGAGCTTGCCCTTCTTTATAGAGAGCAATTCTTCCTTCCTTCGCTCCGCAGTTCACATAATGTTTGTAGTATAAGGTCAAATCTTGTGTTTTAAAAAATCCCACCAGATCCGGATTATTTTTCATATAAGCTTTTACATCAAAAGTAGCGCATCCTACTCTTCCTTCTTTCATACCGGATGAAACAAAGTGATTCAGCAAAGCATTTGGATCTTTTCCAATCACATTTTGTAAATCCGGATATCTGTTATAGTAAAAATCAGCATCAAATATCAGAGAATAGTCTGTAATTATCGTCTCTCTTATACTCTTCTGTGCACTTTTAATCTCGGGTTTTTCAATACGGGCAGCCTCTGCCTTAATACCATTCCCCGCAAATGATACGGTAAAACAAGTTAATGAAAGCAATAATGCCATACATATTTTTTTCAATTTCATTTTTTATTCTCCTTTTACTCTAATTAATCTACAATAAATTAAACCAAACACTTCTGCACTATTCAAACATAACTGCTTGTAACATTTTCATTAATTCATAATGTTCTCTAATATCGTGAACTCTAAAAAAAGTACATCCCTGCATTACTCCATATGCAGTAGTTGCAAGAGTACCATTAAGCCGATTTTCCACAGGCAACTCCAATGTCAAACCTATCACAGATTTCCGGCTTGTTCCCAATAAAATAGGATACCCTAAGGTTTTCAATTCTTTTATACGACGAATCACTTCCAGATTATGTTCATAAGTTTTGCCAAATCCAACACCGGGGTCCAAAATAATTCTATTGTCCTTTATTCCGGCCTTCTTAGCAATTTCTATACTTCTGCTCAAATCGGATTTAACCTCTTCCATGAAATCTGTATATCTTGCTTCATTTCTATTATGCATCAAACAGCAGGTCACTTCTGATTTTGCAATTACTTGTGCCATTTCCGAGTCATACAAAAGTCCCCAGATATCATTTATCATATCTGCACCGGCTCTAATTCCTGCTTTTGCCACACCACTTTTATAGGTATCCAGCGAAACCGGAATATCAAATCTGGCTTTCACGGCTTCTATTACAGGTACAACACGTTCTGCCTCTTCATTCTCAGTAATCATTTTATATCCCGGTCTGGTTGATTCCCCACCTATATCCAGAATATCCATCCCCTCTTTTATCATAGTTTCCACTCGAAAAAGGGACTTGTCTATATGATTATATTTCCCACCGTCAGAAAAGGAATCCGGAGTAACATTCAGGATTCCCATGATATATGCATGATGATTAATATCAAATTCTTTTTTTCCGATAATTATTTGATTCAAACTATTTAATCTCCATATTTTTTTTGTTTATGGACCAATTACATTCACTTTCTGCCTCACATAAATAACAGGGGCGACTTTTTTTATCTGCCCGATACAAAAAACCGGATAAGGAAATATCCTCTGCCACTTCTTTATTTCTGTGATTACGGATTGCTTCTGTAACTCTTCTAACTTCTTCATCATTAAAACCGGAATTTATTAAAATATCTAAAGCAAGGTCAGCACTTGCGATTTCATGTGAAATCCCATTTTCATACTCCATCCACCTTCCTATATCATGAAGAAGACCGCAAGCATACAGCATTTCCCTCGTAACATATATCAAATCCGATTTTTCATTTACAATTATTGTCTCCCGACTGCCTGACATTTCTTTTAATCTGTAATTCAACCAGTCAATTTCTGCCAATCTACAGACATCCATAAAATGCACCGGGTCATGTTTACAGAACACTCTGCTTTTTTCATATCCTTTTATCTTATCAATAAATTCCAGATATAATTCATTCTTTATAATTTTATTGATTCGATCCATATACTCTCCCCGAAACACTTATATACCAACATTAACCAATCATTTTCCGCAACAGAATTATCTCAGCATACGATAAAATGTTTCCTGCATCTTTTCTTCCGCAAAACACCCTCTTGTAACATAGGTAACAGTTTTACTTCCGGGCTTTTTCACACCACGCATAGTCATACACATGTGTTCGTCTGCTTCCACCATTACCATAACTCCCTTTGGACGAAGTTCTTCCATAATGGCATCTGCTATTTGTGCAGTCATCCTTTCCTGGAGCTGTGGTCTCTTAGCAAAAACTTCTACGCATCTTGCAAGCTTACTTAACCCGAGAACTTCTCCATCCGGAACATAGGCAATATGTACCTTACCAAAAAAAGGAAGTAAATGATGCTCACACATAGAATAAAAAGAAATATCTTTTTCCATAATCATCTGATTATCTTCCACATGAAAACGTTTCTGTAAATGTACAGATACATCTTCATTCATTCCGGAAAAAATTTCTTCATACATTCTTGCAATTCTTTCCGGTGTTTCCAATAATCCTTCTCTCTCGGTATTCTCACCGATACCTTCCAATATTAATTTTACACCTTCTATGATTTTATCTTTATCGACCATGAGTATCCTTTCCCATTTCTTTTCTGTTTCTTACTGCCTCTATACAATCACCCAGATATGCTAATGAACCGAAGGCAAGAATTACAGTATCTTTATCAGCCAAAAGATATGACAACTCCACAGCTTCTTCCACACTGTCTGCAACAGTAACCATTGAATTCACTATGGAAACCGCCTGTGCCAATTCCAAAGCAGAAAGTGCCCGGGAATTATTTTTTTTTGCTACAGTTATAATATGAGATGCCAAATCACAAGTATTTTCAATTACCTGTTCATATTCTTTATCCCTAAACACTCCTATTATATAGATAATTCTCTTATTTGTAAAATAAAACTGAATAGATTTTCTAAGTTCTTTTGCTGCTGCTGCATTATGAGCCCCATCCACAAGAAACAACGGTTTCTTATCTATAACCTGAAATCTGGCCGGCCATGTGGTTTTAAAAAATGCTTTTCTGATTTTTTCTTCACATAATAAATATCCCAAATCTGCCAATTTTTCAAGAACAAGCCAAGCCAATGCTGCATTTTTCGTTTGATAAGTTCCTAATAGTGAGATTTCAATCTTTTTATTATCTTTATAATTAAAAGTCGTTTTTGAGAGTTCAAACTTTTCCTTTTTTATATCGTTATTATCAAGAAATATGATTCCGGATGCTTTCTTTCCTCTTGACTCATGTTCCAAAACACCTTTAACACCATCAACCTGTTGCGCAGAAACAACAAAAGTATTTTCTTTAATAATACCTGCTTTATGATAAGCTATTTCTTCTATTGTTTCTCCCAAATAAGTCATATGATCTCTACTAATATTTGTAATTACCGACACTACTGTATTTTTTATTACATTTGTAGCATCCAACAATCCACCCATACCGGCTTCCAACACAACAAAATCACAATTCTTTTGGGAAAAAAGTAAAAAGGCCATAGCAGTTTCAATTTCGAAAGGCGTTGGATGTGCTAACCCTTCCTCCGCCATGGCATCCGCATGAACTGCTACTGTTTCCATTAATCTACCAATTTCTGCCTTGGAAATACTCTTGCCCTGAATTTGGAATCGTTCTCTATATTCAAAAATAGTAGGTGATACATATCGTCCAACCTTATAACCATTTTCTGTAAGTGCATCAGAAATAAAAGCTAAAGTAGAACCTTTTCCATTAGTTCCGGCAATATGTATAAATTTTAAACTATCTTGCGGATTTCCAATTCTATTTAACAATTCACGAATACTGTCAAGTCCCGGTACAATACCATAACCTGCACAGGCATCAATATAATCCATTGCTTCCTGATATTTCACATTCTTTCTCCTATCTTCTTCAGACATATTATTTTTTATAGTATAAATTACTATAATTTGTAAATACTATCTCCCAAAACAAATTATTATTCTAAGGAGTTAATAATGAAAAATTTATCCAAGAATTTCTTTTTATGCGGAATCGTCGGTTGGTGCACCGAAATCATTTTCACTTCTCTTCAAAGTATCAGAAACCATGATTTTCGCCTTCTTGGTGTTACTTCCCTTTGGATGTTTCCGATATATGGATTAGCTTCCCTTCTTGTAATACCTTATAAATTCATTCAAAAATATTCTTTCCTAATTCGTGGAACTGTATATACCTTTTTTATATTTCTTGGTGAATTTCTCAGCGGGCGTCTGTTGACTAAATTTCATGCCTGTCCCTGGAATTATGAAAATTCACCTTTAAACATAAAAAAAGTAATACGTTTAGACTATGCTCCATTATGGTTTCTATTTGGATTATTCCTTGAAAAAATATTAAAACGCTAACTAAAATACAACTTTTTTAAGATATTATAAAAAAGAAAAGCTGTCATATCATATTTATCCTTAAGGTTTTATATACTTAACGGATAACCCCTTCTATGACAGCCTATGTTCTACCTAAGATCTATTTCATGAATATCATCATTATCTGCATCACCGGTAATATCCATAGTTGTTAACACTCTTCTTTTCAACCTTGCTTCCTCTGATGCTTCCAAAATAAAGCCCTTGATTTCCTTTGCATTTTTAATATGTTCTAACTGTAAAGTTGGATTGGTATTATCTCCGGTAAAACATACCACAGTTCCAAGACCGAACATTCTTTCCAAAAGAGAAGACTTTAATTGTACATCCTGTACCTTATACATGTAACAATCATTTTCAATCCTATTAAAGAAACCGGTATCTATAGTAATCATATCTTCCTTAATTTCATATTTTGTAAATGTCCATGGAAGTCCAAAAAATAATAATCTTTTTCTTTCTATATATTCTGCCATAGTTATAATTCCTTTCTCTGTGTCCCATTTATATAAAAAAACTATTTTTATTTTACTTGAATTTATCCATGATTTCAATGATATAGACTCAACTTTTTTGATTGAATACCTGATGTTAATATGCTAGAATGTATTGAGAGACATTATGAATTAAGGGCAGCAACCCTATATCTTATAACGTTTAATTATAGACAGCTGTCACATCCCTTGTGACAGCTACTATTTCGCATAAAATTTACAAACAGAAAGGAAATAAAAAAATGAGACATTTATTGACTCCGCTGGATTTTACGGTTGAAGAATTAGATAAACTGTTTGATTTGGCCAATGATATCGAAAAAAACAGAGCAAAATATGCACATGCATGTGATGGTAAAATTTTAGCTACCTGTTTTTATGAACCAAGTACACGTACACGTTTAAGTTTTGAATCTGCCATGCTCCAGTTAGGAGGACATGTATTAGGTTTTTCTGATGCAGGCTCTTCTTCTGCCGCAAAAGGAGAAAGTGTATCCGATACTATTCGCATGATATCTGCATATACAGATATCTGTGCAATGCGTCATCCAAAGGAAGGTTCTGCTATGGTCGCTTCTCAAGCTGCTTCCATCCCTGTAATCAATGCCGGAGATGGCGGACACCAACATCCAACACAGACACTAACAGACCTTTTAACAATTCGTTCTTTAAAAGGCCGTTTAGATAACTTCACCATCGGACTTTGCGGAGATTTGAAATTTGGACGTACTGTTCATTCCCTGATTAAAGCTTTGACAAGATATGAGAATGTTAAGTTTATTTTTATCTCTCCTGAAGAATTAAAAGTTCCTGATTATATCATCGAAATGTTAAAAGAACGAGAGATTCCATTTCAGGAAGTAATCCGTTTAGAAGATGTTATGCCTGAACTTGATTTATTATATATGACAAGAGTACAAAGAGAAAGATTCTTTAATGAACAGGATTATATCCGTTTAAAAGACTTCTATATTCTTGATAAAGCTAAAATGTCTATAGCTAAGGATGACATGTTAGTTCTTCATCCTCTTCCGAGAGTTAATGAAATCTCTGTTGAAGTTGATAGCGATCCTCGTGCAGCATATTTCAGACAGGGACAATATGGTGTATATGTGAGAATGGCTCTTATTCTTACTTTATTAGAACTTGCTTAAATTACTAGTATTATTTTTCTTAAATATGGAGGATAAATTATGTTAAATGTAGGACGCATTGAAGAAGGTTTTGTATTAGACCATATTCCTGCCGGAAAAAGCATGGCTATCTATCATCATCTTCAGTTAGATAAATTAGATTGTACTGTTGCCATGATTATGAATGCACGCAGCAATAAAATGGGTGCAAAAGATTTATTAAAAGTAGAATGTGATATCGAAAATATCAACATGGATGTTTTAGCAGTCATCGATCATAACATTACCGTTAATGTAATTAAAGACGGTGAAATTGTAGAAAAGAAAGAGCTCATCCTTCCAAAAGAAGTAAAAAATGTCTTCAAATGTAAGAATCCAAGATGCATTACTTCTATTGAACAGGAATTACCTCATGTTTTTGTTCTTTCCGAAGGAAAGGATCAAGTATATCGCTGTAAATATTGCGAAGACAAAATTGATATGAGGGCATTCTCAAAACGAAAATATGGACTTTTGTAATAAAAAACGCGGACAAGTTATCTTGTCCGCATTTCTTTTTTATTATTCTCCAACTTTTTCAACCTGAGCAATTGCTGATTTCTGCATTGGAATTCTACAGTTTTTGTTATTACCAAATTCTACAATTACAGTATCATCAGAGATATCAATAAGAACACCGTAAAAACCACTTGTTGTAAGTACGCTGTCTCCGATTTCCATACTTGCAAGCATGGCTCCTATTCTCTTCTGTTCTTTTTTCTGTGGACGGATAGATGCGAAATAAACAAATCCGAAAATCAATACGATATAAATTACCATAACAAATCCGGCTCCCATTCCTCCGAACATTGTTTCTTCTGTTAATAAAACACCCATTTTTTTACTCCTCCTAAATATTTTCCATAAAAACGGTCCTTTTTAGAATACACAAAAATGTACCATCTTTCAAGTTATTTATATTTTTTTCATAATTATTATCATGTTTTTGATACAAAATACTTCTTAACTTAATCCTGATGCCATTCCTTCTAACTTAGCTTTTTTATAAGCTGCAAAATTTCCTTCATCTAATGCATTTCTTATTTCTTCGATCATAGTATTGTAAAAATACAAATTATGAAGGACACAAAGTCTCATTCCCAACATTTCTTTCGCTTTTAACAAATGACGGATATATGCTCTGGAATAATGTTGACATGCCGGACACTGACAACCTTCTTCAATCGGTCTCATATCCTTTTCATATTTGGCATTAAACAAATTAATCTTACCTTGGTTAGTATATAAATGTCCGTGACGCCCATTTCTGGTTGGATATACGCAGTCAAAAAAGTCAATTCCACGTTCCACACCTTCCAAAATATTGGCAGGCGTACCTACACCCATAAGATAGGTTGGTTTATCTACCGGCAGATATGGTACTGTTTCTTCCAGTACATAATACATTTCTTCGTGCGTTTCCCCTACAGCAAGTCCTCCTACCGCATATCCATCTAAATCCATTTCCCGGATTCTCTTTGCATGTTCAACTCGGACATCTGCATAAACAGCTCCCTGATTAATCCCAAAAAGCATCTGATTTTTATTAATTGTATCTTCCAAACTATTTAAACGTGCCATTTCCTTTTTACAACGTTCTAACCATCGGGTAGTTCTTTCTACCGAGGGAATTACATATTCTCTGGATGCTTTAGCCGGAGGACATTCGTCAAATGCCATGGCTATGGTAGATGCCAGATTGGACTGAATCTGCATACTTTCTTCCGGTCCCATAAAGATTTTACGACCGTCAATATGAGAATTGAAATATACACCTTCTTCTTTTATCTTACGAAGTCCAGCTAAGGAGAATACCTGAAATCCTCCTGAATCTGTCAGAATCGGTTTGTCCCAATTCATAAATTGATGAAGTCCACCCAGTTCCTTAATCACTTTATCTCCTGTTCTTACATGCAGATGATAGGTATTGGATAATTCCACCTGACATTTAACCTGCTTTAAATCCTGTGTAGAAACAGCTCCTTTAATCGCAGCTACTGTTCCTACATTCATAAATACAGGTGTCTGAATGGTTCCATGTACTGTTTGAAATTCTGCTCTTTTTGCTCTGCCTTCCTGTTTTAAAACCTTATACACTCTATTACTCCTTCTATTCCGCAATACTTTCTACAAATTCTTCCAAAGTAATACCATTGTCCATAATAATGGTAGCCGCTTCTTTTCCAACATATCTGAAATGCCACGGTTCAAAATCAATTCCCGTAATATATTCTTTTCCTTCAGGGTATCTTAAAATAAATCCATACTCTTTACTATGTTCTTTTAACCATTTTCCTGCTTTTGTATTAGCAAAACCTTCATCTAAGGATGTATAATCATCTGATATAATATCCAATGCAAGTCCTATCTGATGTTCACTCGCTCCGGGAACGGTTACAATTTGTGATGCTTTTTTATATGCTTCCAAATAAGAATATCCATTTCCCATGTGAAGTTTTATCTTACGGTTAAAAAGCATCTCCTGCCTGGAAATATCTCTATATGGAGAACATACTGCCAAATACACTTCGTCGTCCCTTGCTGCCTGAAGCATTGCAAATAACTCCGGTAGAATTCTGGCATCACATTTCATGGAGCCTGCAATGGTACCTAACTCAAATGTATAATCTTCCGGTACAGGATGCTGTTTATTAACCAATAATAAATTCCAGTCACCTTTAGAAAATTTCCCATTTTTAGAACTGAAATTATCATTTTGAATGAACTGTTTTAAATTACTGTTGCTTAAAATTTCATCTACAGAATATTGTTCCTCTCCATTTTCCAATATATCCTGTGTTAATTTTTCTACTTTATCTTCCAAATATTGTTCATTGGTTTCTAATGAATTTTCAAATCCTTCCTCAACACTTTCTTCTGATTTTGTCATAGTTAAAAATGACTGTGATTGAAATGCCGGCGTTGAAAAGCTATTACTAACCAGAAAAATCAGAAATGACATTCCCACTCCCAACAACCGCTTTCTATTTGTTAGGAAATATATTCTGATTCTATCTATAACAACGATAAAAAATATAAACAATAACATGAATGGTTTCAAAAATTTATATTTATTACCTGTCCTTATACATTTAGAAACCTGCGCTTCTTTCCACGTTTTTTTCATATATACCTATACTTTCATATCAATCTAACACATAATCTCCTAATTTTAATATAACACAGAAGTATCTTTTGTACAGTAATTTTTATAATTCTTTTTTCCATTCTTGTTTTTTTTACTCTATAAAGATATACTTATATTTATATTTATTCAGACACTAGGAGGCTAATATGGCTGGTTCAACATATGGTACAATTTTTAAAATCACAACTTGGGGAGAATCCCATGGAACTGCACTTGGTGTAGTCATCGATGGATGTCCCGCTGGACTCTCCCTATGTGAAGATGATATCCAAATATTTTTAGACCGAAGAAAACCCGGACAAAATAAATATTCTACTCCAAGAAAAGAAAATGATACTGTTAAAATTTTATCCGGTGTTTTTGATGGGAAAACTACAGGAACCCCCATCTCTTTATTAGTAGAAAACACTTCTGCACGTTCTCAGGATTATTCGCAAATTGCATCCTGTTATCGTCCCGGACATGCAGATTATACCTTTGATGCTAAATATGGTTTCCGCGATTATCGCGGCGGTGGACGTTCCTCCGGACGTGAAACTATCGGCAGAGTTGCTGCCGGTGCAATCGCTGTTAAACTTTTAAACGAACTGGGAATCTGTTTCACTACTTTTACCCGCTCTATCGGACCGGTTTGTATATCCGAGGAAAACTTTGATTCCTCTTTAATTACCAAAACACCAACCTGCATGCCTGATTTAGCTGCTAATAACCATGCAGAAGAATATCTGAAAAGCTGTATGGAAGCACAGGACTCTTGTGGCGGAGTTATAGAATGTCAGGTAACCGGAATTCCTGCCGGTTTAGGTGATCCCGTATTTGAAAAACTGGATGCAAATCTGGCAAAAGCTTTAGTTTCCATTGGTTCTGTTAAGGCATTTGAAATTGGTGAGGGAGTCAATGTAACTAATTTAAAAGGCTCAGAAAATAATGACAGCTTTTACAATAATGATGGTGTAATTCAAAAAAGAACAAATCATTCCGGAGGTACTTTAGGTGGAATCAGTGATGGTTCAACCTTAATCATGCGGGCACATATTAAACCTACACCTTCTATCTTCACTTCCCAGGAAACAGTAGATAAAGAAGGAAATGAAGTTACAATTAATATCAAAGGACGTCATGATCCTGTTATTGTTCCAAGAGCTGTAGTAGTTGTTGAATCTATGGCTGCCTTGACCATCCTGGATGCACTCCTTCTAAATATGACATCTAAAATGGATTCTGTTATAAACTTCTATAATAATTAGAAATTATATATCATTCCTATATTCTACAAAAACAACAAGGTCAGTGCAAAATATCTGCACTGACCTTAATTTTTACAATTTGTGAAAAATAATACAATTTGGCTTATCTACTTTAATCTCTTTTCCATTCATTACCAAAAGTCCCTTTTCTAAATCCACACTGAAAAAAGTCATGGTATCTGTTTCATGATTTAAGGAAACCAAATGTTTGTTATCAGGGAAAAGAGAGGCATCTTTTGGATAATCTCCGCTAACCGGAAGACAGAAATTCTTAGTCAGAAGTCCTGTTTCTTCGTCCATGTTATATACAATTACACTATTATCGCCTGCATTAGTGCTTAAAATATATCTATGGTCTACCGATAATTTCAAAGCACTTGCCGCACTTAAACTTGCATGATAATCATTTAATGTAGATATCGTCTGAATCTTCTCGAATTCCGGATTATCATCAATATCTGTGTATGCATAAACATCAATATAATTCTTTAATTCATGCACAATATAAATAAATCTACCATCCTTACTAAATTTCAAATGTCTTGGAGCAGATTCCTGTTCACTACGGATAATATCTACCAGTTTCAATTTACCGGTCAAATGGTCAACTTTATATACATTCACATGATCCATCCCCAAATCCGCTGCAAACAAATATTTATTATCACGTGACATCTTTACACAGTTAATATGTGGTCTGAAGTTACGTTCTGCGATACTGCCTAAACCTTTATGGTATATCTCATCCGTAATTTCACCCACACCACCATCTTCTCTGAGTCGTAATGCAGTTACTTTTCCATCATGGTATCCGGCAACAAATAAAAAATTGTCATTATAATCTGTAGAAAGATAACAACCTCTCATACCATTAATGTTTCCGCGATTTATTTCTGTCAAACCGCCGTCTGCTTCAATTTTATAAGCTTCTACCCCAAAATCAGTAATAGAATATAAGAATTTTCTGCTATGAGATATAGTTACATAAGACGAATTAGTTATTTCTACCTGATCTTTTGGAATAAAACGTCCATTTTCTAAATCTACATCATATATTTTAATACCATACTGATTTCCACCCATGGTATAAGTTGAAACATATGCTACATATTTTTCTTTTTCCATATATCTATCCTCTCAACAATTTATACTATTGTTCTCGCATGTAAGAATAATATACACACATCCTCATCTGTTGTAAATTTTATCATAACTCCTAATTTTTGTTAATATCTTTTTCTCATTTTATAGATACGCATCTATTGACAAAAATCCTTGTTTTCCTTTATCGTTAAGAAAGCTTTAGATTATCCGTTAAGGAGTAATTAATACTATGAATCGAAAATTATCTTTTATTATTTCTGAGGAAAATTCAAATATAACTATACATGATTTTTTGAAAAAGCAAGGCTTTTCATCTCAAAACATTATAGAATTAAAAAAAATGCATCGAAGTATACTTATTGATGATGAATGGATGCATATGAATTATATACTTCAAAAAGGACAGCATCTTAACATTCACATACAGGAAACTACTTCTAATGACAAGATTCTCCCTATCAATCTTCCCTTTCCTATTATCTACGAAGATGAAGATTTAGTTGTAATTAACAAACCCGCAAATATGCCTATTCATCCCTCACAAAATAATTATGACAACACTCTTGCCAATGCTGCAGCATATTACTATGAAGAAATGCAACACTTACCTTTTATCTTTCGATGCATCAATCGTTTAGACAGGGATACTACCGGTCTTACCATACTTGCAAAAAATATGTACTCAGCTAATATCCTTGCAGGTCAAATGCAGAAACGTGAAATCAAGCGACTGTATTTAGCCATTCTGGATGGAAAACTTGATAAAAAGTATGGTACTGTCTGCCTCCCTATCGGTCGCAAAGATGGTTCCACCATAGAAAGGAAAATTGATTTAGAGAAAGGCGACTCTGCCATAACTCACTATTATCGTTTAAAAGAAACTGACAACTATACTCTCGCTGCCTTCCAATTAGAAACCGGAAGAACACACCAGATTCGGGTTCATATGGCCTCTATGAACACTCCTTTGGTAGGAGACTCTTTATATAACACTAAATCTTCTTCTGATGCTTTATCCCGTCAGGCACTCCATGCTTATCGTATTAGTTTCATTCATCCTATTACCGGAAAACGAATGAAATTCACTGCTCCAATTCCGGAGGATATGAAACTTATTTTTCCCATATAAAAAAGAATGTGTAAAAAAACACATTCTTTTTTCATACCTTATCTGATACGTTCAGGAAAACCAACTTTCTTCTGAACCTTTCTAAGAGTTTTTGTTGCATAATATCCTGCTTTATCAGCATTTTCCTTAATTACACTATCAATATAGGCCTTATCTTTACTTAATCTTGCAAATTCGTCCTGTACAGGTTTTAATATGCTTACTACGGATTCTCCGACTGCAAGTTTAAAATCTCCGTATCCTTTACCTTCAAATTCTTTTACAGCCTCTTCCGGCGTCTTATTATTGCATGCACAATAAATATCTAAGAGATTTTTAATTCCCGGCTGTTCATCACGATAACAGATACAACCTTCAGAATCGGTAACTGCACGTTTAAATTTACGAATAATAGTATCCGGATCATCCATCAACAAGATACTTGCATTTGGATTTTCATCAGATTTACTCATTTTTTTCAATGGATCCTGTAAACTCATAATCTTAGCACCGGATTTTCCGATATATGGTTCCGGAATAGTAAACACATCCCCATAGACACCATTAAATCGCTGTGCAATATCTCTGGTAATTTCCAAATGCTGTAACTGATCTTTTCCAACCGGAACAACATCAGCCTGGAAAAGCAAAATGTCTGCAGCCATTAAAACCGGATATGTAAACAAACCGGCATTAATATTATCTGCATGTTTCGCGGACTTATCTTTAAACTGTGTCATACGATTTAATTCACCCATATATGTAAAACAGTTTAAAATCCAAGATAATTCTGCATGACCGGAAACATGGGATTGATAATAAATACAGTTTTTCTTAGGGTCTAATCCTGCAGCAATATAAAGTGTTAAAAGATTTCTTGCACGTTTTCTTAATTCTGCCGGATCCTGACGCACTGTAATAGAATGTAAATCTACTACTGAGTAGAAACATTCATATTCATCACTTAATGTTAGCCAGTTTTTTAAAGCCCCCAAATAATTTCCTAATGTTAAATTACCGGTAGCCTGCATTCCACTGAATAAGACTTTTTTTCCATCAATCATTTCTATATCCTCCACTAAGGTTATTTTCATAAAATCTTTTCTCAGTGTACCATTCTCCTTGTATCAAGTCAAGAAAGTATCTAAACACATTTTATATATGTCCTTATTCCTTTGTGTCCTCTCTCTGTTTTCCAAACATATTTAAAGTTTTTGTCTCATCATCATAACTAAAATGAAGTGTATTGTTCTCTAATTGCTCAATACGACTTTTCAACTCTTCATTTTGCTGCTGCAATACCTGAATATTATTTTGAACTGTAGCTTCGACCTCCTGTTTAATATTGTTTTCTTCCTGCAATGCCAGAATTTCTTTTTCTATGAGTTCTATTTCTTTTTGCAATTCAACCATATAATTTGTTAAATTATGTATTTCTTCTTCATTTGCAATATTTATATTCAACAATTCATCTAAATAATTATTGTATCGCATTTCTATTTCGTATATTCTCTGACTAAGTGCATCCACATTATATTCCACCGAAGCCATCTCATTAGATACTTGATTCACACTATTTTCAATTCTTTGAAAACTTCCCTCATATTTTAAAACCTGTTTATTCATATCACTAATATCCAGTTTTTCATCCAACAAGACATTAAAATCCTTACTTAATTCCTTTATATTTACCCCTTCTGTATCAGAATATGCTTTTATAACTTCCTCGATTCCTTTTTCAATCTTCACTCTTTGATTCTGATATAAAGAAAGTAAAGATGCTAATAAATAAGAAACTGTTCCTATCATAAGGATTAATCCTACTATTTTTCTTCTCTTCATATTTTTCTTAAATTAATAGTTATACTATATATTAAAACTCCTTTCTGTATAATTTTATGGTCATAAAAATATCAGATCATAGTATCACCTGCCTCCTTTAACTTATAAATAATGGAAATATTGAAAATGAAAAAATAAATTTGAATTGTCTAATATGAATTAGAAATTCTGATTTGATTAAAAATGTCTTAAAGATTTTACTTATAATTTTGTATACCACAAACTCATTATGTTTGCAATATAGTTTATAAACATTTAATAATGTGTTTTCACTCCATATAGAAATTGTTCTTTTATATAACAATAGGGTGATATCAAAATTGATATCACCCAAAATGCTGAAGTAAATCGATATATTAGTCAGTCAAAACTTTACCTCTTTAACTGTTTGACTTTTCTTCACATCCGCAAGTACGAGGTTCTACATCTAAATAGGGAAATTGTGCTCGAGGCATTGGTGGTGGTGTATGACAGGTATTGTTATCATTTTCATAATTACATTCACATTCTCTATCTTTTCTTTCAGAATAATTTCTAACTTCACTTCTGTTTCTCACACTGCATCTGTTAACATTATCGCAAGTATGTTTATGGGAATGTCCATGACTACATCCACACTCATTCCCTCCGCAACAAAATAAAATAATGAGCAAAAGTAAACAGTTCATAACTACCTCTTAAGGTTCTTTAAAATAATTTATTCATCTGTTTACACTTTGTGTTTGTCTTTTTTTAAATTATAAAAAGACTCTTACCGAGTCTTTTTATAAGTGAACACCATACTGTTTCAAATATTTTTTTACTAAAATAGGCCATTTATTTTGATTATCCCACATTTCTTGATTATGCAGAATTTTCTTTTTGATAAATAGCACCATCTCTTTTTCTCCATATTTATCCAAAATCAAAAGAAGCAATTCTAAAGTACTTCTTGTCTTAGGATGAAGAGGCGCATGTTCTTTTCCTAATTTATAATATTCCAAAGGATGATGTTGAGTATAATTATCTTTCGCATATACTTTGCTTGCTGCTATTCTATCCATAATCATTTCCAGAATATACTTTACAGGCATAGGCGCGGGAGCCATTCCTCCTTCAATATCTTTTACACTATAATCAATCCAATATTCATAATGATGCTTATTACGCCCTTTATGATGGAGCCAGGATGCTGAATATCCTTTTTCTTCACGCTCTGTATTGTTTGGACTTCTGTTTCCCTGAAAAAATCTTGCTCCTACTAAAAATTCTGTTGGACTATATTTAGACAGGTCATGGCATATTCCCTGTTGGTACAAACCAATAGAAAAACAACCTTTCATAACCAGCCACTTATGATAAGTAATTGTTTTAAAATGCTGTAAAATCTTCATTAAAATCTTCCTTACTTGCCTTTGCTGTAATTATTTTTATGGTTCTTGGCGGCATACGTAATTCTTTTTCATTTTCACCAACCCATTTATCTTCCTGTTCCAAAGAAGTATCCAATAATAATTCCCATTTATGTTTCCCCGGAATATTGGGAAGAGCCAAGGTATTTTCCATCCAACTCATATTAAACCCTATATAAATATAGGTATAATTTCCATAATATAATATTCCGCCGGCCTCCTCATTGGATGCACTCCAATCTAATTTCCATGCTTCCGTTCCATGATAAGACATATACGGATATTCCACACCCACTCGCTTAGCCGTTTGATCTTTTGTTTTCTTTATCAAAGGCTGTTCTTTCATAAAAGAAATCATTTTTCTGGTAAATTCAAAATGCTCACGGTTTTTATCCAGTTCTTTCCAATTAAGCCAACTGATGGAATTATCCTGACAATAAGGATTATTATTTCCATTTTGTGTATTTCCAAATTCATCCCCTGCCATAATCACAGGAGTACCCTTGGATAACATCAATAATGTTATGGCATTTCGCATCTGCTTTTCTCTGACACTTATAATATGTCTTCTCTTAGTAGGACCTTCCACACCGCAGTTCCAGCTTAAATTATTATTATTACCGTCTCTTCCGTTCTCACCGTTTTCTTCATTATGCTTGCGATCATAAGAGACCAAATCCTTTAATGTAAATGTATTGTAATTTGTCAAATATACAATATTTCCAATCTGTTTTTGGCCATGATTCATAGCATGGAAAGCAGCCTGCAAAGAACCAACATCACCTTTCAAAAATTTTCTTACAGCATATAAATATCCATCATTATACTCAGCCAGATTTTTATATTCAGGAACATATTGATAATTATATACATCCTGCATAGGAATAAAATCATGCATAATCTTAGTATTAATTAACTCCGGCTGTGTTGCAATCACGGGAATCGGGATATTCACTCCCAAAAGACGTACACCATCAATATGATATTCTTTAACCCAGTATTTAATAACATCTAATATATATGCTCTTGAAACAGTTTGCGGAAAATAGAACTGCATAATCACTTCAATTCCTGCTTTATGAAGTTCTTTTACCATATTTTTAAAAGAATTTACAGGATTCTTACCTGCACTGTATGATGCCTTAGGTGCAAAATAATATGCTTCTTTAAATCCCCAATAGTTAATTTTAAGTTCCGGTTTTTCTTCCGGTGGAATCATATAATTTTCTTTTACATATTCCATGCTGAGAATCTTCGGTGGTTCTTTTTCACACTCTAAAAATTCATAAGAAGGCATCAGTTCGATTGTCGTGATACCTAACTCTTTTAAATATGGGATTTTTTCAACTACACCCTCAAAAGTTCCTTTTTTTCTTACTCCGGATGATATATGCTTTGTAAATCCTCTGACATGTAACTGATAAATTATACTTTTCTCATAAGGATACATTAATACCTTATCATCTTCCCATTTATAATTATCTATACGGATACCTGCTGAAAGACACTCACTCTCCGGTTCTCCCCATACCTCATTTCCAAATACAATCTTAGCATAAGGATCAACTATCTTTTTACCATTTTCACTATAATTATAAGTGTATTTAATCGGATCAATATCTTCAATTATTATAGAATATACATTTCCAATTTTATATTTATCATTTAATATATACTCTTCAGCTTCACCCGTACTCTTATCATATAAAAAAAGGCTGGTCTCTTTTTTCTGATTTATTCTTCTTACAAATTGTACCGCTTTTTTACCAACGATGGTTGCCCCCATTGGAAATGCATCGCCAATTCTGCTATTTTTCATTCTTTTCTCCATTTCTTCACACTATTAATAATACTATAGCATATTTTCTGACAGTTGTGAAATATTTTGTCTTGTATTTGCTTTAGAATATTAGTAAAATATGTATAATCAAGTATGATTCAATATTAGTATTAATAAACTATGAATCAAATTTTAATTTAAGGAGGCACCTTATTTATGGGTAAAAATGATAATTTAGATGAAGAAATGACCGTTGAATTAAATCTTGAAGATGGTACTAATGTTACTTGTGCCATTATTACTATTTTAGATGTAGATGGTCAGGATTACATTGTACTTCTCCCATTAGATGAAAATGGCGAAAATGAAGACGGAGAAGTTTGGTTCTATCGCTACAGCGAAAATCCTGATGACCCTAATGAAGAACCTGAACTTGGTTTCATTGACAGTGATGAAGAATATGAAGCTGTTGCTGATGCTTTTGATGAATATCTTGACAGTGTTGAATTTGATGAAATCATTGAAAACGAAGAATAATATATCTATTTAAAATCTTAAAACCCTGATATACTTTGGAAAGATATCAGGGTTTTCTTGTTTTATTTAATTATGCTTACTGCCTATTGAAATAAGCAAGTCCATCCTCCGGATAAAAAAATGTACGAATATACCCGTCTATAGAAACAATTACAAACCCATTGGTTTCTTCCAGATAATACACATCATCTCCATCCTCTTCTTCGATTCTATGTAAAGAATCCGGATTGTTAATAATCTCATTGGCAGCAGTCTCATAACTTTCGGCACTGTCAAATCCCATTTCTTTACCATGTTTCTCATAATGGTCGTTTAAAAGTTTTTTATTTCTGAAACAATAAGTAATCTCTTGTATGAACTGCTCTTCTGTAACAACTTGATTCTCTGCATTTTGTTGCTCTTCTACTATAACTGTAGCCTGTTGCGGCACTGTAGTCTCTGTATCTGCAACAGTTCCGACTACCCCTGTACCGCCAAATAATATAACTAATATGGCTATTACATAATATAACCATGATTTCTTATTATTTTTCATAATATTACTACCTCATATCAATAAACAAGAACGGGATTCAATACTTAAAACTAAATCCCGTTCCACTTTATTAGTTATTAATTAATTTATCTTCTTCATTGTTCCAGCTGTAAAGTTTACGGATTTCTTTACCTACTACTTCTGATGGATGTTCAGCTGCTAATTTACGCATTGCTCTGAAGTGAGCCTGACCTCCTGCAGGAGACATATCTAATAAGAAATCTTTTGCAAATGTACCATCCTGAATATCAGAAAGGATTTTCTTCATAGCTTTCTTAGTATCTTCTGTAATAATCTTTGGTCCTGTAATATAGTCACCATATTCAGCAGTATTAGAAATAGAATATCTCATACCTTCGAAACCTGACTGGTAAATAAGGTCTACAATTAATTTCATTTCATGGATACATTCAAAGTAAGCATTTCTTGGGTCATATCCTGCTTCTACTAATGTTTCGTATCCGGCCTGCATTAATGCACAAACACCACCACATAAAACTGCCTGTTCACCGAAAAGGTCTGTTTCTGTTTCTGTTCTGAAGTTTGTTTCAAGAACACCGGCTCTTGCTCCACCGATTGCTAATGCATATGCTAAGGCTTTATCTAAAGCTTTTCCTGTTGCATCCTGATGAACAGCTACTAAACAAGGAACTCCTTTTCCTGCCTGATATTCGCTTCTTACTGTATGACCAGGTCCCTTAGGAGCAATCATTGTAACGTCTACATCTGCAGGTGGAACAATCTGTCCAAAGTGAATTGCAAAACCATGAGCAAACATTAACATATTTCCCGGTTCAAGATTTGGTTCAATGTCTTTTTTGTACATTGCAGCCTGTTTTTCGTCATTAATAAGAATCATAATAACATCAGCTTTTTTTGCTGCTTCTGCTGCTGTATATACTTCAAATCCCTGTTTCACAGCTTTGTCCCAAGATTTGGAACCTTCATAAAGACCGATAATAACGTTACATCCGGATTCTTTTGCATTTAATGCATGCGCATGTCCCTGACTTCCGTAACCGATAACTGCAATTGTTTTGCCTTCTAACATTGAAAGATTACAATCTTCCTGATAATAAATTTTTGTCATAATATTTCTCCTCCATTTAAAAATGCTTTTTTATAAACTAAGGTCTTGCCTTAAAAAGTTCTTATGTATTATTCGTTATCTAAATCAAGATAAACAATATCATCTGTTCCTCGTCTTAAACCTGCGATACCTGTTCTGGCAAGTTCTAAGATTTCATATCCTTCTAATAAACTAAGGAATGCATCTACTTTGTCCTGATTACCGGTAAGTTCAATAATCAAACCTTCCGCAGATACGTCTATAATATTTGCTCGGAAGATATCTGCTACTGCAATAACTCCCTGTCTTTCTTTTGCACCAACTTTAACTTTTATTAAAGCCAATTCACGGTAAACACTGGACTCCGGCTTTAATTCCTTCACATCCCTTACATCCTCCAGTTTTGCAACCTGTTTTTCAATCTGAGCAAGGATTTCATCATCACCACTGGCTACAATTGTAATTCGTGTAATTCTTGGATCTGCTGTTGTTCCCGCAGTAATACTTTCAATATTGTATCCACGTCTGGAGAACAACCCGGAAATTCTACTTAATACACCGGATGTGTTATCTACCAATAACTGAAACACTTTCTTTTTCATAATATCCGTCCTCTTTTACAACTTCTAATCCGTTGTTTTTTCTTTACTTAATATATCAACACATATACATATTGTCAAATAATATCTCGTAATGTTATCCATAACTTATAGTTATATTATTTTGTTTCACAACATTTTTTCAAAGCCACAGTTCCGGTACGCGCAACTTCTACGATGCTGATTCCCTGTAACATTTTAATAAATAATTGTGTTCTTTCCGGAACATCACATACTTGAATAATCATATGAGTCTTAGAGATATCTACAATCTGAGCATTCATAATCTCACAATTTTCCATAATATCTTTCCGGTTGCCTTTATTATATTTTACTTTTAAAAGCATTAATTCTCTGCTAATACTTTGTGTTTCTTCAAAAGTATTTACCTTAATAATATCAATCTTTTTATTTAACTGTTTTTCAATCTGTTCAATGGTTCGTTTATCACCACTGCTTACAATGGTCATACAGGATACTTCCGGATCATCGGTTTCTCCTACAACCAAAGAATCAATATTAAAATTTCTTCTGGCAAAAAGTCCGGATACTCTGGAAAGTACACTTGGACGGTTTTCTACCAAAACAGAATATATTCTCTTCATATTACCCTTCTCCTCCAATAATTGCCTTCTCAACTTTGTCTGAAATTTAAACCAAATCCATTGGATCCACCAAACATTCCATAAGCACAGAACCTTCTGTATTCAGGAATTTATCAATAGCTTCATCTGCCTGAGACATATTTTCCACACGAATAAACGGCATATCATAAGCCTGTGCTATTTTTTCCAAATCAGGACTTCCTGTTAAGTCAATTACAGAGTAATTATCCTTGTAAGTAAAATGTTGATACTGTCTAACCATACCAAGAACATTATTTTTGATTACCATAACTTTTACAGCCACTCCATGCTGTCTCATGGTTGCAAGTTCCATCATGGACATTTGGAAAGAACCATCCCCACAAACTGCTACTACCTGTCTGTCAGGTGAACCCACTTTTGCACCCATTGCTGCCGGAATAGAATATCCCATAGTACCCATACCACCGGATGTCATAAATCTTCCATTCTTTACCACATGATAGTTACAGGACCAAATCTGATTCTGACCAACGTCAGCAACATAAACTGCATCATCTTCCATTTTATAGGATAATTTCTTTATAAATTCTGCCGGATCCACATAATCAGGATTTGGATTTCTCTTTGGAGCCATAGTCTCTTTATAAGAATTCAATGTTTGAACCCATGCACTATGCTCACATTCAATCTCTTCATTACATAAATCTTCAAAAATATACTTTGCATCCCCTACCAATGGAATTGTAGGACCTGCATTTTTACCTATTTCACAAGGGTCAATATCAATGTGTACTAATACTTTATTCTTAGTAATTAAGTCAGGCTGACTAACAGCACGGTCTGCTACTCTTGCACCTACCATAATCAAAAGATCAGACTCATTCATAGCCCGGTTGGCATACGATTTTCCATTATTTCCTACATTTCCGAAATATAATGGATGCTCTGTAGGCATAACACCTATACCCATCATAGTAGATACCACAGGAATCTGGAATTTTTCGGCAAAAGTTCTTAATTCCTCCTGTGCATCTGCAAGGAAAACACCTCCACCGGCACAAATAATCGGACTTTTAGCTTTTTCTAATTCTTTTCCTACCTTATGAATCTGTACAATATTTCCTTTAACAGTAGGTTTATAAGTACGCATTTTTATTTCGTCCGGATAACGGAATTTTGTAACCACCTGGTTTTGTACATCGATAGGAACATCAATTAAAACAGGTCCTTTTCTTCCGGTATTAGCAATATAAAATGCTTCTTTCATAATTCTCGGAATATCTTCCGCATCTTTTACAAGATAACTATATTTCACAAAGGATTCTGATGCACCTGTAATATCTGCTTCCTGGAATACATCACTGCCAAGCAAAGACGAGTCTACCTGTCCCGTAATACAAACCAACGGAATACTGTCTGCATACGCAGTTGCTATACCGGTAATCAGGTTTGTTGCACCGGGTCCGCTGGTAACTGCACATACCCCTACTTTACCTGTTACTCTTGCAAGACCGCTGGCTGCATGAGCAGCATTCTGCTCTGTACGTATCAAAACTGTTTTTACTTCCGAACTTAAAATACTATTATAAAAAGGACAAATTGCTACTCCCGGATAACCGAAAACAACATCTACTTCTTCTTTTTCCAGACATTTTACCAATAAATCCGCACCATTCATAATTGGTCCTCCTCGACAACATTTTCAAACATTTTAACACACTAAAGCACGAAATTCAATACAAAAATTATTTAAATCTTCCAAAAAAGTCAGATAAGGGAGATATCACACTGTTAAAGTCATCAATAGATTTGTTCAATTTCTCAAAATCAATACTATTCATATTTTCCAGTGCACGAGTTACCTCTTCACTGCTATCTTCCACTAATGATTCTACACTGATTAATACATCATCCATCTGATTTGCAGTATAGGAAATCTGCTCCAGAGCAACATTAGCATTATCTAATGTTAACGCAAGTTTCGGAACCAAAACTGCTACTGCAATCAATATTGTGAGAAAAATTCCCGCCATGGCAAACATCAATGCTTTCATCATATTTAACTGCTTTTTCAAATATTTTCTTTCGACTTCATTTTGTTCACGGATATCATCAATTAAATTCTTAATATTATTATCTTCCATAATATAGATTTCCCTTTCCTATTGCCAAACTGTTTGGGCAATCAAACTAACACTCTTAGTTATTGTTTACTATGCCAAAAGCTTTTGTACTACTTTTACTGCTTCTGCTGCATCCTTAGCATACCCATCAGCTCCGATCTGTTCTTTATAATCTTCTGTAATTACAGCACCGCCGATAATAATCTTAGCCTTGCAATCCCTTTCTTTTGCATAATCCACAACCGCTTTCATTTCCTGCATAGTAGTAGTCATAAGTGCTGACAAACCAATGATAGAAGCATTGGTTTCCATTGCTTTCTCCACAATTGCTTCCTTAGCAACATCTTTTCCCAAGTCAACAACATTGTAGCCGTAATTCTGAAGCATCAAAACTACTAAATTCTTTCCAATATCATGGATATCTCCTTCTACAGTAGCAAAACAAATTGTAGGCATATCCTGTTTATCATGTTCCTGCAATAATTTAGGCTGTAATATTTCAATCGCATTTTTCATGGCTTCTGCACTTGCTATTAACTGTGGAAGAAAGTATTTTCCTTTATCAAAAAAATCACCCACATCATTGATAGCAGGCAGCAAGCTGTTATTTAATAACTCGCCGGCATCTGCACCCGCACTAAGTAATTTTTCTGTTTCCTCGGCTATGGTATTCTTCTTCCCTTTTAAAACCATTTCATAAAGTATATTAGCAACTTTATTTGTTTCTTTTGAACCGGCATTTTCTGTTTTAGAAACTGCTGTAGCTGATATAGAAATATCCTGCATTTTTTCAATATAACGGATATCACTACCTTCTTTATTTAGTAACAAATCACTGGCAAAAGCAGATGCCACCAATAAATCCTGATTTGGATTAGCAATAGCCATAGTAAGCCCTTCTCTGATTGCCATAGTTAAAAAAGTGGTATTTACCACAATTCTTTCCGGCAAACCAAAAGAAATATTAGAAAGTCCACAAGTAGTTGTTAATCCGTTTTCTTTACAATATTTAATAGTTTCTAAAGTTTCTAAAGCTGCCATTTTATTAGCACCTACGGTAGTTACCAGTCCGTCTACTACAATATCTTCCTTGTCAAAGCCCAGCGCATAAGCTTTATCTAAAATCTCTTTAATAATAGAAATCTTTTCTTCCAGACTTTCAGGTAATCCTTTATCAGACAAAGGTAAAAGTACAAACATTGCACCATATTTTTTTGCAATCGGTAATAACTTTTCAATTTTTTCCTGTTCCAAGGATATGGAATTTAATAGAGCTCTTCCCGGATATCTTCTCAAAGCAGCTTCACATACTTCCACATAACTGGAATCTATAGATAATGGTAAATTAGTAGCTTGGGACAGTTCCTCTATCGCTTTTAACATGAGTTCCTTTTCATCCACACCACTCATACCCATGTTAACATCCAGAATGCTTGCTCCTTTTTCTTCCTGACTCTCTGCAAATTCCAAAACCATTTCCATAGAACCATTACGGAGTTCTTGCTGTAACTTTTTCTTTCCGGTAGGATTAATCCTCTCACCTATAATCATAAAAGGACTATCAATATCAAAAGAGACCGTCTTGCGTTCACTAGTCACATGACACTTCTTTTCATAAATTCTTTTCTTAGGTTTTTCATCTTTCATTAAAGAAATCATTGCTTTAATATGCTCCGGAGTTGTACCACAACACCCACCTAATATAGAAGCCCCTCTTTCCCAAAGCATTTTAACTTCTCTTGCAAAATCATCACATCCAAGTCCATAAACAGTATTTCCTTCTTCGTCTAAAGCAGGCATACCTGCATTTGGTTTTGCAATTAATGGTATTTTTACCGCGGATTGGATTTTTTCGAACATAGGAATCATTTGAACAGGTCCTGTAGAACAGTTAATTCCAAATGCATCAGCTCCTAAACTTTCTAAAGTAATGGCCGCAGTTAATACATCCGTCCCATACAATGCTCTTCCATCTGCTTCAAAAGTCATAGTTACCATAACAGGAAGATTACTCACTTCTTTGGCTGCTATAAGAGCTGCTCTGCTTTCCTGCAAACTCATCATAGTTTCTACAACCAACAAATCAACTCCGGCTTCCGTCAAATAAATAATCTGCTCTTTGTATATATCTACTAATTCTTCAAAATCCATTGTTCCCATAGGTTTTAATTGCTGACCTGTCATAGTAAGGTCACCGGCAATCCAGGCTTTTCCCCCTGCAGCCTTCTTTGATAAAGCTACTAACTTATGATTAATCTCACCAATCTGATCTTCTAAACCAAATTCCTGTAACTTAATTCTATTGGAAGTAAATGTAGGTGCATACAAAACATTGGTTCCTGCTTCAATATACTCTTTTTGTAATCCTATAAAAATATCTTCATTTTCTAAAATCCATTTCTCAGGACAAACACCACTTGGCATTCCCCTTTTTTGCAAATTAGACCCTGTTGCACCATCTAAAAATAATAGTTGATCATTCAATAATTCCTTAAACTGCTGCTTTGTCATGGCTATATCTCCTTATCCGCTTATGATGTTATATAAAAACACATTATCATTTAATTGTTATTTCAAAAAATATACTACTTTACTTTAACACAGTAACTAAAAAAAGAAAAGCAACTATGATTTTTTAATCATAATTGCTCTTTAATATATAATTCTAGCTTATTCTTCTACATAAGGCTCAAATTCAGTACCATCATCTTCTATTACAGTTGCACCTTCCGGAATCTCGCCCTGTAAAAGAGCTGCAATATAATTAATACGTTTCATAGCACTTTCATAATTATCAGTAGCTGCCTGAATTAATGAGTCACTGACATAATCCTCTTCATATGCCTCACCATATAACCTCACTGCTTCGTACATGTAAGAAGCAGCATCATCTGCTAAATCTTCCACACTAATAAATTCTGCCGGCACATCTAAATCTGCCAATTTCTGAAATTGTTCACTCATCTGTTCCAAACTAACTAATAAAGTGGAAACCGCATTCTCAGAATCTTCTGTAATAGAATTCATTTCTGTTTCCAATGCAGATACTTCTGTATAAAAATTATCGATTTGCTCTTTAAATACTGTAAGTTCTTCTCTTTCACCACATCCGGCAAAGAATAACATTGATATAATTGTAACTAACATCAAGACATATTTTTTTAACATAATTCTTCCTTTTCTCTTATCAAATACTTATGTTCTTAACTTATTTCTATCATTACCTAAAATTAAAATAACTTTATACAATGTATCATATTCTTATTAATTTCGCAAGAATAGAACATCAATTCATTAAGATTCCCACTTCCAATTACTGTAAATATTTCAGTCTAAAAGATTATAGTTATGAAGAGCATTAAATACACCATTTTCATCTACATCTGAAGTAACATAATCTGCGATCTGCTTCAAACATTCCTCTCCATTCCCCATGGCAATGCCGATTCCTACATATTCAATCATATCCATATCATTCTGGGCATCTCCGAAAGCCATCATCTCTTCCGGTAAAATTCCAAGAAGCTCACTAAAAAACTTCATTCCTACTGCTTTACCGCCTTCTGTAGCAATAATATCTGCTCCATGCATTCCCCATCTTGCCATTTTACATCCCCGCGGTAGTTTTTTCGAAAAAATTTCATCTTCTTCCGGTAATACAAATACCGTTGCCTGATATAATTCTTCTCCCCGATACTCTCTAATCGGTGGAATCGGTGTCGATACACCTTCCATTGCTATTTCAACAAACTCATTGATATAGTTCATATAATGCCCCTCTGCATTCACTAAAACAAAGGGATATTCTTTCTTATGAAAAATATCTAATAATCCATCCACATCTTCTTTACTGAAAGCATTCGAAAAAACAATATTTTGATTTTCGTCCAAGCCTAATTGTCCGTTTAAAAGAATATATCCATCAAACTCGATTTCATTGGTTGGCATATTTTTTAACTCACGAATATGACGTCCTGTTGAAAGAAATACTTTTATTCCTTTTTTTCTTAAAGTTATCAAGGCCTGTTTAGCACTATCCGGAATCGATTTTGATTTATGTGAAACCAAAGTCCCATCCACATCAAAGAATACAGCTTTAATCATAGGTACGCTCCTCTATCCAATCTCGGGTTTAGTAATATTAAAATTAATAGGTTAATAAAAAACTATCTTCTATTATAATTACAATATATTTGCTTGTTCTGAAATCACATTTAAATGCTTTGCTCTCTTGTTAACTACCACAGCCAATATCTGTTTCGCCTCATTAGAATCCTTGCGATTAATACATTGTCTTATCCCGATGAAGTTCCTTTCAAAATCATTCATTCCCACTTCTTTTGCTTTCATATCCAACCGTCGGATGGTCATAGCTGCAGCCTGCCATTGTTCTCTGTTTATAGCTTGTCCCAGCTTCAGAAAATCAAGACTTTTAAAAAATTCTATTTGTTCTTTCGTATAGTTCATTTTTCCCCGTTTCAACCCTTTTATCTAAAATAATTTTAATTCAATATCATTACAGCTATTGAATCCATCATTTTTAATATTTACCGTAAATAAACGGACTTCCTCCTGTATATGCAAGACATAAGGTCAATCCACAAAATACCAAAAAAAGAATTAAACCGGGAAGTTTGGTTAAATCCATTATCGGATAAAACCCTTCCATTCTGCTTACATTTTTGAATTTACCTACAATAACGTTATCTTTGGATTTAATATATGCAGCAACGCATGCTATTGCAAATATAACAACTGTAACAATCAACCAAAAATATACATGTTCTAAACCGGCCTCAAAACTAACCATTCTTGTTAATATAACCCATGCCTTAGAGAGAGATTCTGCCCTAAATACCATTAAAGTGAAAATAAAGAATAAATCAGATAACACAATAGATATGATACTTACTAATAAATTCTGCTCTTTTTCGTTACTTTTGGTATATTTCATCCATAATTTATGCACAGACAATCCAAAGCCATTTAATACACCCCAAATAATATAATTCCATGCTGCTCCATGCCAAAGTCCCCCAAAAAGCATTGTTAAAAATAAATTAACATATGTTCTGACTTCTCCTTTTCTGTTTCCGCCAAAGAAAATATATACATAATCCTGTAACCATGCAGACAAAGACATATGCCATCTTTTCCAGAACTCTGTAATATTATGAGCCATATACGGAAGATTGAAATTCTTAGGTAAGTCAAATCCCAAAACTTTTGCCACACCTACTGCCATATCAGAATAACCTGAAAAATCAAAATAAATCTGGAAAAAATATGCTACTCCTGCAAGGAATACTGTTAAACTTCCAAAAGCCATCGGAGTCGTAAATACCTGTTCTACAAAAATTGCCAACCGATCAGCTAATACAATTTTCTTAGCCAATCCAAACATAAATATCTGAACACCTGTAAAAAGACTATTCAAATCTACTTTTCTGTCAGTATCCATCTGTTCAAAAAATTCTTTACTTTTCTGAATCGGTCCTGAAGTTATTTTAGGGAAAAATGCCAGATATAATGCTACTGACTTCAAATCTCTGCTATTAATTCTTCCTCTTTTAACATCTACTACATAGCTGATTGCACTAAAAGAATAATAAGAAATACCAATTGGTAAAATTATGCTAAGTCTCTCATATTCTAAATTAAAAATATGTGCAAAAGTATCAATAAAAAAGTTGGTATATTTAAAATACCCAAGAGATGCTAATGCAATTATAACGCCCACATAACTATACTTTTCATATTTTGCAAAAAACCAAGACGAAATGGTAATCAATCCCAACACAATCGCAAAACGATAATCTGCATATATAACAAAAACATAGCTGGCAATTAATAGAATCCAGTTAGAAACAGCAATGTTCTTTTCTATATCACTTATTAATTTCTTGCTTACACATAACAAGCAAAAAATCAGGATAACAAAACCAATCAACACAAAACTTATCATTTGCATTTTACTGTTCCTCCATTTTAGTAATTACATCATACAAAACATCTGCAATAGCACTATGACCGTCTGCATTCATATGACCAAAAGCAGCTTTTCCTGTTATAAATCCATGTGGTACTTTATGTTCTTCATAATACATAGTTTCAAAATATGATGTCATATCAATAAAATCAATTCCATTTTTGAAAGCTTCTGATGCAAAAGCAGAGACATGTTGGTTATTCTTAAAACTAATTGTTCCATCTTCTTCCAACACTTCTTCCGGATGGAAGAAAATTACAATTTCTGTGTCATATTCTTCTTCTATAGATGCCAGATAATTAAACATAAGCTCATAAGCTTCTTCATCAACATTAATCTGAGACTCTGTAGTTCCTTCAGATATCGGTGTCACTATAACTTCCGGTTGTAATTCCGGCATAAACAAATCAAACAACCCATCCTCTATTTGAGAATAAAATACACGCAAGAACGGAATTTTCTGTAAAAGAGCAATTAATCCTTCACTATGACTTAGAGAAAATTCAACAGTACCATTTATTGCTGCTTCTACTTGATCCTTCGACAACTCTACGATGGCAGATTCTACAAGTACTAATTTGGGAGTTACTTCAAATCTATCCAAACTGGCAGGAAGATACTGACATGTTTTATAAAAATGATGTCCTGAAATACCCATATTATATATTTCATGCTTTCCCTCGAACATTTCATTAAGAAGATAACTCATATTTTCCTTCTGGGTAACATTTCTTCCTTCTACATGTGAAGAACCAACAATGATAATATCCGGATTTTCCATTACTTCCACATTATTAAATCCATTGGCATCATATTTTCCACCGCCGATTCCTTCTGTCATAGTTATCCAACGTGAATTCGGTTCCCATATATAATCCGTATTTTTATCAGGGTTTTCTATATGAATAGGTGTAAGACTATACACACATAAGATAATTGAAATAATCACACTTGCAACAATTCCGGCTAAAAGAAACTTGCTAAAACCTTTTACTGTTTTCAAAACATACTCCTCCTTATTTTACTATATTATTTTAACATATAAATTTTTCAAATCAATTCTTTTAGTAATACTTTTAAAAAAAAGCTCCTTGCTTATCTCTAGCAAAGAGCTTTTCTATAATGTTACAAATTATACTTAGCTATATTTTTTAACAATTGCATTCATTTCATCCCATTTAGCTTCCATGTCTGCAACTAATTTCAACTGTGTTCTTGTACGGTCAAGGTTGTGTTCCGGATATTGTGTTTTGTAATATAAGTCTCCGTCTAAATAATCGCTTAAGAAACGGATTCCCTGTTCTAAAGTAATTACTTTCGCACCTAACGGAAGAGTTTCAATTTCTTTTGCACTTAATCCATCTTTACACCCTTCGATAAATCCTTTTACATAAGCCTCGAAGAGTTCTAATGCAACATATACTTTAGAAAGATCTGTTTCATCCTCTGCACTGTAACAAGCGCCTGCACGGATAGAATCACCGAAATCATATGCAGCAAGCCCCGGCATAATAGTATCTAAGTCAATCACACATAAAGATTCGTCTGTTTTTGCATCCATTAAAATATTACTAAGTTTTGTATCGTTATGTGTAACTTTTAAAGGAATTTCTCCCGCATTTAACAAATCAATTAAGGAGTCTGTAACTGCTTTTCGCTCCATGATAAAGTTAATCTCATCCTGAACCAAATGAGCTCTTCCACTCTTATTTTCTTCTACAGCTTTTAAAAATGTTTCAAATCTCTTTGGTGTATTGTGGAAATTAGGAATAGTCTCAATTAATTTTTCAGCAGGAAAATCTTTTAACATATACTGGAAGTTACCAAATGCTTTTGCACATTTATAGAAATCTTCCGTTCCTTGGGAAACAAGATGACAAACAGTATCTTCAATAAAGGTTAACATACGATAATATTTACCATCAACATTTACTAAGTTTTTTCCGTCTTTAGTTGGAATTACGGTTAAAGTTTCTCTACTGGGATCTCCACCCTGTGCTTTTACAATGTCTTTCAAATAATCACAAACTAAAACGAAGTTATTCATAAGACCTTCCGGATCTTTGAATATATCATGATTAATTCTCTGTAAAATATAACGAATCTTACTTCCATCTTCCTTTTCGCAAGTTACCGCATAAGTATCATTGATATAGCCATCACCATGATTCCCACAGTCTACAATTTTCCCCTCAATGTCAAATAATTCAATAATCTTGTTCATTTGTTTACCCTCATTTCATCTCTATGTAAAAATATTACCATTACATTTTATCATAAAATCTATGGTACGACTACCAATATATCAACTATTTCGCTCTTCTTACAAAACGGATTTCACAAATATCATCTCCGTTTGCAATAGTTTTAGGCAAATCCAGTTCACAACCAAAACTTTGTGCAATACCTCTGTCTCCGCACATAGCCTGATCGCACAAAATTTTAATTTCTTCATCGCTGCATCCCTGTTTCTGCCATGCTTTTACCAATGGACAATAATGAAAATCAATATCCAGATGATCATCTTCTACACGTTTGATATCCATTTCAAATACCCATTGTGCAAATTTGGAAAATAATGTTTTTTTCAATCCTTTTAAAGATGCTCCTCCACCGGCTTTTTTACGTAAACTTGCTCCCTGATACAGGCCGCAACGTTTGATAGCTTCCGGCGCATACTCTTTAGAATCTAATCCTTTCTTCTTAGCTTCATCACAAAGCAGATACATCCATAAAGCCCTATGTTCCAACTGTTCTCTGATAGCTACAATTAATGGATTTTTAATCTTTGGTTCATTTTTAATCATAAATAGGTCCTCTCTTTCCGAACGTACTTTTCGCAATTATAACATTTTTATCCCTTAACTAACAGTATAATTTTCCTATACTTCCATTAACATCGAAATTTCTGTATGCATTCCTCTATTGTGGAATGCATACAGAAATTTTTACAACCTATCAATCCCATTATTTCCTCAATCCATATCTTATCATTTTCACTATAATAGGATATATGCCACATAGCATCTTCTTTACGTTCTTGCGTTGTAACTATATTTTGACTTATATCTATTTTACATTTCTTCTTCATAATATTTACGAACATTTTTTCATACTCGTTATTTCTGTCCTTTTGTTCTTTTTGATATTGACGAATAACTGCTTGTTTTTGTTCTTCCTCAATGTCCTCATCTTCCAGACTATATCCTGTATGATTTACTGCATACTGTAAGCGTTGAAATAATTCATCCGTTTCATCATAATCGTTTATGTCATCTTCATTATCTTTTTCTTCCTCATCCGGAATTTTTGTAGCATCATTTAGAAACATAAAATATTGAATATCCGGGAGACTCATAGAATGTCCCAGAACATATATATGCTTAATATCTTGTGCGTATGTACCATGAACTGCCAAAAACATACAAAGTGCCTGCATATTATCTTCTACATGTTTATCAGTATAATACAAGATTTCTTCGATATAATATAAACCACGAAATCTTCCTCCCATTTTATATAACATTTGTTCAGGTAACTGTGGATGAGATGCATGTCCGAAAATAATTGATTTTTTATCTTTTGCCTCACCATGAATATGATATTCATCATCTTCTTTTATCCCCAAACGTTTCACAAGTGTATCTGTATAATTAAAATTAATAAATAAACAATTATCTCCAAAATCATACTGTGATTTTGAACTTTCGATATGTACTTCTTTTATCCAACTACAAAATGCTTCCTTCAGAATACGATTCGCATTTCTTATACTTTTTCGCATATTTCGCAACCCTTTTGCATCTTTTCCAAAATATGCATTTATAGTTTCTGCATCTATATCATCAAGGGATGTCTCAAAAGTTCCCCAAAACTCATCTTCAAGTTCATTTGGATTAAAAGGATTTCCATAAATTATTTCCACATCAGTTAATTCTGTCTTCTGTCCATCCTCATCTATATATACATGTTTTTTTATATGTAATTTTTTCAAAATATTATCACGATTTTTCAAATAATATTTTTGAAATTCCAAATAACTTGTTCTATATCCCTGCCAAATATCAAAACCATTTCCTATAATTACTAAGGTATCTTTTTTTCCCATTTGTACCTCCATAATTTATTCTTGCATTACTCACATTCATTTTTGCAAATTTTTCCAAACTCACTGTGTCAGTGAAAGAGACAAAATAAGCCACTCAAACTAACCAAATAGCTTAAGTGGCTTAAATATCATGTTAAGTTGCTTTCGGATGTTCCTTCAACTAAACTCATGCTTCGTTTACAACTCGCATTCGTTAAGGTTCAGGAACGACCTCGCACTAAATTCAAACTTCGCCTAACGGCTCGTTTTCATTAAGTTGCTTTCGGTCTAGAACTTGCCGTTTTCACTAGCTTCCTGAATAGAAACTGCAACTGCTACTGTCATACCAACCATTGGGTTGTTACCTGCGCCGATAAGACCCATCATTTCTACGTGAGCAGGTACGGAAGAAGAACCGGCAAACTGAGCATCAGAGTGCATACGTCCCATAGTATCTGTCATACCGTAAGAAGCTGGACCTGCAGCCATGTTATCTGGGTGAAGTGTACGTCCTGTACCACCACCGGAAGCTACAGAGAAGTATTTTTTACCCTGTTCGATACATTCTTTTTTGTATGTACCTGCAACCGGGTGCTGGAATCTTGTAGGGTTAGTAGAGTTACCTGTGATAGATACGTCTACACCTTCTTTGTGCATGATAGCTACACCTTCACAAACGTCGTTGGAACCGTAGCAGTTAACTTTTGC
>JAFXGP010000029.1 GCA_017521195.1 Lachnospiraceae bacterium
TAAACTGCACCGTAGGACATACGGGAACAGTATAATCTAGCTTGTGGACACTGTGTAAGACATTGCAATATCGTAAGATATTAGCCGATGCTGTAGTGATTGAAGCAAGAATCCCCCTGCTTTAGCTGTGGGGAGTGTCAATTGATGGTATGACTCTGTATCCTCTATAAGAAAAGACAGTCTAAAAACAAATAGGATTACATAAAATAGATTGATAACGTTGAAAATCGGGAGAAGTAAGAAAATGAAAAAACTTCTGCTATTCATGATATCTGTCTGTTTTTTAATTTTACTTTTTTTTATGTCAAAAGAAATGGAAGAAAAAGGAAGAAGAGAACAAAGTCTTAAGGGAGAGCCTTCTTTGAAAGAACTATTAAATATAGCACTCCAGCCTGTGGGAAAAACCATGTATGTCTGGGGAGGAGGCTGGAATGAGGAGGATAATGGTGCAGGAGAAGAGACAAGAAGAATAGGCCTTAGTCCCTTATGGGAAGAGTTTGCCCAAAAACAGGGGGCTTTTTATGATTATGAAACAACCAGATACCAAATTCATCAGGGATTGGATTGCTCCGGCTATATAGGCTGGGTAGTCTATAACCTTTTGGAAACAGAAAACGAAAAAGAGGGCTATGTAACAAAGGCCTCACAAATGGCAAAATCTTTAGCGGATAAAGGTCTGGGAGATTATACGAAAAATAAGCAGGTAACAGACTGGCAGCCGGGAGATGTGATGAGTATGGAGGATCATGTATGGATGGTGGTAGGAGCCTGCCAGGATGGCAGTGTGGTTCTGCTTCATTCCTCACCGCCGGGAGTAACCCTTGCAGGAACAAAGCTTTATGGAAAGGATAAAAGTATGGCAGAAACCCTGGCGGCAAAATATATGGCAAAATATTACCCTCACTGGTACGAAAAATATCCTGACATTAGCTGTGACACAACGTATCTGGAAACTGCCCACAGAATGCGATGGAGTTCAAAGATCCTGCAGGATGCAGAAGGCTTACGTTATAAAAATGCAGAGGAAATTCTGATGGTTTTATTTGGGGAAACTTACTATATCCCATGATATTCTGGCAAAAAGGGAAAAAATTATTAGAGGATGAAACTTTCAAAATAAAACTCCATCTATAGATTGAAACGGTTAAACGAAAGCAGACAAAAGAAAAAGGAGTTTTATGAAAAAAGGAATACTTTATGTAAGTTTTACCATAGCAGCAATATGCATGATGCTTGGCAGTTCCATACAGGCAAGAGCTGAAGAAAACAGCAGACAGGTTTATAATTTTCAGGAATTTCAGGAGGCTTTGATGGAGGCTTCTGTTTCTGAAATCTATTTGCAGGAGGATATTTTCCAGGATAGAGAAGAGCAAGAGCCTTTGGTCATTCCGAGGAGTGTGACTATTTATGGAAATGATTATATTTTATCCTTAAGCAGTCAGGCAATGATTTTGGAAGGTGATCTTGTTATTAATGATTGTGATTTAAGATTTACGAAAACCTCAGGGAATAGTATCATTTTAAATTACCATGAACTGATCTTAAATAATGTGAGTACCTTATTCAGTGAGAGCCCGGTGGATATTTATGCAGGAGCTTTTGTACTCCAGGGAACTGCTCTTTACAGAACAGGCGATCATGGAGTAGTGCTTTTATCAGAAAGCACCTTTGTAGATGATATTTATGCAGGAAATTTTACTGATAATGAGGCGGAGAATGAAAAAGCTTTACCGGTAACGATAATTATCAGCTCACCAAAAGTGCAGCTGGGAACCATAGATGCCTTCATAGGAGAGGAAAAATCAGCCACTGTTGTTTATAAGGGAAGTGAACAGGAAGAGAAATCTTTTTCTTTGAGAAATGGCGGAAATATAGAGATTTTATCCGGCCATGTAAGTTTAACTTCCGATTCCTATTTTTATCATGATAAGGCAAGCCTTTTGGTGGAGGCAGGAGCAATTCTTGATTTATCGAAAATAAGAAGCAATCTGAAATTTAAGGACTATGTGGGAGAGGGAAAGCTTTTTTTAGGAGAAAATCAAACAGCAGATTTTTCTGGGCGCATTGAGGAAGAAGTTTTACCTCAGAAGCCAAAGTCAATTCCGGTATCTGTTTCCCGCATTTTAATTGAAGATAAGCTTTACGATGGAACGGTAAACGTAAAGGTAAAAGAGATTTTATTTAGTGACGGAAGTAATCATAATCTGATGATTTCCAATGAAGCTGCTGCAAGCTTTAAAGATCCTTCTGTAGGCACAGCAAAAGAAGTACAGGTCGTGATTACCTTGAAAAATACAGAGTATGAATTAACCCAAAAAGAAATTAAGACTACAGGAAATATCTTGCAAAAGCCTGAGACCATAAGGCCTCAGGAAAAAGTGGAAACAAAGCTGGAGATAAGAGCCGGCTTCAGTGCAGAGGGAATCACTCCTTCCCTGCAGGAAAAAGGTTTTACCAGCGTATTTAAAATTGAAGATACCCTTTACACCCTGTTAAAAAGCTTAAATACCGGCTTTGAATCAAAAAATTCCAAGCTTTATGAAGTTTCCCTCCTGGCAAGAAAAAATCAGAAGGAACAGTGGAGAAAAGCCGCTAAGGAGGAGTTTCCCCAAGATGGAAGACTTAAGGTAAGGATGGCAGTACCGGAAGGAACCAGTGTGGATACCCATGATTATACCGTGCTTCACATGTTCAGTGATCACCATTTTTACCGCACAGCAGGCCAGGTGGAAAATCCCAAGGTGGTAGAAATAAAAAAAGATGGCCAGTCCTACCTTGAATTTGAACTTGTGGGAACCTCTCCTCTTTTAGTCGCCTGGAAGGAAATAAGTAAGCCTGCCGTGGTACAGAATAATTCGCAGACAAATTCCGTAGCGCAAACAAGTCAAAGCACAGCCACACAACATTCTCAGCCTGCATCATCCAATACCGGGAAGGTGCAGCCAAAGATTAAAACCATAGATCCTGCCTTAAAAAGCACAAAAAATACAGAGGCCAATTTTAGCTCTTCCTATAAAAAGGATCAGGATGATGATCAAAAAAATGGAGTAAAAGAAGATCCGGAAGTAGTAAAAAGAGAAAAGGAAACCATTCAAAGTAAAGAGGCTTTGGCCCAAAAAGCTGATACACAGAGAAAAACTATGGCAGAGATAGAAATCCCTAAGAAGCAAAATTATGGACTTTTCTTCCTGACTTTGGGAATCAGTACCGTTGCCTTAATTGCTTTGGGAACAGCAATTTCTATTTTTAGGAATAGATAAGATTAAGAAAATATATTTACCTGAAATTTGCCTTATGGGAGCTGTTGCATTAAGCCAAATATATACAAGATGTACTAGATAAACAACCTGTCTTGTAGTAGTTTTGCTTAGTGCGACAGCTCCTTTATTGATTCTTAACATAAGTTAAAGTTTTGTTAAATGTGGTAATTTTTCCTTGGAAAATAAGGATTTTTTGATATTGGATTGATGGATTACACCACTTTGACACCAATCGATTGATTGTCATTATTCGCTCCGGCTTCAAACTTGCTCATTTCAGATATGAGCATATCGTCTGTTACATGGCAATAGAGATTCATTGTGATTTGGATTGTAGAATGTCCCAGAATAATCTGCAATGTTTTGGGGTTCATGCCCCTCTCTATACACCTTGTTGAAAATGTGTGCCTAAGTGTATGCGGTGATAATGGTTCGAATTGTGGTGTTCTTTTAAAGCAATCCTTTTAAAGATATACTTCATTACTACTGTTGTGTCTCTTGGACTGATTGGTGTATTCTTCGTCGTAGTAAACACCAAGTCCTCAAAGCCCTCCGATGCTTTGTAGCCTTTTGCTTCAACGCCACGCTTCCAAAGTAGCTGTCTCTTTAAAATCTGATACGCTTTCAAAGTCATCGGTATCTTTTCGGGATGCATCGGTTTTCAGTTCATTGATTTCCCGTTGCATCACAATCAGATTTAAGCTGTTATTCCATCATCTCTTTGCTCCAGTATGTACCTACATTCCAACAAACTACTGCATCAAATGAAAACGACGATATTAGATTTTCTCTAAATTCCGCCTCTGCAATATCCACCCTCTAAAAAGACTATTTTTTCTTTATCGACATTCCTGCTTTGCAACAATCTTTTCGCTTTTTCAATACAGTCCTTATTCTTTTCTATCGCAATTACTCTATGACCATTTTCAATCAAAGATAAGGTACTATATCCTGTTCCACAACCAATTTCTACTACTATATCATGGTTCTCTATTGCACTCGCCATCCATGTGTAATATCCTCTATCATAAAAATATTTTGCGCTAACATTCTACTGCTCTGCATATTCCTCAGTAACTCTCATAAAATCCTCCTCATATAGTTATTCCTAAAAGGAGATGGCCATATATACGACCATCTCCTAATTGCAAATCTACTTTATCCTTTTATCAACAATCTCCTTTATCACTTTACCGGATACATTTTCAACTTGATAATCAGTTGCATCTATCCCTGCCACAATTCCTTTTAATTGCCCAATATGTTCTACACTAATTGGCACTTCTGCGTACTTCTCTTTCAACACCCTCAGAACATTGCCCACCGCAAATCGTGGGACTCCCAGTTTCGACACGATTACAGCTTCCTTACTGGATACACCATAATAAATATAGGAAGGAAGCATTTGAGCATTCTCAGTCTGCAAATCATAGCTTACTGCCTGATATATATTCATACCCCATGGCATATAAGATTTCATTTGGCTATTAAGATATCGATTACACAAGGAAATTACTTCTTCATCACTCTGTCCAGCTCTCTTGATGTTTTTTGCAATATCCCTTACTTTATCGCCATTCACCCATCCCATAAGCAACTTGGCAATACTTTCTGGATCCAAATTACCCTGACCCAACATCTCAATTTTAATTTCCGGAATTTTTGCAATAATATTTATAATCTCTGTTAAACGCTCAACATTCTTTGTTTGAAGTATGATTTCTGACGCCTTATACTCATGATCACCATTTGCTTTCAAACTATTGATAAAAGCTCCTATTATAGATTTAACCTTTGTATAACTTATGTCGCTAATACCTAATTCATCTGCTTTTGCCATATCTTCCTTTTTATTAGCATTAACATGACGAATATACTGTGCTACAAACGTATTCAACTTAGTCTGCGCGTTAATAAAACCTTCTTGCTTGCTCAAACTATGATACAAATATGAATCCGTTAATATACCTCTGATTTTAGCAACATCTCTTGGATTAATGTCATAATCATAACTAATATTTAAAATATGGTTTATATATTGCAAGAGATTTAATATCGGCGCATTTTCGGGTCTTTCAACACATTATAATCAAGACTTATCGCTGTATTTCCGGTAAAGAAGGCATTCAATGAAGAGATCACCTCTTTCAAATCCGATTCGATGTATCTTATTACCGCAGCCTTTGTCTCCTTCGGCGAACTGGCATACGAAAGGATTATATACCCTTCTTTATCCTTGTATGCTCTTCCAGCACGTCCAGCTATATTCCAAAACTCAGCGTTAGACAAGTTTCCTTTATTCCGCAATTTAACAGTATCAAAAATGACTGTATTTATTGGGAAATTCATTCCTTGTGCAAGCGTAGTAGTGGCAAAAATAATCTTAATCTTATTGTTTCTAACCAGTTCCTCAATAGTTTCTTTAACAATACTTGACAGACCCGAATTATGATAGCAAATACCAAATTTCAAGAATTCAACTAAAGAATCATCTTCTCCGTTTTCCAATCTTACAATTTCTATTGCTCGTTGAATCTCTTCATCTTCACTCATATCCGGCAACATATTCTTGGTTTCAAAAAAGCACTTTACATCCAGAGCCAGTTTCAACGTTGTGCTTCTTCCACCACACAATACTAGAATATTCCCATCTTGTTCAATAAAATCATTTAAAACCACACAAAGTCGAACAGCATTATCAACCCTATCATGATCTAGTTCTGTTTTCACATCTTGCGGGCTTAAACTCAACGCAATTTCAACATTCTCTGTTCCTAATTGATTTCTTGGTGACTTATAAAACTGAAGGACTGATTCTGTTTTCTTATTATTCAACAAATTACAGCCAATGTATTGTTTGGTTGGCGACCATTCTACCGAGATAGTATCTGCATTTCTTGGCGAATCAGCCAACCACTCACTAATTTCCTTCGCATTACTAATAAAGGGGCTTAGTAACAAGAAATTAGCCTCTTTCATATTCTGCTTTATAGATGATAAAACCAACTCAAATTTAGATCCTCTCGAAGCATCTCCCAGATTATGGGCTTCATCCAAGATAACCAAACGTGTATTTTTTATTGATGGATGATTTTGTCTTACAAGCGCTTCCAACTTTTCAGGCGTACTAATCAAAATATCAATATGTTCACGCATCAAAATTTCATTTTCAATTTCATCAACATCATAGTATGGCAATGCTGTTTCTATGTTAAAATTGAATTCTTTGAAATCACTTTGTAAATCTAATTTAACTTGGTCAATCAATGCATTGGTTGGGACTACATAACAAACTGTAGGATTAAACTCCGCTGTTTTATAGTTATGAATACTAAATAATATCTGCATTTCAGCAAGAAATGACTTACCTGCACTCGTTGGCATCCCCACAACAATACTCTTTTTAGGCGTCAATACATCTGAGATAACTTCTCTTTGAGATGGCAACAACGAATAAATATATCTGTCTCCTGTTGATAAGTTTTCTTCGATAAATTTTCTTATTAAAGGCGACTTTTCGGCTATATTCCATATTGAATTTTCTGCCACTCTCTCATATGCATATCTTAACAAATGGCCGATAAGCTTTAAATCAATGCTCTCATTTGTCAATAAATGAAATGCATTATATGAATACATATCAATAACACTATAAATATCTTGATTTTCTGAATTATCTATATTTCCACTAAAAAGATATTCCTTTAGAATTGTTGTCAAATAAATAACATTTCCATAAGAAGCAATTTTCAACCCGATAGATATATCTAATTCTTCTTTTGCAAGTTCTTCTTTTTGAGCCTTTTTTAAATTTTCATTTGCTCTGTCAATAAATGCATTTAATTGTATTAAGCCTTCATAATTCCTTATATTACTCATTAAAAAAACAATTAAATAATAGGAATCATATTCTAACTTTCGTATCGTCAAAGAATCATTATATAAATGCTCTGTCTGAGCCAACTTTGCACTATAATCCTTAATAATCAAGTCCGACATCGTTTGACGATCTGCCATATATGACAACATGCTATACATAACCAAATACGGCATATTATTCCAATATTCACTCTCATGCGTCTGCTCTAAAACTTGTTCATATAAAGAGGCTACTGTTCCGCACAAACTTACGAGTAATTCTTTTCGTTTTTCACTTTCGACTAAATCCATATTCGGATTCTCTAAAATTATTTCTAATAGTGCGTTCAATAAATTTACTTTAGAGAGCAAATCGCTATTTAAGTATCTTTTCCTTTGTTCCTCAGCAGAAAATTTATCATACAAATGTCCCGCTTCAATATCTGCGAGCATAACAGCAAGCGAAGAAAGATTTTCTTCGCTTACATCAAATACTTTTTCTATTGAATTTATTATGCTCTTAATATATTCCATACCTATTCACCTATTGCCTCTTCATAAACCTCGGTGCTAAAATCCGTGAATCGCTTTTCAAATGCCAAGATTATGTTTTCGACATTTTCTCTTTTTACTCGCTGTAAAGAAAAGTTTTTATAATCATCTATGTTCATATCCGAAACAATTTTCTCATTATTTCTAAGTAAGAATGGGAAAAACATTATATTTTCTGCTAAGTCTTTCTTTTCTCCAGCAATCAAATGTACTAGAAATCCCACTATTTTATCTAACAACTCATCTTGTATTTTAACATTTCTTATACCATGCATGTACTCCAAGATTTCTCTTGAAACCCGATTATCCGCATTATCAATCGCTTTCTGAATATCTTCTTGTAAAGATTGTACAGAGTCACATGGTATTTTCGTTGCCTCAGATGCTTTTACTTCACATACTACAAACCGAATCCTATCATTATCTATCCATATTCCCGGAACATCTATTCCATCTGTATGTTTATCAATCTCAACAGCCTTCAAATTTATCCTTTTATCTGCTTCATCGTAAAACTTACAGCCATACTCTTGCTCTAATAAATATTGTGCTATCCACTCTGTTACTCTTTCTCTACGCACATCAAACTGAGGTATTGATGATTTTTTAGGAATGTTTATCCTGGCAACCTGCTCATTAAACCTCGCCACAAACTCCGGGTCTAAATTTTGTGTTCCATAATATGTCAAATCATATTCTGCTGTATTATGAACCTTAGATATTTTGACTTTATTTATCAAATATTCTTTTATTTGACTGATACTCTCTTCGCTTTCAATATCATATTCAAAGAGATTAACCTTCAATCCATTTACTTCCGTTTCTAATACTTTTTTCACATTTGCCATTGTATAAACCACCTTCTATTATACGCCATGGGCAGACTGCACCTAGCATATATACTGTAGCACATATATTCCTGTTTTTCTATACATTTTGCCTATTTTTATCACTTATTTTACCCGTAACTGTTGTTATATTTGATGAATCTTAAATCTAGTCATTCTTTCGTTTCTCATATAGTATCAGATAATTCTTTTCGTCTTTTAACTCACTCCATGCGTTAAATTTCTACACCATTTTTGACACCATTCATGCCCCAAACCACACCACTTCACATCAACTTACGATATTTCTCCATAATCCCAACCACAAATAAAACCTTGAGAAACCGCTATTTCCCAAGGTTTTATAACTCATCCCTCTATTCATTTAACATACGTTAAAGATTAGCTAAAGGAGATTGTGATTTGTAACTATTCAGAGATAAATGAATTTATAAAGAGAATTGTGTTGAATACTTGCATTCATAAACAATTCTCTTTATAAATTCATTTAGCGAGAAGCCACAGCGAGGAAATACAAAGGATTTTCGAGCTTGCTCTGAATAGTTACTGTGATTTAGCAAATTGATAAAAATAGATTGACATCTTCTGTAAAATTATATTATAATACTACTGTATTAATTAACTAATACAATAATGATATGTATTTATTGTAACGGGAAGCCAAAACGAGGAAATCCAAAGGATTTTCCAGCATGGCTCTGAATAGTTACCATAATAGGTGATAAGGAGGTGTAAAATGTGGGACTTAGAGGCTAACAGACCTATTTATCTACAGATTGCAGAACGAATTGAGCTTCAGATCTGCTCCGGAGAATATCAGGCGGGAGATAAGATTTCCAGTGTCAGGGAGCTGGCTCAGGAAGCAGGAGTGAATCCCAACACCATGCAAAGAGCACTACAGGAGTTAGAAAGAAAGGGAATTATCGTTACCTTTCGAACCAGCGGCAGAACGGTAACGGAGGATAAGGAGAGGATAAGGGATCTGAGAAATCATATGGCCAGAGAACAGATTCAGGATTTTTTAAAGAAAATGAAAGAAATGGGATTTGAAAAAGAAGAGATTCTGGAATTCATCAGAGAAGAGAAAGGGGAAGAATAACCGATGGAAGATTTGATTGTAATCAAGGACTTAAGCTACACCTACCATTCCTATCGAAAGGAAAATTATGTATTTGATGAGTTTAATATCAGCTTTACCAAAGGAAAGGTGGTTGGACTATTAGGACCAAACGGAAGCGGTAAATCCACCTTAATTAAATTAATGAATGGATTACTTAGTCCCACCAAAGGAGAAATCTTAATTCATGGCCATAAGCCCGGGGTAGAGACAAAAGCAGTGGTGTCCTATCTTCCGGAGAGAACCTATCTTCAGGCAGGAAAAACGGTGAAGCAAATGCTGGATTATTTTGAAGATTTCTATCAGGATTTTGACAAAGGCAGGGCAAGGCAGATGCTGCAAAATCTGGGTATTGATGAGAAGGCACCGTTAAAGACCCTTTCCAAGGGAACCAGAGAGAAGGTTCAGCTGATTCTGGTGATGAGCAGAAGGGCTCTTGTTTATATTTTAGATGAGCCCATTGCCGGTGTAGATCCGGCAGCCAGAGATTATATTATCCGAACAATTATTCAAAATTATAATGAAGAGGCTGTGGTACTTTTAGCAACCCATTTAATTACAGATGTAGAATCGATATTGGATGAGGTAGTATTTATTAAAAATGGAAAGGTAATCCTGCAGTCTTCGGTAGATGAAGTAAGAGAAACTCACCATAAGAGTATTGATGCATATTTCAGGGAGGTGTTCGCATGTTAGGAAAATTAATGAAGCATGAATGGCTCAGAATGTGGAAGGTTCCCACCTTACTTTTGGTTTTTCTGAATATAATGGCTATCATAGCAGGCATGACCACATCTACCAGAGTATGGGGAATTGGAGTGGTGGGCGAAAACTTTTTTCGAGAGCTTATCATGGTTTTATTTATTGCCGGTGTAATTGGAGTAGCCTTTTCAGCTTATGTATATTTTGCCGTAAATTTTTATAAAAGTACCTATTCCGATGAAGGCTATTTACTGCATACCTTACCGGTAACGCCAAGACAGATTTTAATTACCAAAACAGTAATGATAGCCCTTTGGCAGGTTATTGTATTTGTGGGGGTAATTTCAGCACTGTTTCTTTGGCTGGTAATCGGAGGAAAAAATTTAGGCCTTAACTGGCAGGAGGTTGTGGTGGGAATATCCCTGTTAAAAACAGAGCTGAAAGCAGTCTTTGCAGAATCCTACCCTTCCGTTGAAGCGGTGATCATTCTTATGCTTTTACAGTCCTTGGTGAGTGTGATTTATACCGGTGTTTTTTTGACCTCCTCTATTACCTTTGGACAGCTGGCAAAGAAGCATCGAATTGGAGCAGCTATTTTGGCAGGAGTAGCAAGTAACGTGGTCATTTCAAGTGTAGTAAGCTTTTGCCAGATTCCTTTTTTTGCCGGAACTCTTGTGGATAGTACTACCATGGGAATACAAAGCTTTTTTCTCAGTATTCTTGTGGGAATGATTATCCAAATACTAGCCACAGTACTTCTTTATATGATAAGTGAATATATTCTTACAAAAAAATTAAATCTGGAATAAAATAGAGATTTTTACATAAATAAGAGATAGAAGAAAATTTACTCCGGTAATAAGGATACAACAATATCATAAAGAAAATATCATAAGCAAATTTTAGGATAAGGAAATGTAAGGGGAAAAAATGGAACCATTAATCATAATTAAGGATATGTACAAGATATACAATCCTGGAGAAAATGAGGTCCGGGCATTGGATGGGATTAATCTTACCATAAATAAAGGGGAATATGTGGCCATTATCGGACAGTCCGGCAGCGGTAAATCTACCCTCATGAATATGTTAGGCTGTCTGGATATTCCCACCGGCGGAACATATTATTTAAACGGACAGAAAACGGAGTGCCTTAGTGATAATGAGCTGTCAGACATCAGAAATCGGGAAATCGGATTTATTTTTCAAGGTTTTAACCTAATTCCCGGGTTAAATGCGCTGGAAAATGTGGAGCTGCCTCTATTGTATCGAGGGGTGGAAAAGGAAGAAAGAAGAAGATTGGCCAGGGAGGCATTGTCTAAGGTGGGACTAGCACAAAGAATGGATCATAAACCCTCCCAGCTTTCCGGAGGACAGCAGCAAAGAGTAGCCATTGCCAGAGCCATAGCCCAGGCTCCTCCTGTAATTTTGGCAGACGAGCCTACGGGAAATCTGGATTCAGGCTCCACCACAGAGATTATGGGAATATTAAAAAATCTCTATGAAGAAGGACATACCCTCATCATGATTACCCACGATGATGAAATAGCCTCCCAGGCACCCAGAGTGGTACGTATGCGAGATGGAAAAATCATAGAGGATAAGTAATTTTTTAAGAAGATAATAGGAGAAAAAGGTGAAAAAATTATTTAGTAAAAAAGAAGAAAACAGGGAAGAAGATACGCAGAAAGGGAAGAAAAATAAGAAAAAGCTATGGATAATCACCGGGATTCTTTGTCTGGGAATTGTGGGAAGTATCTTTCTCTTTGGAGGAAGCAAGGAGCCGCCCATAGAAACCGTAACCGTAGAGCGAAAGGATCTTTTTCAAAAGTTAAGTACTACGGGAACAGTGGTTTCTCAGGAAAGCTACCATTTCTTTTCTCCCCTTTCCACAGAAATAGGAGAGATTAAGGTGAAAAAAGGGGAAGCAGTAGAGAAAGGGAGTACAATCCTTAACTATGAACCCCAGACTCTTGCAGAATTAAAGACATTGACCCAATTAAACTTAACGGCCGGTCGGTCGGGACTTGAGGATCAGCTGAATAAAAATAATAAAAATCAGGGACTGTATCAGGAGGCTACGGTAAATCAGGAGGTACTAAAGCAGCAGATTAAAGATACCCAAGCTTATATTGATGGTCTGGAAAAAAAGATTGCGGATAAGCAGGTAGAATTGGAGCACCACGGAATGCTGTTGGAATTAAGTCGTCTGGAATGGGCCGATGAGCCCCAAAGCGAAGTGTACCAGAACCTGTTAAAGCTGATTCAGCAAAACGCCTACGAACAAAAAAATCATAAAGATATTCTTGGCTGGAAAGACGAGCTTAAGGTATATAATAAGATGTTGGAGGATTATAAAACCTACGAAGCAGAAATGAAAAGCCAGGAAAGCAGTTCCGATGCAGGAAGACTTACCAATGAGGGAAAGGAGCAGGCAAAAGCCAGTGCAGAAGCAGAAATATTAAGGCAGGAAAATACCCTGGAGGAGATAACAGCATATGAGAAGGGAGTGACGGCTCCTTTTTCCGGAATTCTGACCTCCATAGAGGCTGTAGAAGGAAAAACAGTGCAGCAAGGGGAATTACTGTTTACGTTGGAAAGTCTGGAGGAGGTAGCAGTCTCTCTTTTGGTCAGCAAGTACGATCTGGAGAAAATTAAGGTGGGACAGTCGGCAGAAATAACCGTAGCAGGAAAAATCTACAAGGGAGAAGTAGACAGCATCCAGCAAATGGCAACCAAAAACAGCACCGGAGCAGCTGTGGTTGAGGCAGCAGTAAAAATAAAAAATCCTGATGAAAACCTGTTTCTGGGAGTAGAAGCCAAGGTGAAGATTGACACCCAGGAGGCAAAAGCCGTGCTTACTCTTCCTTCGGCAGTCATCAATATCGATACCCGGGGAAGCTTTGTCTATGTGCTAAAGGATGGCGTAGTGGAAAGAAGAGATATTGTTACCGGACTTTCCACGGAGCTGGAAACAGAAGTAAAGGAAGGATTGGAAGAAGGAGAAGAGGTGGTAAGTGAAATTACACCACAGCTTACAGGGGAAGAGTCCATAACCCCGGAATTGTAAGGCGGAATAAATTAGAGCAGTATAATGAATCATCAATAGAAAATCCGGGACATTGATGACTAGGAGGCAAAGAAATTTTTGATCAACGTATTAAATTTACTGGAATATTTAAAAATTGCAATGCAAAATATTAAATCCAATAAAGGACGCTCCCTTCTTACCATGCTGGGGATTATTATCGGAATTTCTTCTGTTATCATGGTAATGACGGTGGGAAATGGAGTAAGCAACCAGATGAGCTCTGAATTAGAGGCCTTGGGGGCAGGACAGATTTATCTGGGAGTAGATACCCAAAATTCTACCATTGAATTTACCCAGGAGGATTTTGAATTTTTAGAGCAAAATCTGGAACATTTAAAAGCCGTTACACCAAACTTCAGTGCTTATGGTACAGCCCTTGGACCAAAGGGAAACTTTGACACCTCCATCAGCAGTGGAAGTGAAGGTCTTTACTATGCACTGAAAGACCCCATTGTGAAAGGAAGATACTTTACAAAAGAGGAATCCCAGGTAGGAAAACGTATTTGTGTCATTACAGAAAACAGTGCCAGGCTATTATTTGGTACTACAGATGTAATCGGCCTAAGTTTTGAACTGAGTCTTTATGGACTTAGCAGTGAAGTAACTATTGTAGGGTTAAGAAAAGACAGTGCAGGAGCCCTGATCAATGCTACCTCCAAGGACACCGTGTCGGTGGAGCTTCCGTATACCATTATGGGAAATGATTTTAAGTATGATATTGATGGATTTAACGGTATTTATCTTATTGCCCAGTCCAGTCAGGTGAGTAACGAAGTAGCCAAAAAAGCAGTATCACTTTTGGAAAATAAATATTCGGTAAAGGGCGAGAATCAAATTATCGTACAAAGCTTTGCCGATGTCAGCAGCCAGATTAACGAAATTATGGATATGGTAACCTTATTTATTGCTTTTGTGGCAGCTATCTCCCTTTTGGTAGGAGGCATTGGAGTAATGAATATTATGTTGGTTTCCGTAACAGAAAGAACAAGAGAAATCGGAATCCGAAAGGCACTGGGGGCAAGAACAGGATCCATTCTTCTTCAATTTATGGCAGAGGCAGGTATGATTACCTTACTGGGAGGAATAATTGGGATTCTTTTGGGAAGCCTGGGAGGGCTTTTGGTCTGTGCCCTGGTGAAGGTAACACCGGCACTCTCTGTATTTACCGTTTTGGGAGCAGCCTTGTTTTCTTCCGGTATTGGACTGTTTTTTGGAATATATCCGGCGAAAAAGGCAGCGGCCTTAAGTCCTATCGAGGCATTGCGGCATGAGTAAGAGGAATAAGAAGAAGTAAAAATACATCCCAAGGGGTGTATTTTTTTTAGAATGGAGGAAAAGACAAAAAAACAGGGACAAAAACTTTATTAACGTAACCCGTACCCACTTAAAAAAGTAGGAGAATACAGAGAAAATAAAAATTTCACTACAAAAATCCCAAGAAATATAGTAGAATAAACTATGTATGTGAAAAAACACATTTTTCCTTTTCCGAAAAGAGGAGGAGGAAAGGAGAAAAGGTTTATCGAGGGAGAAGGAAGGTTATACTATAGCCAAGTAGTAAAAAAAGGGATGAAGCAGGCAGAATACTTGAAAGAGCAAAATGTATAATAAGGGTTACAAAAAGATTTTTTGAGGAGTAAAGGTAAATATGAGAAAAACAAAAATTATTTGTACTATCGGACCGGCATCCCAAAGTCCGGAAATGATTCGTGAGATGATTCTTAATGGAATGAACGTATGTCGTTGTAACTTTTCTCACGGTTCTTATGAAGAACAAAAAGCTAAAATGATGAATGTAGTCAGTATCAGTGAAGAGCTGGGAATTCCCGTTGCCACTCTCATCGATACTAAGGGACCGGAGATTCGTCTTCGTACCTTTGAAAAAGAAAGAATTATGTTAGAGGAAGGACAAGCCTTCACTCTTACCACAAGGGATATTCAGGGAAATCAGGATATAGTATCCGTAACCTACGAAAATATCGTTAAGGACGTACAGGTGGGAGGCTCTGTTCTCATTGATGATGGTTTGATTGAACTAAGGGTAGAAAAAATTACAGACACAGATTTGGTATGTCGTGTTTTAAACGGCGGTCCGGTATCCGATAAAAAAGGTGTAAACCTTCCCGGAGCCAATTTGTCCATGCCCTTTATCAGTGAGCAGGACAGAAAAGACATTAACTTTGGTATTGACTGCGGCTTTGATTTTATTGCTGCTTCCTTTGTACGCTGTAAGGAAGATATTCTGGAAGTAAGAAAGCTGTTGGATGCAAAGAAAAGCCCCATGAAGGTAATTGCCAAAATTGAAAATATGCAGGGAATTAACAACCTGGATGAAATCCTGGATGTGGCAGACGGTATTATGGTTGCCCGTGGAGATATGGGAGTAGAAGTTCCCATGGAAGATGTTCCTGTGATTCAGAAGGAATTGATTCGTAAGGCTAATGCCAAAGGAAAGCAGGTAATTACGGCAACCCAGATGCTGGAGTCTATGACAAAAAACCCAAGACCTACCAGAGCGGAGACTACCGACGTTGCCAATGCTATTTATGACGGAACAACAGCGATTATGTTATCCGGGGAAAGTGCCAACGGAAAATATCCGGTAGAAACCTTAAAAACCATGTCCCGTATTGCACAGCGTACGGAAGGTGATATTAAATATTACGATCGAATGAAACGAATCCGCTGTACAGAAGAAGCACAGGTTACGGAAGCTATTTCTCATGCTACCTGTTCTATTGCAGCAGATTTAAAGGCAGCAGCTATTATTACCGTAACCATGTCCGGCTTTACCGCAGAAAAGGTAGCCCGTTTTAAACCGGTTTGTCCCATTATCTGCTGTAGTGTAAATCCCAGAGTACTGCGTCAGGCAGCTCTTCTTTGGGGGGTGAAGCCCATTCTCATTGAAAAGAAGGCCACAGCAGAGGATTTATTCCAGGAAGCCTTGTGGCAGGCAGAGAAAAAGGGACTGGTGAAAAAAGGAGACAAGGTAGTTCTCACGGCAGGAGTACCTCTTGGCGTTTCCGGAAATACCAATATGGTTCGAGTAGTAGAATTATAAAAACTATTGAGTAGCAGAAATAGAAAGGAGGCAGGGTAAATGGATATTAGAGTACAAAATATTACTCAGCCGGCAGTTGTTGAACAGCAGAATGCACCAAAGCCTACAGACGGCAGTTTTAAATTTACCCTGGCCAGCCATATTCAGGAGGCAGACCTGCAGGCCAGACTGAACGGACTGATGGAAGAAATTACGATGCAGGGAGATCGATTATCTAAGAAAAGAGATATTCGTGATATGAAAAAATACCGTGGACTGATTAAGGAGTTTTTAAATGAAATCGTTAATCGGTCCCACCAGTTTTCTCGTGAAAACTTTTTGGACAGAAGAGGACGCCACCGGGTATACGGCATTATTCGTTTGATGGATGAAAAATTAGATGAACTAGCTCAGGAGCTGGTAAAGGATGAGAAGGATAATTTGGCAATTCTTGCAAAAATAGGGGAAATACGAGGATTGCTTCTTGATATTTTTACATAGGGGGATTTATGGCAGGCTTTCAGGAGATTATCGGACAAGAACATATTAAAGAACATTTACTTCATGCCATGGAGCAAAATAAGGTATCCCATGCTTATTTGCTGCAAGGAGAACTGGGAGCAGGAAAGGAATTCATAGCCAAAGCCTTTGCTGCATCCTTGCAGTGTGAGAGAGGCACTGGCAATGCCTGTGGGCAGTGTCGATCCTGTAAGCAGATTGAGTCCAGGAATCATCCTGATGTGATCTGGGTAACTCATGAGAAACCCAATACCATCGGTGTAGAAGATATTCGTACACAGCTAAATCAGGATATTGAGATAAAGCCCTATTACGGACCCAAAAAAATCTATATTATCAGCGAATGTGAAAAAATGACTGTACAGGCCCAGAATGCCCTGTTAAAAACCTTAGAGGAACCACCCTCCTATGGATTGATTATCCTGTTGACTACCAATGCAGAAGCTTTGCTGTCTACCATTTTAAGCCGATGTGTAGTATTAAGAATGCGTCCTGTAGAGGATAGTAAAATAGAAGAATATTTAATGAATAAGCTGCAGATCCCGGACTATAAGGCCAGAGTATGTGCAGCCTTTGCCAGAGGAAATATAGGGAAAGCCAAAGCCCTGGCAGAAAGTGAAGATTTTGAACATATTAAGGAAGAAGCAGTTTCCTTATTAAAATATATTCAGGATATGGAAATATCAGAAATTATTGCTGCCATAAAAAAAATCAATGATTATAAGTTTGACATCAGCAATTATCTTGATATTATTATGGTATGGTTTAGAGATATCCTGCTGTTTAAAGCAACAAAGGATCCCAATGCACTAATCTTTAGTGAAGAAATTGGCCCAATTAAGAAAATTGCAGACAGAAGTTCCTATGAAGGCATTGAGATGATTTTGGAATCCCTGGAAAAGGCCCAGAATCGCTTAAGTGCCAATGTAAATTTTGAACTTACCATGGAGCTTTTGTTTTTAACCATAAAAGAACAATCATAAACAATTAGAAAGAACCAAGAGGAAACTAAAATACATGATAAAAGTGATTGGTGTAAGATTTCGCAGGGCAGGAAAAATTTATTTTTTTGATCCTGTAGACTTTCAGGTAAAGCGTGGAGACCACGTCATTGTAGAAACTGCCAGAGGAGTAGAATACGGTACGGTAGTAAGCTCTCCCAGAGAGGTAGAGGAAGAAAAAGTAATTCAGCCGTTAAAGCAGGTGCTGAGAGTGGCCAGTGAAAAGGACGACCAGCAGGAAAAGCTGAATAAAGAAAAGGAAAGAGAGGCTTACCGTGTTTGCTTGGAAAAAATCCGTAAGCATAATCTGGAAATGAAGCTGATTGATGCAGAATATACCTTTGACAATAATAAGGTATTGTTTTACTTTACTGCAGACGGAAGAATTGATTTCCGTGAACTGGTAAAGGATTTAGCCTCTGTTTTCAAAACAAGAATTGAGCTTCGCCAAATTGGAGTAAGAGATGAAACTAAGATTTTGGGAGGAATCGGAAGCTGCGGAAGACCCCTTTGCTGCCATACCCATTTATCTGAGTTTATTCCTGTTTCCATTAAGATGGCAAAGGAACAAAATCTGTCCTTAAATCCCACAAAAATCAGTGGGGTATGCGGACGTTTAATGTGCTGCTTAAAGCATGAAGAAGAAACCTACGAGGAACTGAATAAACAGCTTCCCAATGTGGGCGATATGGTACATTGTCCTGAGGGAGTAAAGGGTGAGGTTCACAGTGTTAATGTGCTTCGCCAGCTGGTGAAGGTTGTAGTAGAAGAAAATGACGAAAAAGAAATCAGAGAATATCCTGCTGCTCAGATTCGCTTTAAACGTAAGTTTAAAAAAGAAAAGCATGATGTTCATGATAAGGAGCTTCAGAAATTAGAGAAGCTGGAAAAACAGGGACATAAATCGAAACTGGATGAAAATTAAGCTAACTTAAGGATAGAGGTAAATAACAAAAATTTATCCTGATCATGAAATAGAGTTTATGATGAAGGAAATTCACCTTATTATAGATCTGTTTCAAAAGAAGGAAAATATTCGTAAGTTAGATAAGGTAAGCTTAACATGAATGTAGAAATAAAAGCACAGGAAAGAATCGATGAACTTGGAAGAAACGGTTATCGGATCCTTCAGGATCCGGACCGTTTTTGTTTTGGAATGGATGCTGTACTTCTGTCAGATTTTGCCAAGGTAAAAAGGGGAGCAAAGGTAATTGATTTTTGTACCGGAACAGGAATTATTCCCATTTTAATGGAAGCAAGAAATGAAACAGCTTCTTTTGAAGCCTTGGAAATTCAGGAAGAAAGTGCGGATATGGCAGAACGCAGCGTGGCCATGAATGGTTTACAAAATAAAATTAAGGTGATTATAGGAGATGTAACCAAGGCAAGAGACTATTTTTCTTGTGATAGTTATGATGCCATTACCTGTAATCCGCCTTATATGGTAGGACAGCATGGTTTGGTCAATCCTACCAGTCCAAAAGCCATTGCCCGTCATGAGCTTCTTTGTACCTTGGAGGATATCTTAAGAGAAGGGGCTAAGTTGTTAAAGCAAGGAGGAAGCTTTTATCTTGTCCATCGTCCTTTTCGTCTTACAGAGATTATCACCCTATGTATAAAGTATAAACTGGAGCCAAAGCGAATGCGCATGGTCTATCCTTATACAAATAAAGAACCTAATATGGTATTGCTTCAGGCCATAAAGGGAGGAAAACCAAGACTTACGGTAGAGTCTCCCCTAATTGTGTATGAGAAACCGGGAACATATACAAAAGAAATTTATGACATTTACGGTATGGAGCAGGAGAAATAGAAAGAGGCAATGGAGAGATAGTTTACATCGTTTTGCAGAAAAAAGAAGAGAAGGAGAGAAAGTATGAACTATGAACTTTTAGTAAAAAATATTTTAAAACGGTATCAGGGAATGAACGAAGAAGCCTTTCGTGCCATTCTTTGCCCTACATTAATTCCCATAAAAAAAATTGTAAATAATGTATTTTTGATGCCCGGACAGCAGCACTGGAGAGCATCCTTTCAGATTGAAATTAAAGAAGAATATGCAGATTTAATTACTGAAACAAGGGAAGGAATCTTTGTTCCTTCTTCCTATGCTTTGGGAGAAGGGGAATGGAAAAATCTGGCCAAGGGAAGAATCATTAACGTAGATAGAGAAAATCACATTGCTTACGGAGAAATTCTTTTTGGAAATACAAAGGAAGAACTGGAAGAAGCACTGCAGCGTTTAAGTGAAGAGGATTATTTTGAAATTGAAGAATACGGAATCTCTGAAAAAATCACGGCTTCCTTAATTGAATATAATCTGGCAGAACTGGCAAAAAAAGAAGGATATACCGTCACTAAGCTTCCCAATACAAGAGGAAAGGCGGCCGATTTGCAGGATGAGTATCCCTTTGAATTTACAAAAAATGGAGTGACAAAACGAATTCAGGTAAAATCTTTGTGGTTGCAAGATACAAGATATGCCCGTCTGATTGATCTAAAGAGCAATCGCTATTTAACCAGCAGCTGTAAGTTTGATGCACAGGATATTTTTGCTGTAAGCCTTTATCCAAGAACAGGAAATACCATGGACTTTGCCTTTGCAAAATCCATATCCAAAACCCAGGATCCCCTTCATGGGCTGGAGGAAGCAAGAGGGTTTACAGGCTTTGTCACACAAAATCCGGAATGTACAATTGATAATACCGTTTGGTTTGATACCTTGGATGGTGTGTGGGAAGTATAAAATATGATTTTTAAAAGGTGAACTATCAGGGAAAACCGGCCGATATATAAGATAACTTAAGAGGGAACTAAAGTTGTTATAGATTCAAGGAGGGATTGCCATGATTTCATCACAGACCATTACAAATGCCGTTAATTTTTATGAGAATAAAATCCAGACCCAGAAGAAAGATACTGCTTCTGTAAAGACAAAGGAGAAAGCAACAGATACAAAAAAAACAACAAAAGCCAATGAAGAACAGTTAAGTACCGATGCCAAAAAGCTTTTGGACAGCTTAAGAAAAAAATATAAAGAGTATGATTTTATGGTATCTGCCGCCGGCGATGATAAGAAAGCATTACTAAGTGGCAGTAAAAAAGAGTTTTCTGTTCTCTTTTCCAAGGATGAATTGGAGAAAATGGCCCAGGATGAAAGCTATGCAAAAGAAAAAATAAGAACTATGGAAACGGCAGTGAAAATGTCCAAGAGAATTAACGAAGAGTTTGGATTACTTCCTACCGGTGAAACTCAGGATGTGAAAGACCAGATGATTAATAAAATCGGAATTTCCTTTAATGAAGACGGAACCATGTCCTTATTTGCAGAGCTGGAAAAGGTATCCGAAAGTCAAAAGGCTTATCTGGAAAAAATGAAAGAAAATAAGGCCGCTCAGAAAAAAGAAGAGGCCAAAGAAGCAGAAAAGAAAGCCTCTGCAAAAGACAAGGAGGCTTCTGTTAAAAAGGTTACCGTAGAAGCTTCTACAGAAGAAGAGCTGGTGGAAAAAATTAAAAATGTGGATTGGAATAAGGTCATAGGAGAAAGCGTAGGAGCCAGATTTGATCTTACCATTTAAAAGATGGGATAAAAAATATAAATAGAAGAAATTCCAATGTAGGCAGAAGTTATATAAAAAATAGAAATTAGGTAAAAGGGGGTACTCATAAAGATGGGTACCCCTAAAATGTTGTCTATTTGGTGTCTTTATAAAAAAGAAGTTTTTCTTATCCCGGGGAACCTTTAATAAGTCCAGAGCTTTATCTAAGGAGATATTCATGTTTTTCATAAGATGGTAAAGCAGCTTGTAAAAAGAAAGTTATTTCTTGTTTCTTATCAGTAAGAAAGATATAATAAAATAAGTAACTTTTATAAGTCGGGGATTGGTATATAGGAGAAAAATAATGGTTAAAATTTTAGGTACAGAAAGCTGTGTTTTCCTTTCTGTAGTAATCTTTAGCATGGTATATTTTGGTTTATTAAATAAGTTAATGGTGGGACAGTCCCAAAAAAGAAGAAGATTACCTCAGATTTTATTTTCCTTCTTTAATGGGGGAATTGCTGTTTATATAGAAATTATCAGCCAGGGAAGAAGTAATCTGGCAGTAATCTCCTTAATTACCCTTGTCTTAACCTTGGAAATGTATTTGATCAATAGGAAAAAGGAAAAATTTTACCTTTATTTTCATGGATATTGGCTCACCTCACTGCAGTTTCAAACAGCCTATCTGTTTGCCTGTGCATTGGTAAACCTGTTTATTTCTCAGCTGTGGATAACAGGAAGTATGGGACATCGCTTTGCCATATTTAATGTAACCCTCCTTTGGGGAGCCCTTAATTTTGCCCTGCAGCTGAAGGTGCCAAAAAGATTTATGCTTCTTTTAAGTGATATACTGACGAAACGCTCCAATACCTACCTTTTGGGGATCTATACCATGACTTCCACCACCATTTTGGCTGTCAGTGGAAGCTTAATCTCCCGAATGCTTTATGAAGAGGTGGAACTGGAGGTAAAAACCATTATGTATCCTGACCTTATCCTGAAGAATCTGCTGATTCTGGGAGGAAGTCTGTTGATTATTGTTTACCTTGTGCGTCAGGAAATGGCAGTAAGAGAAACCTTAGAGTTAAATGAAGAATTGGAAACGGAAAAGGAATTTCGGGAAAAATTCCATAGCAATGCTTTACTTAGCTACTGTGCCAATATCACTAAGGACTGCTTTGTAAAGGAAAAAAGTGAATTTGTTATTCCGGAGACTGTAGGCTATCGAGAAAGTATAATGGACTTCATTATGGAAACTGTTCATCCGGAGGATATGGAAAGATTATCCGGCCTGATTACGGAAGAATATTATGAAAAACGGTTAAAAGAAAATCCAAGATATAGTATAAAAATCAGAGTAGCACCTAAGGCCATTTTAGCTCTGGTAAATAACCGATTAACAGAAGAAGAGAAAAGCCGCTTAAAGGAAAATCGGGAATGGATCTGGGTGGAATTTCATGTAACTATTGTACGGGAAGCCAGAACCAGTGATATTCTTACCTATATCTCTTTAAGTAATATTGATGAAGAAATGATGGAAAAAGAACAGCTTGCACAAGCCATTAATACAGATTCCCTTACGGGACTGTTGAATCGAAGCGGATTGGAGAACTTTTTGACAGAACATCTTCAGAGAGTGCCTAACGGAGGAACTTTGTTTATGATCGATATGGATCATTTTAAAAGTGTAAATGATCAGTTGGGACATCCCATGGGAGATAAAGTATTAAAAGATACAGCAGATATTCTGCGCTCTGTTTTTCGTGATGGAGATTATATTTGCCGCCTGGGAGGAGATGAATTTTGTGTCTTTGCCAGAAATCTGGAGGATAAAAATATTGTAATAACCCGTGCTCGTGAGCTGGGGAAGAGAGGAAGACGAACTTATACCTCAGAAGCGGGGAATATTCATGTCAGTGTATCCTTTAGTATTGGTGTTGCCATTAGTCAAAATGGTAAGAAAACTACATATGAGGAGCTTTATGAGCAGGCAGATCAGATGCTGTATAAGGCTAAGGAAAAAGGCAGAGACTGTTATGTGATAAGAGAAGAGAGGTAGGATAATGTGGAATATATAGAAATTAAAGACAGGAGATATTAAATATCCTATACTTGTCCAAAGGGAATTTCATACAATGCAATAAATGATACACTGTATGAAGAAAATACAATACAGAAAGATAAGAGGGGTACATGAAAAATGTACCCCTAAAATATTACCTATTTAGTGTCTTTAGAAAAAAGTAGTTTTCTCTTATCCTCAGGAACCTTTAATAAGTCCAAGGCTTGGTCTAAGGAGATTCCCATGGTTTCCATAAGATTCTTGATGTTAGCCTTCATTCCTTGCTCCAAGCCAGCCTGAAATTCAGCCTCGCGAAGCAGTTTAAGTTCTTTTTCCTCATCATATTCAAAGATACTCATTTTGGTAATCTCCTTTCGGTTGGCAGTTAAGAAATCCCGTAGAATATTTTCAGTTATCCATCCTCTGTTAAGGCTTATTTATCATTTGCAAAAACAGATAAAAACCTATTTCCTAAGAGGAGGCCGTAGGGGTAAGTTTATTACCCGGCTTTTTAGTGGAAAAGCTTCTGCCTATGTTGATTTTGCTTAGCATGAGATTTTCCAAGAATTGAAGATAGAAATGAAGTTTCGAAAGTTTAGAATTTCTTATGCTTAAGGAAAGGGTATCATAGGAATAAAGGGTTGTAAAGCAGTTCATAAAAAGAAAATAAACTAAGTGTAAATAGTAAGAACAAAGAAGAAAAAGTATCTGAGGGAGTAAAAAGCAAGCCAGTACCCAAAAGCAAACGACAAAAAGTATCCAGGAAAGCAAAAAGTAATCCAAGACCCAAAGAGAGGGGATAAAAAGTATCCGAACGAACAAAAAGTAAGCCAGTACCTAAAACAAATAAAAAATAAAAAGAAGCCATTGCCTAGATGCCATAAAGCTGATAATAGCTTTCAAATTATTGTGATAGGGGGCATAGGACTGAACGGGAACTAAGAAGGTAAAAACTAAAAACACAAAGATAGGAATTCCTCGTTAAATGTGAAATTAATTGTTTGGAGTCAAATGTAAAACGCCTCTGACTCTGAATAGTTGCAAATTAATAAATGAAATGATTACATATGAAAAAGAAGTAAGAAATCATCTTACTTATGATAGGGGAAAGAGATGCTGTCCATAAACTCTTCTAAAGAACCTGCTCTAGAAGCTTTCTTAAGCCAAGATTGTAAAGTATCCGGATTTTTCTCATTAGAAATAAAAGCCGTAAGTTCGGCAGGAACCGGATCGAAATCTTCCAGCAATTCCAGAATACTTTCGATTCTACCTTTAGTCAGACCTTCAGTCAGACCCTCAGTCTTACCTTCACGATATTTTTCATCTAACATAATTTCCAATAGCATAAAGCGACTCCCTAATTCCTTACTTCGTTTGATTTGATAAATGGTATCCTGTAATTGTGTAACATAAGCATCGTGATAATCTCTTAGATCTTCAGGCTGATTTTCTCTGATGAACGTGAGAAAGCTAAGAAGCTCCGGAGATATGTCTGAAGAATTGTTTCCTTTGGTACTTAGAAAAATACTCTTACTGCCATCACCTAAAGATAACGTGGTATCTTCAAGACAACGACATTCAAAGTTGTAGCAATACCGTTGCAGACCAAAGGGATCAAAGTCACAGATAAAGATGACATAAGTATCGGGAAGAGTATCGTAAGATTCCCCTGAACTAAGTAACTCCATATCCATCTGACTGTGATAATAGCGACTTCGTTTGGGGAGCTTGTCAGATAAGACCTGCATTTCAATGTTGTAGCAAATATGATCGTCACCCTTTGCATAAACATCCAAACGAATTCCCTTGTACTCCGGATTGTAAATAATCGTTTTCTCGTAGAGAATGTCAATTCTATTAATCTTAAACTTAAGAAGCATCTCTAAAAACTTCTTGCAGTTGTCTCCCTGCTGCATAACGGCAGCAAAAAGAAAATTATCTCGAATGGTTAAATCCTGTAATGTTTTCTTTGTGTTACTCATATCGATTCCTCCAAAACGAGGAATTCCTAAGTGGATTTTAACATAAAGAAAGAGAAAGTTATAGTATAAAATGGTAAAGAAAAAGTTTAGAGAGAAAACAGAGGATCTGATAAAAATGGATAAGGTTGAAAAGGGTGGGTGTTGTCTGGATACTATAAATCAACGATAACTTCTACAATGTTGAAATAGAAAGTAAAAGTATAAAAATCACTAAAATTATAGAAATAAACAGGTGTACAAAAAGAAATGCAACTTTAAAATCTACTTTCTTGCTCCCTATTATTAAGAAAGGTATAATAAAAAAGACAGTGCCAATGGCTACAAAAAATATACATAGGAGAAAATAAAATGGAGATAGAAGTAATATTAAGTTCAGTTGTTATAACGACAATTATAAGTAGTGTAATTTCTTTTTTTATTTCAAGAAGAGAAAGTAATCTTCATTATATAACAGGAGAAAGAAAAGAATGGCGAGAAAAAATAAGATATATCAGCTGTGAATTGCAGGATGCAAATTATAAGAAGACAATCAAAATATTAACAGACTTAAAAGTTAGGATTAATGCTTTTGGAAATAGAGAAAATATAATTAGCTATAATAGTGATGTACATATATGGGAGATTATTGGTGAAATTGAAAAAGAAGAATTAAATATAAAATATTTACGACAAAAGCAAAAACAACTAATAGAATATTTAGCACTATTATTAAAGTTTGACTGGGAAAAATCAAAAAAAGAAACCAGAGGAAATATTTGTAGTATAATAAGTCTTGTGCTACTATTAGTATCAGAATTATTTTTTGTAATTTCTGTATGTTATTTACATGTACAGAAAATAAAAAATTTTGAATGGATTTCTACATTGATTACATTTTTCGTATTAATGCTGTTTTTTTACTTTTTAGTTAAAATACAGGCTAAACTTATATGTACATCCTACTTGAATGGAGTTCATGGTGGTAAGGTTAAAGAATATAAGAAAATTAAGCTATGGGTAAGCGATCTTATATGTTGGATAAGTGGTATTATGTTAATGTTAGTATATATAGATAATTTAAAAGAAGTGTTACGTGTTGTTTCATGTGGAGAAAATAATTTATTGATTATGTTAATTACATCCTTACTTTATTTCTGCGGTCTTATACTTATGGGATGGGCTGAAGTAATGGAGGTTGATACAATATACTACTACAATAGAGGAATAAATAAAATAAAACTTTATTATGAACAGAATAAAGCTAGCTAAAAGTAGTATTTGATATTCCTTAATTAAGAAAAAATAATAGTTAAGACTTTTCACAGTGAAAAGTTCAATTATTATATAAAACATAGTATATGATATTATTGTAAATATACAATATGATATAATCTTATATAATCACAAAAATAACCGATAAATATTACAGCAGAATAATAAGAGATAATTGAGGGATAGGAAACTTATATGTTGATTATCACAAAATACTAAATAGAGATAGGCAAGGCGGCCGTAAGTAATCAAGGAGGATTAAAAAAGAACGATAGTCGTATGCTATTTTTATGCAAAAAACTATCGTTTTTTATTTATAAATAGAAAGATGAATACAGCATTAATATTAGCAGGTGGTACAGATCCCAGATTTAAGATGGATATACCCAAACAATTTGTAAATGTAAATAATCGACCTATTATTATCTATACTCTGGAAATATTTCAAAGCCATCCGGAAATAGATGAAATTATAGTTACATGCCTAGATGGATGGCAGGAATTTGTGAAGGTTTATGCCAAACAGTTTAATATAACAAAATTAAAAGAGATTATTCCTGGAGGAAAGGACGCGCAAGAGTCGACTTATCACGGACTACAGTTATTAAAAAGTAGAGCGGAGCAAGGGGATATTATTGTAATTCATGATGCAATTCGTCCTATGGTATCAGAAAAAAATATTAGTGACAGCATTGACATATGTAGAAAAAAGGGGATGGGTGTGGCAGCAACTTATATTATGGATACAATAATGCATTCTGGAAATGGAAAAGAAGGGTATCAGAGTCTTAATCGTTATGAAATTATGAAAGTTCAGACTCCGCAAGCCTTTGATTTCAGCCTAATTTGGCAAATGCATGAGAGAGCAATTCGGGAAAATTGTATGGGAGCCTGGGATAACAGCTCTTTAATTACAAGATTGGGAGAAAAAGTATACTTTTCCAAAGGTTCTGATTTGAATCTGAAAATTAATAGCATAGAAGATGTGGAAATGTTCAAGGCACTTTATAAGATGAAAGATGAGTTATCATAGGGAGACAGACGATGAATATTGCTCTGATTCTGGCGGGAGGAAGCGGAAGCAGAACTGCACAGGATATACCAAAACAATTTATAAATATTTATGATAAACCTTTAATAATATATACATTGGAGAATTTCCAAAGATATCCCGAAATAGATGGAATTCTTGTGGTATGTATCGATGGTTGGCACGAAGTACTTCGCGTGTATGCAAAACAGTATAAAATTACCAAATTGAAATGGATTGTCAGTGGCAGTATGGATGGACAAGAATCTACTCAAAAAGGAGTGGAAGCGTTGTTGAAAATAGAAAGAGAAGAATGGATTAAATAGAACAATGAGAAAAAAGCAGAAACAGGAAATACTGGAGTTTGTTGCCAGTTTACAGGAAGCACATAAGAAAATAAAAGAGATACTGGAACAGGGAAACGTGACAGAAGGTCAGAATATGCTCTGTGATTGTCAGGAATGTGCCATTGAATTGGGGAATATTATTGAAACTTTTGAAGGGGAAGGGGCTGTTACTGTTTCTTATATTGAGAAGTATTGTGAGCTTTTATATCATTATTATGAAAAGTTAAATACGACAACAAAGACAGAGCTTTTAAGTAATAAAAAGATTTCAAAGAAGTTAATTGATACTCTTAATAAACAGCTTTCCAATATGGAAAACAGCATTAAGAATGATATTAAAACAAAAAAAGAAATTGTATTCTTTCCATACAAAGCCTCTATGTGGGATTCTTTGGAAAGCGTGTATTTGGCCGCAAAAGAAGATGAAAATTGTGATGCTTATTGCGTACCTATTCCGTATTATGATAAAAATCCTGATGGCAGTCTGGGAAAAATGCATTACGAAGGAAGGGAATATCCTGAAAATATTGAGGTTATAGACTGGAGAACCTATGATGTTAAAGAGCGAAAACCGGATGTGGTTTATATTCATAATCCGTATGATAATTGCAATATTGTAACTAGTGTACACCCGGATTATTATGCGGAGAAGCTAAAGCAATACACTGATAAACTGGTTTATATTCCTTATTTTGTGCTACAAGAGATTGAACCGGATAATCAGGAGGCAATTGATAATATACAGCATTTTATCTGGACACCGGGGGTAATTTATTCGGATCAGGTAATTGTTCAATCTGAAAAAATGCGACAAATCTACATTAACGAATATCTCAAGGCTGCCAAAAAGAACGGATGGATAGGAGTTCGTTTAGATAGGGCAAGCTTAGAAAAGAAAATTCTTGGAACCGGTTCACCAAAGCTGGAAAAGGCGAAAAATAGCAAAAAAGAAGATTATGAGCTTCCGGAAGAATGGATTCGGATTATTCAGAAGCCGGATGGAAGCTGGAAAAAGATTGTATTATATAACACAGGAGTTTCCGCACTATTGGGATATGGTGAAGAGTGGGTTGATAAAATAGAAAATACGCTGAAGGTATTTCAGGAAGAACAAGATAAAATTGTATTGCTTTGGAGACCCCATCCACTGATAGAAAACACTATGAAAACCATGCGCCCGGAAACCTTGAAGAAATATAGGAAGATAAAGGAAAGGTATGTGCAAGAAGGCTGGGGAATTTATGATGAATCCACGGATATGAATCGTGCAGTTGCTATTAGTGATGCCTATTATGGAGACGGAAGTAGCATGGTGGAATTGTATCGAAGTCAGGAGAAACCGGTGATGATACAGAATCCTAAGATTTTAAATGCGATAGAAGAGTAGGATAAGAAAAATAATGCTGAAGAATGAATATGTGAAGGAACTGATTTCATTATTAGAAAGAACAGAAATTTGGATTAATCATAATCAAGAAGATATAGGTTATGATAAGGGAATAGAATATTTATTTGAAAAATTTTCTTATCATAAAAAACAAAATTCTCAGGTGTTTTTTATTGGAAATGGAGGAAGTTCCGCTATAGCCAGTCATATGACAGCTGATTTTATGAAAAATGGAGGCATGAAAACTTATAGTCTGTATGATAATGCAGTTACTACATGTATGGGCAATGATTATGGTTATGAGTATGTGTTTTCCAAGCCGCTGGAATTTTTGGGAAATGAAAATGATTTGTTGGTGGCTATCAGTAGCTCGGGAAATTCTTTAAATATATGTAATGCCATTGAAGTTGCGAAGAACAAGAAAATGGGCGTCATTACACTTACAGGCTTTAGAAGCGATAATAAAGTGAAGCAATTGGGGAATGTGAACATATATATTCCTTCTGAAAAATACGGATATGTAGAAAGTATTCATAATTTAATGCTACAACAAATTGTGGATATGATTTTGGAAAGAGATGGAGCTAGAATTTAGTGAAAAAACCAGTAGTCTTTTTAGATAGAGATGGTGTTTTGACCGTAGAAAAAGGGTATATTTTACCTTTAGAAGAGGTAGAATGTTACCCATTCGTAAAAAAATGCATTGAAGAAATTCATCAGAAAGGTTACTTAGCAATAGTGGTTACTAATCAGGGTGCAGTAGCAAGAGGTTATTTTACGGAAGAAAAGTTAATCTATTTGCATGAACAAATAAAAAGAGAAATAAACGTTGATGCCATTTATTATTGTCCACATCATAAAGAAGGAAAAGTGGAGAAATATGCAGTAGATTGTAACTGTAGAAAGCCGAAGCTTGGGATGATTGAGCAGGCCTGTAACCAATTTGAAATTGATATGGAGAACTCCTATATGGTGGGAGACCGGGCAAGCGATATAGAGTTAGGAAAAAATGCGGGAGTCAAAACAATATTAGTAGAAAGTGGCTACGGCAGTAAAAAGATGGAATATGATATTCAGGCAGATTTTACAGTGGAAGATTTAAGGGAAGCTGTGAAAATAATAGAAAATAGACAGTAGACAAAAGGAGTTTATAGAATGATTTCATTGGTAACAGGTGGATGTGGATTTATAGGATCCCATATGGTAGACAGATTATTAGCAGAAGGACATACAGTTCGTGTCATTGATAACTGGTCAACAGGTAGGCCAGCGAATCTGGAACATCAGAAAGATAATATGAATTTAACAGTATATCACATGGATATTCGCAATAGGGAAGAAATAGAGCCCATTTTTCAGGGGGTAGATTATGTGTTTCATTTTGCAGCATTGGCAGATATTGTTCCGTCCATTCAAAAACCGTGGGAATACTATTCTTCCAACGTACTTGGAACCTATAATGTAGTGGAATGTGCGAAGAATGCTAATATTAAAAAATTAGTATATGCGGCGTCTTCTTCCTGTTATGGGATTCCGGACGAATATCCAACAAAGGAAAGCGCAGAGATTCGTCCTCAGTATCCTTATGCATTAACCAAAAGATTAGGAGAAGAGACGGTTCTTCATTGGGGACAGGTGTATGGCTTACCGGTGGTAACTTTAAGATTATTTAATGTATATGGAACACGCTCCAGAACCAGCGGAACCTATGGTGCTGTATTTGGTGTATTTTTAGCACAAAAATTGGCAGGAAAGCCATTTACTGTAGTAGGAGATGGTAACCAGACCAGAGACTTTACTTATGTTACTGATATTGCAGATGCATTTTATACAGCGGCGGTGTCAGATGTGGTACAGGAAACCTTTAATGTGGGAAGTGGAGGAACTTATTCTGTTAACCGTTTATGCGAGTTATTGGGCGGAGAAATTACTCATATTCCAAAACGTCCGGGGGAACCGGATTGTACCTTTGCAGATACCACAAAAATTCAGGAGCAGCTTGGTTGGAAAGCGAAGGTAACTTTTGAAGAAGGTGTACAGAAAGTATTAGACAATATTGATTATTGGCGTGAAGCTCCTGTGTGGACACCGGACAGTATTGGTGTGGCTACGCAGGATTGGTTTAAATATTTAGGGAAATAGGATGAAGGCATGGCTGATATTATTTCAAAACAAGAGTTTAAAGAGAATATAAGACTATCCTTAAAGGCGGAGGGAAAGACCATTGCGTTGTGTCATGGTGTATTTGATTTAGTACACCCGGGACATATTATTCATTTGGAACAAGCAAAAGCAATGGCAGATGTTTTGGTGGTTTCTATTACTGCAGCCAAGTTCGTTAGAAAAGGTCCCGGAAGACCTTATTTTAATGATGAAATGAGGTTGAAGTTCTTATCTGCAATAGAATATATCGATTATGTAATGATATCCGATGGACATACAGTAGATGATATTGTAGAAAGTGTGGAACCGGACATCTATGTAAAAGGTGAGGAATACGCCAAGGAAAGCGAAGATGTTACCGGAAAAATCCGTGAAGAGAGAGAATTGGTAGAGAAGCATGGCGGACAGATTCGTTATACGACGGGAGACGTGTTCAGTTCTACCAAGTTGATAAATACAGCTATGTCAGGTTTACCTGAGGATGTCATTCAATTCATGGAAGCTTTTAAACAAAAATATTCCATGAAGGATATCAAAGAAGCTACTGCAAAAATAGAAGATTTAAAAGTCTTAGTGGTTGGAGATGTTATTATTGACAAATACAGTTACTGTAATGTACAGGGACTTATGAGTAAGGATATGGGATATTCCACCAGATTAAAATATTCAGAGGAATATTACGGAGGTTCTCTTGCAATTACAAGACACATTAGTAGCTTTTGCAACAATGTAACACTAATGTCTATTATAGGAAATGAAAGGCATATCTTAGAAGATTTGCAGGATAATTTGCCGGACAACATCGAACTTCAGTTACATAGAAGTGAAGTATTTCCAACCATAGTAAAACATCGATATTTAACAAAGAATACAAAAAGAGAAGAATATCGTAAAATATTTGCAGTGAATAATATTCCTTGTCAAATGGAATATGAAAAAGAAGTAAAAGAAAGCTTTCAAGAACAACTAAAGATTGTGTTAAAGGATTATGACGTAGTATTTTTGTGTGATTTTGGTCATGGTTTGATTGATGAAAAAACACAGCAAATAATAGAAGAGAATGCAAAGTATTTGGTGTTGAACTGCCAGACAAATTCCACGAATCATGGGATGAATATTATTACAAAATATAATCGTGCCGATGCGTTCACTTTGGATCAAAAAGAATTGCAGTTAGCATATCCAATGTTCGTTTTTGATGAACATGAGGCGTTAAAAAGCTTAAGTGACAAGTTAGGTGGAAGTGGATGGCTTACCAGAGGAGCCAAAGGTGCATTAGGAATTCAGAATCAAGAGATACAGGAATGTCCGGCATTTACTTTAACAGTGAAAGATACCATTGGAGCTGGGGACGCTTTTTTTGCAGTGGCTGGGTTATATGTTGCAAGCGGACAGAAAAATGATATGGGATTAGTTATGGGTAATATCGCAGGAGCTTTGGGAGCGAATATTGTTGGAAATAAGGACAGGATAGAAAAGGTTAATGTGCTGAAGTATGCCAGTACGTTGATGAATGTATAGGATAAAAATGAAAGGAACTTGCGGAAGAACTTAGTTGGTTTAGTAAGTAGCAAGATAAATGCAATAGGTAATATGGCAGACAATATTAGAATGGATTCTCATAAGTTAATTTATCATCCGGAAACAGTGGGAAGATGGCTTAGGGGAGAGAATATATATCCGATAGAAATAGAGATTTCACCCAGTGGGTTATGTAATCACAGATGTGTTTTTTGTGCAGTGGATTACATTGGCTATCAAGCAAATTTTTTAAATCAAGATGTTATTTTGAGAGATATACAGCAAATGAGTAAAAAGGGATTGAAAAGTGTAATCTGTTCAGGAGAGGGAGAACCTCTGTTAAATCCTAATATGCCGAATATCGCCAATGGAATTAAATCAACAGGTGTGGATGTAGCAATGAGTACAAATGGAGCACTATTTGATCACGACAAGGCAAAAGCATGTTTAAGAGCTTTTACCTGGGTGCGATTTAGCGTGGCTAGCATGGAAGAGAGTTCCTATGATGAAATCCAGAGAGGAAAACGCGGAGATTTAGAGCGAGTAACGGAAAATATTAGTAACTGTGTTAAAGTCAAAAAAGATGGTAATTTAACTACTACTTTGGGGGTGCAATGTTTGTTGCTACCAAACAATATGGAACAATTACCATATATGGCGAAATCATTAAAAGAAATAGGAGTAGATTATCTTACCATTAAGCCGTATTCTCAGCATTTACATAGTGAAAATAAGTTTGAAATAGATTACAGTCAACTTCTAGACTTAGAACGAAAAATAAAAGAATACGAAACAGCGGATTTTAAGATTTATTTTCGGGCTAATGCTATGAAGAAAATGCATCAGAGGAAATGCTATACGCAGTGCTATGGTTTGCCATTTATGACACATATTGATGCGAAAGGTAACGTATGGCCTTGCGTAGCCCATATTGGAACAGAAGAATTTTGTTACGGGAATATTAATGAGGATACTTTTGAGGAAATATGGGAAGGTAGTAGGCGACAGGAAGTCATTAATAAATTAAATCAGTTAGATATTAATAAAGTATGTAGAGAAGCATGTAGACTGGATGAGATTAACAAGTATTTGAATGAGTTGAAGCATCCAGGGGAACATGTGAATTTTATTTAAGGGAAAGACAATGGAAATCAAAGCTACTAAACCAGTAATGCCATTATTTGAGGATTATGTGAATGAAATACGGTCTATTTGGGATACGGGTATTTTAACTAATAATGGAGAAAAAGTTCAAAGGTTTTCAGAAAAGTTAAAAACATATTTGGACTGTGAAAATATTGACTTATTTGTTAATGGGCATTCGGCTCTGTATTTAGCAATAAAAGTAATGGATTTGGAGGGGGAAGTAATTACCTCACCATTTACTTTTGTATCTACAACAAATGCTATTGTTCAAAATGGCTTGACACCGGTATTTGGAGATATAGATGAAAATTATAATTTGGATCCAAATTCAATTGAAGATTTAATTACAGAAAAGACATCAGCAATCATTACCCCACATATTTTTGGAATTCCTTGTGATGTAAAAAGTATAGAGGAAATAGCGAAGAAATATAATTTGAAAGTAATATACGATGCGGCGCAGGCTTTTGGGACAAAAATTAATGGGAAATCAATTGCTCACTATGGTGATGCAACTATGTTTAGTTTTCATGCAATTAAGGTGTTTAATTCGATAGAGGGTGGTGCTGTTGTATATCGAAATTCTAAATTAAAAGAGAAATTTGAACTGTATAGAAATTTTGGGATTTCATATGGAGAAACGAATGATGTGTTAGTATCCGGAATAAATGCAAAAATGAATGAGTTTCAAGCAGCTATGGGAATTCTTAATTTAAGTAGCTTGGAACAAGAAATTGCAAAAAGAAAAAAGATTGCGCAACAATATATTAATACTCTTAAACATGTAGAGGGAATAGAAACATACAGTTATAAAAATAATATTGAGTATAATTATGCGTATTTTCCAATTATAGTTACACAGAAATATGGAAGGAGTAGAGATGAATTGTGGAAACATCTGAAAGATGTGGGTATAGGAAGTAGAAAGTTATATGATTTGCTAACATGTGACTATTCACTGTACCAGAATTGTGGTTATGTGAATCATATAGAAAAAGCAAATTATATAAAAAAAATATGCTTGGATATGCCTATGTATGCAGGGTTGACTTATAAGGAAATACAATATATATGTGATGAAATTAAAATGTACAGAAAATAATACTACTAGTACAAATATACCAGCATTCTTAATGTTGTAATATGTCTATTTTGAATATTGTTACGATATTTATGGTAAAAATATATTGAAAAGTTTTTGTAGTATAAATGGAGTTAGTTGTAATGTCTAATAGAATAGCTATAATGCAGCCACATTTTTTCCCGTATTTAGGATATTTTTCTTTAATAGAAAACACCGATTTTTTTATATTTTTTGATACGCCCCAATTTAAAAACAAAGGCTGGATGAATCGTGTTAAAATTTTAAATCAGCACGGGGAATCTACATATATCACTGTGCCAATAATGAATCATAAAAGAGATACATGCATTAATGAAATTACGATTAGTAATAATACGAATTGGAAGGACAGTGTATACGGAAAATTAAGTGTATACAGAAGAAAGGCACCGCACTATGAAAAGGTTCTTGGTATTGTCGAAGAAACATTTGATAATTGTGAAGGGAATATGATTAGTGATTTAGATATTGAGAGTATAAAGGCGGTTTGCAATTATCTGAAAATGGATTTTAAGTATCAGAAATATTCAAAAATGAGCATTGAAATTGAAGAAGTGAACAATCCGGATGAGTGGGCACTGAATATATGTAAAGCCTTGGGTATAAAGGAATATGTAAATTTGCCAGGAGGGCAAAAATTTTTTGATAGAAATAAATACTTTGATAATGGGGTTAGTCTTGAATTTATTCAGAATAATTTGAAACCTTATGTACAAAAAACAGGAATATTTTGTCCGGGCCTTTCTATATTGGATGCATTAATGTTTTGTGAAATTGAACAAGTATTATTGATGGTAGAAGATTATAAGATTTTTTAAAAGGAGGATATTGACTATAGTGCAAATAATTTAATTTTAAATTTTATTCAAGAAGAATATATGGAATGATTTTATTGTGTAAGAGATGCATTACTGTTTGTTTTATAAGAACTATCCCGAAATAACAAAATTTCAAAAATGTTTGTTGCCTGCTTACACATGCGATACTATAGTTTTGCATTTTATTGTTCATGGATGGGAAATAGAGTTTTATCAAATTGATAGTGATTTACAGATAGAGATACATGATTTAAAAGAATTATTGAGATAGATACTATAACAAATTTGGTTGAATACAAGCCATATGGTTTAAATAGTTTTTGAGAGAGAAGAGGAAAAAAATGTATAAAATTGTTGATGGGTATTATGAACCACAGGATATAATGGATAGAATATTTAGAAATGAAGGCGTTGAAGTAAAAACCGAGATGTCATCATTTGAATTAGCTTTTGTGTGCGGATTACTAAAGGAAAAAAGACCTAAGAAAATTGTAGAGGTAGGTGTGTCAGCAGGGGGAACATCTGCTGTAATACTCAATTGTTTGTCAAAGTTGAATATTAAAACAGAAATGTATTCAGTTGACTTGGTGGATTATTATTATCGAGAGCCTCAAAAAGAGATGGGGTATTTAATAGATGTTGCAAAGAAATACTTGGATAATTCCGAGATAAATCATTATAAATACAGTGGTGGTATAGGAAGTCATATTGAGGAAATTGGAGAAAATAAAGATATTGAATTTTTAATATTAGATACAAAACATGCTCTACCAGGGGAAGTGCTGGAATTTTTGGTATGTTTACCGTATTTAAGTGAAGGCTGTATTGTAGTATTACATGATGTAAATGTACATCATATAGAAATGTGTAATAGTTATGTAACGAATGTTCTTTTTGCAAGTGTGTCAGCAAATAAGTATTATACATATGATGATAAGGCAATGTATGGTATGCCGAACATAGCAGCATTTCAAGTGACGAAAGATACAAAAAGATACGTAGAAGACATTATTTTAGGGTTATCTATTCCATGGCAATATAAAATTGATGATAGAATGATGGAACAGTATTGGAATGTTATTAAAAATAATTATAGTAAGTCTACAGTAGATTTATTTGCGAGAGTTTATAACACACAGCAACATGCATTTTTAGTTAAAGATATTTTATCACGCCATAATTGTACTTTATATGAATTTAAAACTACATGGAATAATTCAGAAAATGTTGTAATATACGGAGATGGGTATTGGGGAACTGCGTATAGAGAATTTGCAAAAAGAGAAAAATTACAGGTAGATGCCATAGTTATTTCTGATGGCGAAGAAATATGCCAAAAAGATAGAGATGGGATACCGATATACCATCTTTCGGAGTTGCCGTTAGAAAAAGACAATACTACGTTTATATTTGCGATAGAGGAAAAAAATATTTCTCTTTTAAAGAATAATGCAGAAAAAGCAGGGTATGAGAAGTTCTTATAATAAAATCATTATAATTAAATAATGAATATTAAAATATCATTTCAAAGACTATATTACATAAGAATAAGATATATATTCTGCAAAATTGAAGGAATTATTGGAGAAAGTTAGTGCGAAAATTCCAATATGGGGTGCTGGAAAATTTGGTACATATGTTGGAGAAGAATTAAAAGGAAAATATAATGTATTATGTTATCCCAGTTGTTGAAGGGAGTGGAAATTTATTAATGATAAAAGAAATTGGAAGTTTTATGGAACAAGGTATTTCTTATTTAGAACATACAGATAACGATGAGAATATTGTTTTAAAAGAGGTTGATAAATATAAGAAAAAGTATACTTATTATACAGCTACAGGACGAGATGCTATTTTCTTGGCATTAGATACAATTAGTAAAACTTATCTATCGGAGAGAAAATGTTGTTTAGTACCGATATATATATGTGATATGGTGCTGATTCCATTTCAGGTATTGCAGTGGGATATTGTTTATTATCATATAGATAAAGATATGCAGCCCAAAATAGATGAAATGAAAAAATTATTGCAGTTATATAAGCCGAATGTAGTTTTTTTGAACGATTATTTTGGAAGAAGAATAAATTCCAGGGTTTGGAAAATTCTGGAACCATATAGAGATAGTACTATAATTATAGAGGATGTGACACAATCTTATTATATTCACGAAAGTCATATAAAGGGAGATTATATTATTGGTAGTATAAGAAAATGGTATCCGATACCGGATGGAGGATTTTTGACATGCAATGATAAAATTTCCGTAGAATGTATAAATTTTAATAATGAACAATACGTGCAAGAAAGATTAGAGATTATGAATCAAAAATATGCTTATTTGCAAGGGAATATAAAGGAGGAAAAAGAGAAGAAAGAGAGTAAAAAAAGATTTTTAAACAATTATTATCAATTAGAAGAGAATTTAAATGAATATGCTAGAAATGCGATGATATCACCAATATCAAATATGTCTAAATGTATAATAAATCAGCTAGATCTTGAATACTACAGACAAAAACGCTATGAAAATTGCAGCTATCTTAAGGAGCAATTATTACTTAAAAATAAGGATTATAAATTGATATATAGTGAGGAAAATGTTCCGATGGGATTATATTTTCCTCTATTAATAAAAAATAGAAAAGAGTTTCAGACAGCTCTAATTGAACAAAATATATTTACTTCTATAGTATGGCCTTTTACTGATGAATATTCACAATATTTTACGGAAGAAGAGAAGTACTTACAAGAACATGTAATTTCAATACCGGTTGATGCGAGGTATGACATAAACGATATGGAAAGAATTTTGAAAGCTATAGAAGAGTTTTCCAATTAGATAGTATTTGGTGTAGAAAGGTAGATCAATAACATGAATAGATTGAGCGAAAATAAATTAAAATATCACGTTGATAGGTTATTAGATATTAAAGAAAAAGGAGAAACTTATCCGGTACATATAACAATAGGATTGACGGAATATTGTTGCCATAAGTGTGTTTTTTGTCATTCGGAGTTTGCTACATCAGACACCACAAGAAATGCAACTATGCAACGAGAGCAATTGATAAGCTTTTTAAAAGAAGCTTATGAGTGCGGAGTAAAGTCAGTGACACTAGTTGGAAGCGGAGAACCTTTATTACATCCGGAAATTGAGGAAATACTTAGAGATATAAAAAATATTGGTTTAGAAATTGGTATTTTTACAAATGGTTCGAAGGCAAAAGGAACGCTTTTAAATACAATTATAGATACTTGTACTTTTGTACGATTTTCAATTAATGCAGGAGACTCAAAGGAGCATGAAAAAGTTCATGGTGTAGTGGGTGATTTTGAGAACATTGTGTCAAATGTGTCAGAGATGGTGAAAAAAAAGAAAGAAAAAAATTTAAAATTTCCAACGATAGGAACTCAAATGGTGTTTTATGAGGGGAATTATCGTTCAATGGTTAAAGCTGCAAAAATGTGGGGGGAGATTGGTGTAGATTATTTTGAGATTAAGCCGGTTATAGCAGGTGAAGGTAATCAGGTAGATAAAACTGTTTTTCCGGCAAAAGATAAAGAAGAAGTTCATAAACTAATGGATGAAGCAAAGCAATACGAAACAAACACATATAATGTGTATACGAAATATAATCAGTATATTGTAACTCAAGATACAAATAATCGCCAATATACAAAATGTTATGGATCATTATTAGACATGAATTTGTGGGCAGATGGCAATATTTTTGTTTGCGCAAATCTAGAACATGAGAGATATATTATAGGCAATATCTATAAAAATACTTTCAAAGAGATATGGAATGGGGAACAGAAGAAAAAAATAAGACAAAGTATTAATTTAAAAGCTTGTCCTAAAGGATGTAGATGTCATTTTATGAATGAATATATATGGGACTATTTGCATCCAGATAAGGAGATTCATCCGAATTTTGTATAAATTAAAACCCCAAAAAGGTTATATATTTAGATGAGAGATTGCAGAATGGGAGGTTATTATGAAAGACTATTCAGGATATAGCGAACTAAAAATATTCCATCATATAGATCGAATAGAAGGATTACTGGAGGGTGAGCGTGTAGCTCCGATTTATGTAAGAATTAAACCAACAAATGTATGTAATCAGCGATGTTACTATTGTGGTTATGCTGATAACAATGTGATAGAAGATCGAAATGTAGATAATAGGGAGTCGATTGATTGGGGACTATTGAAAAACACACTTTATGAGTTACATGAAATGGGAACAAAAGCAGTCACTTTTAGTGGAGGGGGAGATCCTCTTTGTTACAGTTCAATAAAAGAAACACTTTCATTAGTTGCCGAATTAGGATTTGATTATTCTTTGATTACAAATGGTCAAGCATTAAAGGATGACAAGATTGAATTATTGAAAGGTGCAAAGTGGGTAAGAGTATCGCTGGATGCGTCAAATGCAAATACATATAAAAGAATAAGGAATGTAGATTCTTATAGCCAAGTTATCAGAAATATAGAATCTTTTGCAGAGAAGAAAAATCAGGATTGCACGTTAGGTATTAACTGTGTGATTAGTAAAGAAAATCATAAAGAAATATATGATATATGTAGGCTTGTTAAAGAAATTGGAGTGGATAATATCAAGCTATCGCCAGTGATTGAAAAAAAGAACAACGAAGAATATCATCAAGAAATTAGCTTTTCTGTACAGGAGCAATTGCAGAGGGCAATTGATAATCTGGAAACAGATAAGTTTAAAATTGTAGATGGATATACAAATAATATTAGTTCCATAAAAACGTATTGTCGACCATACAAAAGGTGTTTAATACAAGAATTTTTTGCTGTAATTGGAGCGGATGCAAAAGTATATAGATGTCATGAAACTGCTTACAGAAAACAAGGAATATTAGGAGATCTTAATAAGGAAAGTTTTCGTCAAATTTGGTATAAACCAGAAACTATAGAATCAATAAAAAAATATGATGTAAATGAAAATTGTACACATAAGTGTGCTTTTAACAATAGGAATATTATATTAAATAGTTTTCTTAATATAGATAAGAATCATGTTAACTTTATATGATTTATATGAAAGGTCAGCAATGGAAAGTATAGAAAATAAAATCAAACAGATTAGATATAGGATGGCAAAAATAGCATATGAAACCAAAAGAGGACATCTAAGTTCAGCTTACTCATCATTAGAAATAATTTTTGCTTTATATTATATGAAAGTGATGAGGTATAAGGTTGATGACCTTGATTGGAATGAGCGTGATAGATTTATTTTAAGTAAAGGTCATGCAGGATTGGCATTGTATTGTGTGTTGCAAGATGTAGGAGTGTTGGATATAAATGCATTAAATAATTTTGCAGGGAAAATGTCAGATTTTTCTACGCATCCAGTAAGTAATATAAAGTATGGTATAGAAATGTCAGCAGGTTCCTTGGGACACGGAATGGCATTTGCTATAGGTCATGCATATAATGCGATTTTAGAAAATAAAGATTATAGAGTTTATGTATTATTGGGTGATGGAGAATTACAGGAAGGAAGTAATTGGGAAGCCTTTTTATTGGTCAGTGCTTTAAAGTTGAATAACATTACTGTGATAATCGATTATAATAATAGGCAAATTGCAGGTAAAGTTGATAATATTGTACCATTGGGAGATTTGTCAAAAAAAATGGAAAGTTTTGGCTTTGAAACATATGAAGTAGATGGTCATGATGTGAGTGCATTGGAGTGTATTCTAAAAAAGAAAGATAAGAAACCAATAGCGGTAGTGGCACATACCACAAAAGGAAAAGGATTGTCATTTATGGAAGATTTGGATAATTGGCATGGAAGAGGTTTAACGGAGGAAGAATGGAGTAAGGCAAAACAAGAATTGGGTAATGGTGAATAAATATGATAAATACATTTGAAAAAGCATTTAGTGAATTATTTAAAGATAACGAAAATATTGTATTAATTGTACCGGACGATGATAAATTGTATTCATCAAGTAGGCGATATGTGAATGTGGGGATAGCTGAATGTAATGCAATAGGGATGGCAGCAGGGTTAGCTAGTTGTGGTAAGATTCCCTTTGTCAAAGGTGGGGGAAGTTTTCTGGCACATCGAAGTAATGAATTTATCAGAGATGACGTATCGATGCAAAATCGAAATGTAAAAATTATTGCAACCGGAGCAGGGATTGCTATCAATGCATTAGGAAATACACAACATATGACTGAGGATATGTCTTCTTTACGAGCTATGCCTAATATGGTTATTGTAACTCCTGCTACACCTACTGAAGTTGCATTGGCTGTTCCGAAGATTGCGGAAATAAATAAACCGGTATATATGCGTATTGGTCGACACGAGGGAATAGATGTTTATGACCATAATAATTTAACGTTTGAAATTGGGAAAGGTCAGATGATAAAAGAAGGATGGGATGTTACAATAATTACGACAGGAACCATTTTATCGGATGTTTTACAAGTTATACCAAGATTAGAAGAGAATAATATACATGTAGAAGTTATAAATATGCATACGATTAAACCTATAGACGAAGATATGATTATCCAATCAGGGGAAAAAACAGGAAAGATTTTAACAATAGAGGAACATTCGGTGATAGGGGGATTAAAAAGTGCAGTTGCAGAAGTACTTGCCGATAGAGGAAGTGCTGTTAAATTGTATGGTATGGGATTACAAGATTGTTTTGCTAAAGGATATGGAACATACAAGGAAATTAAAGAAACAAATGGTCTAGGACAGGAAGATATATATGAAACAGTGAAAAATATAGTCAATAAAGTAGAAGAGTTTTAGAGAAAGAGGTATTCAGTTGAAAATATTGGTAACAGGAGCAGGAGGAGTTGTTGGTAGTTATCTAGCGAGAGAATTAGCAAGAGAACATAACGTAGTCGGCACTATTCATAATACAATTCCCAAAGGTGTAGAAATAATTGATAAGTTATGGAAAATAGACTTGTCCATGGATATGTTACCGGAACAAACATTTGACGTCATTATTCATGTGGCAGCATTATTATATGGTAATACGGAAGATCTAGTTAGAAATAATATTACGGCAACACAAAGGCTTATTGATTATGCGCTAAGAACGAAAACAAAAAGATTTATATATATTTCTACAGTATCGGTGTATGGTCAAGTAGAGGGAGAACTAGAAGAAAGTACACAAAAAAAATGCGACGAATCGTATGGATTAACAAAACTCATAGCTGAAAATCTTGTAGTTGAATCAAATATAGAAGAGAAACTTATTATACGATTGCCCAGAATGTTGAGCGAAGATATGAAGCTGGATATTGAACATTCGGGAATGTGTAAAATGATTAAACAACTTTTAGATGATGCGGATGTAGTATGTGATATACCATTTGAATTATATAACAATTATATGCACGTTAGTCAATTACATAAGTTTGTTGAGAGACAATTATATAGAAAGAATTGGGAGAAGATGTGTGAGACAGTTAACCTAGGAGCAACTCAAAATATTACCATGTACGAGATATTAGATGCTTTAAAAAAAGGAATGGATAGTAATGCTAAGATATTAACAAAAGCAAAAACAGAAAGAACAATGTGTGCAAGAGTCAATGTTAAGAAAGCGGTACAGATGGGGTTAGAGGTAATAGATGAGGTAGCAATGTTAGAGAGATTTGCTGAAAATCTTACAAAGAGGAGATAGTAGGAAATGAAACAGATTATTATATGGGGGAATGGTTATTATGGAAGGCAGTGTTTGCAGTATATTAACCAAAATGTTTGTGAAGTTAAAGGTATCATAGAAACGCACCCCCAAAATAGTATGTATAATGGAATAGAAATAAGTTCACCAACGATATTAAATACAATAGAGTATGATTATTTAATTATAGCGAATTCTTATGTAGAAGAAATAAAAGAACTTCTAGAAAAATTGAACAAAAATGATAATAGAATCGTTGTGTGGATAGATATGATAAAAAATCCATTTTTGCATAGAAACATTTTATTAAAAATTGTAAGAGACGATTTTTGGTTAAACTACTCTCCCTACATTTTAAAAGAGGATGAAGAACAGGAGAAAGTGAACGATTTTAAATATTCACATAACAAAGTAATTTATATTATCGATTTACGGATTAACGAGAAGAATATTATTATTAGCAGATTGTTTGAATTATTGATTCAATGTAAAAAAGATAAAACAAAATCTTTAATATTTATACCGAATGAAAATCTTATGGATGAAGAATGGTACCATAATATGTTATATGAGCTCGGAAAAGAATATATGATTTTATGGGAAGACAGAAGAAAACAATTTCAATACATAATCCAAGCGTATGCTCAAATATTTGATTATCAGTATATATCATATTTAATAGGTGAAACACAGATAAATCGGCTTTATAAAGCGAGCAAATATTTTAAGATAAATACTAATTTTGATTTTTGCGAAGTTGAAGATGAAATTATGGAAGCAGAAAGTCTAACTATTTTTAGCTTATATGCATCTAGAGTTGGAGAAACAATTATTAGAATTATGTATTTGATTGATAGAGGGTTAGCATGTGATAATTCAATTTTATTGATTCCGGAAGAATATGGCGGAACACTGTCTCATGGAACAAATGCAGTGTTAATGGAATTAATAAACAGGAAATTTCGAATGGTTCGTAATGTATCGGAAATACATTATTGGATACGTTTAATAATCAATTATAAAAACGATATTGAGATAAATAAAGAGATTAACTATCAGGATAAATTATTTAAAATGGGAGATTGCAAAAAACAACGCCATATCGATTTTCGAGAATGTGAATTACAGCAGGGGAAAAAATTGTTATATGAGCAGTTTCCTGTAGAAGAAAAAAAGTATATTTGTGTTCTTTTGCGAGACAAACTCTATTTGGACAAAACTTTACCTAATGGCGGAGATGCGAGCAATAACATCAGAAATATGCCTACGAATATATTAAATAAAGCAGTGGAGTATATATCAAGTGAAGGTATGAAAACAGTTAGGATTGGTCAAGCAATAGAAGACAATTTAGATTTACCGGGTTATATAGAGCATTGTCAAAAAGGATATGATGAATTTGTTGATATTATGCTTCATAGGCAGTGTAAATTTACTTTTGGCAATTTGTCTGGAGGGATGCTTTTATCAACATTTATGGGAACACCGGTTGCATTATTATCAGACATGTATCCATTTTTGATGCCTTTATCAGGATATAAAACAACTGATTTGATAATGTTTCGAAAAATGAAAGAGTATGCAACAGGACGAGTACTTACTTTTAAAGAAAATTTGACGTACTATTGTAAATTCCAAATAGAAGGGGTCTACCATCTCGGATATTTTAAAAAGCAAGGTATTGAATTAATTCCTTTTACAGAAGAAGAAGTTTATGGATTAGTGTATGAAATGAATTGCAGACTGGATGGGGTGTGGAGGCAAAATGCAGAGGATGATGAATTAGTAGAGAAATTTGAACGCATGGTTTTTGAAGTAAGTGCATCTATGGGTATAGATTTATCTCGGTACCCTCAGCCCAAAATATCTACGACATTTCTAAAAATGAATAAGAACTTAATGAGTGAAAGTAACCAAATAAGTTTAATTTAAAAATGGGGCGGGTATTTGTAGAAAATCTGTAAGCATTTATAAAATGTAGAATAATTTTTGCGAAAGGAAAGTTGTACTATGCAAGAAAACTATATTCATTCAATGAGTGGTTGTCACCTTGATAGAGAAAAAGCCTGGTTCATTGATGGAAATATGAATTATTTAATAAGCGAGGATATGGTTACTCATTCTATTCAATTTGTAAAGAAAGTATTTAAAAAATATAATTCAAAGAGAAGGTTATATTGTGGTGTTGTAAAAAAAAATGAAAAGATATATTTGTTTCCAAATGGTGCAGAAAAAATGTTGGTATATAACACAGAGACAGCAGAAACAACTGAGATAGATGTTGATTTTCAATCTAATACACATAATAAATCCGGCAATTCCTATTTTGGATGGCAAGAGGGCAATGAATTATATTATTTTCGTAGGGGCTACAAATCATTATATTGCATGGATACAACTAATATGGCTTTCTTTACAATAGACTGTAATAAGAATAGTAGTTTAGATGACGAGTGGGCATGTTATTGGAATTGGCGAACAGAAAAATATAAAGATAAAGTGCTTTTATACAGTTTAATTGATAAATGTTTTTTTATTTACGACCAAGAGAATAAAAAACTAATAAGTACTATGCAACATAGCGAAACCGTTGACGACTATACTGTATGGGGTGAAAAGATTGTATTCATAAATAAAAAGTATGAATTGTGGATTTATGATGGTACTGTATGTAACATGATAGCAGATTTAATGAAATATGGTTATCAAAAAAATAATGGTTTATCATTGTATGTTAAAGATAATCAGTTGTATTTAATTGATAGAAAAACAGGTAGTGTTGGAAAAGTAGATTTAGAGGCAGAATTCTCAATGGAGAAAGTGAGAGAAGGAAATAGTGACAATGAGATTGTTACTATTGCAATTCGTCAGAGCAATGGATTTGTGCAAAGAAAAGATGGTACATTATATTGTTATAATGGCACCAATCATTTTCAAGGAATAGTTCAAAGTAATATGGAGAATATTCCGGAAGAGGTCTACAAATTTGATATGATAACAGAATGTTCAGAGTATACTATTAAAGATTTATTTAAATGTGTAACTTTGGATAAAGCAGAATAAGAGTTGTGTGGGGATTTTATGTGCTGCACCATCAAGAGATAGGAAAGTAGAAATAATGAAAATTTTAATCACAGGCGCAGATGGATTTATTGGAAGTCACTTAACAGAAGAACTAGTAAAAAAAGGATATGAAGTAAAAGCATTTGTTTATTACAATTCCTTTAATACATGGGGATGGTTAGATACTTTACCTGCGGAA
>JAFXGP010000030.1 GCA_017521195.1 Lachnospiraceae bacterium
ACCTGTACACAGGATTATTGAAATTGAAGAGGTGACAAAATGAGAGAAGGAATCCATCCTAACTACTATCAGGCAACTGTAACATGTAACTGTGGTAACACATTTGTAACTGGTTCTACAAAGAAAGATATTCACGTGGAAGTATGTTCTAAATGTCATTCATTCTACACAGGCCAGCAGAAAACAGCAAGAGCTGACGGACGTATTGATAAGTTCAACAGAAAATACGGTGTTAAATAAGTATTGCGAAAAAAGGTTGAGGTGTAAATCTCAACCTTATTTTGTATGTATGTGAATGAAGGGAGTTTATGAGAATGGGCAGAAGTAAGTGCAATCGTTCTTGTGGTATCGGAGGCCAGGCAGTATTAGAAGGCGTTATGATGAAAAAAGGTGATCTCTATGCGGTAACTGTTCGTAAACCGGATGGAGAATTAGTAATAGATACAGAAGAATTTCATGGTGTTTTACATGGAAATAAAATAAAAAAACTACCTTTTATAAGAGGAATTTTTAATTTTGTGGATTCCCTGATTTTGGGAACACGTACCCTGACTTATTCATCCCAGTTTTTTGAGGATGAAGCAGCACAGGAAACTTCTATGGATAAATGGTTTAAGAAGACTTTTAAAGATAAAGCTGAAAGTGTGGTTTCAGGGCTGACAGTGGTTGTTTCCATTGTTTTGGCCATTGCAATTTTTATGGTATTACCATATTTTATCAGTTCTTTATTAAATAGTTTTGTCAGACATACTACGGTTTTGGCAATTATAGAAGGTGTTATCCGTCTTGCAATTTTTGTGGGATATGTAGTTTTGATTTCTGCAATGGAAGATATTAAGCGTGTGTATATGTATCACGGAGCAGAACATAAATGCATTAATTGTATTGAACGTGGACGGGAATTGACTGTAGGCAATGTTATGGCAAGCAGTCGTCTTCACAAACGTTGTGGTACCAGCTTTATGCTTTTGGTTATGGTGATAAGTATTGTGATGTTTATGTTCATCAGCGTAGAACAACCGGCATTGCGAGTATTAATCCGTATTTTACTGGTGCCTGTAATTGCAGGTGTTTCTTATGAAATTATTCGTATTGCGGGTAATAATGGTAATAATATTTTAGTAAGGATTATTTCAGCTCCGGGAATGTGGTTACAGACTTTAACAACCAAAGAACCTACAGAAGATATGGTAGAAGTGGCAATCAAATCCGTAGAGGCGGTATTTGATTGGAAAGAATATTTAAAGGAAGAATTCGGATATGGCGAAGAGGCTGTAGAAGATGAAGTATAAAGAAATATATCTTTGGGGCAGAAGTGAATTGGAACAGGCAGGCATTGGCGAATTCGACTTGGATGCCAGACTGCTTTTGGAGTTTATCTGCAATACTAATAGAAATACACTTCTTGTTTATGGTGACAGAGAAGTAACATCGGAAGAAGAAAAAGGATATCGGGAAGCTATTGCATTAAGAGGTAGCAGAATTCCGCTGCAACACATTACCGGTGTGCAGGAATTCATGGGATTGGAATTTAAGGTAAATAAACATGTTTTATGTCCGAGACAGGATACGGAATGCCTGGTGGAAGAAGTGATGAGATACCTGCATGACGGAAACCGTATTTTGGATATGTGCACCGGTTCCGGGTGTATATTGTTAAGTTTATTACATTATTCAAATCACTGTAGTGGAATCGGAGCGGATATTTCTAAAGAGGCATTAACGGTTGCTGCAGAAAATACAGAAAAAATTGCAGCGATGAAACGTCCTAATCCATGGGATGAAAAAACAGTAGAGTTAATACATTCTGACTTGTTTTCTAATGTGCCGGAAGAAAAATTTGATATTATAGTATCCAATCCACCATACATTGCCAGTGCTGTAATTCCTACATTAATGGAGGAAGTAAGAGTGCATGAGCCGATGTCAGCATTGGATGGAATGGAAGACGGCTTGTTCTTTTATCGTAAAATAGTAGCGGAAAGCAGAAATTATCTGGTTAAAGAAGGTATGTTATTTTTTGAAATTGGACATGATCAGGGACAAGCGGTGTCGGATATGATGGCGGAAGCTGGTTTTATGGAGATTACCGTAGTTAAGGATTTTGCCGGTTTGGACAGAGTAGTGTATGGAAGTTATAGATAAGAAAGGGAGAAAAAGATGTTTGATAAGTTAGAAGATTTACTGATTCGTTTTGAAGAAATTATGAGCGAATTGAATGAGCCAAATGTGGCAAATAATCAGGAACGTTTCCGTAAACTGATGAAAGAACAGAGTGATTTAACACCGATTGTAGAGGCGTTTAAAGAATATAAAAAATGCAAACAGGATATTGAAGACAGTTTATCTATGTTGGAAATCGAATCCGATGATGACATGAGAGAAATGTTAAAAGAAGAATTATCTGATGCAAAAAAACGTGTGGAAGAATTAGAAGAGGAGACGAAAATTCTTCTTTTACCAAAAGACCCTAACGATGATAAGAACGTTATCGTAGAAATCCGTGCCGGTGCGGGTGGAGACGAAGCAGCTCTTTTTGCGGCAGAAATCTATCGTATGTATGTACATTATGCAGAAGGAAGACGTTGGAAAGTGGAAACTATGGAAGTGGAAGAAATCGGTATTGGTGGTATGAAATCCGTAACCTTCATGATTTCCGGTAATGGTGCCTATTCCGTTATGAAGTATGAATCCGGTGTACATCGTGTACAGCGTGTACCGGAAACAGAATCCGGCGGACGAATTCATACATCTACTATTTCTGTTGCAGTAATGCCTGAAGTTGATGAAGATATCGACATTAAGATTGAAGATAAAGATATCCGTATTGACGTAATGCGTGCTTCCGGTAATGGTGGACAGTGCGTTAATACAACTGACTCTGCGGTACGTTTAACCCACTACCCAACAGGTATTGTGGTTTACAGCCAGACAGAAAAATCCCAGTTACAGAACAAGGCAAAAGCCTTTGCTTTATTAAAAGCTAAATTGTACGATATTGAACAGCAGCAGAGACATGATGCAGAAGCGGAACTTCGTCGCAGCCAGATTGGTACCGGGGACCGTTCAGAAAAAATCCGTACTTACAACTTCCCACAGGGACGTGTAACTGACCACAGAATTAACCTTACATTATATAAATTAGATAAAATTATGAATGGTGATATTCAGGATATTCTGGACGCTTGTATTGCAGCCGATCAAAGCGCAAAGCTCGCGAAGATGAACGAGAATTAGGTTAATGTGTTATTTTGAAAGTATCAATATACTGGAGAAATAAGGTTGTAAAATTGGAAAAATATGATACAATGTAATTAGAAAAGGCAATCGCCACAGAGTGGTTGACCAAGTTAGAATAAGTAAAACCTTCCAAGACTCGGGCAAAGTACAGGGAAGGTTTTTACTATTTTAGTGACAAATCAAATAAATGAATGTCAGCAGTGCTAAGAGAAACATACCGAAAGACATTAAGTCTTTAAAATCGAAATTATTCTTCATAAGCATCACCTCCATTCTATGTAGAATAGAGGTCAACCACCCTGTATCACGATTGCCAGTAGCAAAATTGCTACTTAAACGATTATAACATATAGGAAACACGAACACAAGTTCTTGAAACGAAATTTTGTAAGAATAAGATTGAAATAATGAAATGCAAAAAGATAGGAAAACAGACATGTTAATCGATTATCATATTCATACAAACTATAGTGATGACTGCGAATATCCTATGGAAGAGATGGTAAAAGATGCCGTTGTCATGGGAGCAAAAGAAATATGCATTACCGATCATGTGGACTATGGAGTAAAGACAGATTGGGATAGTGGAGAAAAAGTTACATTTAAAGCCGGTATGTACAGATTGAATGTAGATTATCCCCAATATGTAAATCAAATACAGGAATTGTGCAAGAAGTATGAGGATAAGATTGCTATAAAAATTGGGATGGAATTTGGAGTGCAGATACATACTCTTGATAAATATGAAACATTGTTTTCTAAATATCCCTTTGATTTTATTATTCTATCCCTTCATCAGGTGGATGATTTAGAAATATGGTGTAATGAATTTCAAAGTGGGAAAAGCTGGAAGGAATATAATGAAAAATATTATGAGGCAATGCTTTCCATGGTTCAGAATTATAAGAATTATAGTGTACTGGGACATATTGATTTTATAACCCGTTATGATGAAATTGGAATTTATCCTTTTGAAAAAGTGAAACCACTCATAGAGGAAGTTTTGAAAACAGTCATTGCGGATGGAAAAGGAATAGAAGTCAATACTTCCAGTTACCGTTATGGATTAAAAGATCTGACGCCAAGCAGAGAGATTCTTAAATTATACAGGGAATTAGGCGGTCAGATTATTACTATCGGTTCTGATTGTCATAAGAAAGAACATTTGTGTAATTATATAGAAGAAACAAAACGGGAATTAATTAAGCTTGGATTTAACTATTATTGTACTTATGAGAAGATGCAGCCGATATTTCATAATCTTACAGAGTAAAAAGATAATATTTTAGTAATAATGAATCCCCCGCAGTGTGAGCTGCGGGGGATAAGTTTTTTAATTTAACACTTTTTCCAATTCCTTAATAATAATCTTCAAAGCTTTGATTCGGGCATACTTCTTATCAACGGATTCTAAAATATGCCATGGAGCATAAGTAGTACTTGTCTTTTGAAGCATTTCGTCAATGGCCTCTTCATATAAATCCCATTTTTCACGGTTGCGCCAATCTTCATCAGTGATTTTCCAACGTTTTTCAGGGTTGTTCTGGCGATCAGTAAATCGTTGTAACTGAGTGTCTTTGTCAATTTGTACCCAGAATTTGATAATAATAGCACCCCAATCGGAAAGTTCTTTTTCGAATTCATTCATTTCATTGTAAGCACGTTTCCAGTCATTTTCGGAGCAGAAGCCTTCCAAACGTTCTACCATAACGCGTCCGTACCAGGTACGGTCAAAAATAGCAATGTGTCCGTCTTTTGGAAGTCTTGTCCAGAAACGCCAGAGGTAATGACGGGCTTTTTCATGAGGTTCAGGGCTGGCAATAGGATGAACTTCAAAACCACGGGGATCTAAAGCTTCCGTGATTCTCTTGATATTACCACCTTTTCCGGCAGCATCCCAACCTTCATAAGTAATAATTACCGGTACACGTTTGCGGTAGAGACGATTATGCAAATCTTTTAATTTATCTTGTAATTCATCCAGTTCTTTTTTATATTCTTCGTCAGTAAGTTCTTTGCCCTCTAAAGGTACATCTGCCAGTTTCGGCATTTTTACCAGAGGGAAAATATTCTGTAATATCGGTACAGAGTGAGCACTGTTTTGAAGAGCTACTTCAATGCCGCTTACCAGGATTTCAAGAACCTGAAGTTCTGCCCATTTACTATCCTTAGAATCTATCAGATACCAAGGGGAAGTAGGAAGATTGGTGTCGTTTAAGTAGCGGTCAAATACTTTATAGCATTTTTTGTAGTGTTCGTTTTGCCATTTGTCAAAGCTTGAAACACGCCATTTGGTATCTTTTTCTTTTAAAAGTTTCTGAATACGTTTTTCCTGTTCTTCTCTATCAATATGCATAAAGAACTTTACTACCAGATAACCGTTATCTGTGAGCTGTCGTTCAAAACGCTTAATACTGTCGATGCGTTTGTCGTAATCTTCGTCAGAAAGATTGTCTTGTAAACGGTTATGTACGGTTTCGTCCATCCATCCGGAGTCTAAAAATGTGAATTTACCGCTTTCAGGAATCTGTTTCATGTATCGATAGAGGAATGGTTTTCTCAGTTCTTCTTCTGTAGGTGCAGACATGGTTGCAACCTTAAAGAATCTTGGGTCGATGTTTTTAATTACCTTTCCAATGGTGCTGCCTTTTCCGGAAGCGCCCCAACCTTCGAAGAGTACAAGAACAGGTAATTTGTGTTCCTTAATTTTCATTTGTAATTCATAAAGTCTGTTACGGGATTTGTCCAAACGGCTTTTGATTTCCTCTTTCGAAGGAATTTCAGCAGTATTCCAGTTCTTTAACATAATAATCACCTCATTTTCAATTTTGTAATTTAGATGAGTCTATTATAACTTATTTTATGTGATTTGCGAATAGAAAAGTTAGAAAATTTAAAAGAAATTAAGCGAAAAGTCTGAAAACAACAAACTTTATAAAAAGCATGCCGCAAAAAATTGAATAGTGGTGAAGAAACCGGGGAAATTTGATACAATACATATGAATATCAAAAAGAAAAATTACGAATAGAATTCTAATATTAGGTTATATCATAAGTGGGAGAAGCAATGATGAAAAAAATTGGGAAAATAATTATCATAATAGTAGGGATTTTTTTGATTGTTTCTATAGGAAGTGTTGTGGGAACTTATGTTAGTTTTTATCAAAGACATATTGGGAGAGGAAGTGAAACAGACAGCGCTACAAAGCAAACCGAAGACCGGGAAGCAGTAAAAGAGGATGCTTATAATGGTACAGGTGTGCCGGATAATGTGCCACAGGAAGTATTGGATACATATTTAGAATGTTTGAAACCGGCAGATGATGAATATGATTACAGATTTCAAACAGATTATGAATATCATGATATGATAAAGTTGACGGAATGTCATGATTCAAAAGGGTATGAAAAGGCATTGGGGTACGCAGATGTTTCCTTGGCAGATATTAAGAACGTGTTGGATAAGAATGAAAATATTTCGTCCAAATACAAAGATTTTATTTATGAATATGCAAGAAGATTAAGAGAATTATACCCGGAAGTCAATTTAAGTGTCTTATATCATAATTTACATACTTTGAAGGTGAATGAGCTGACACAGGATGAGATTAATGTGGAAACTATATCTACATCCAGTGCAGCCTTCTATAAAAGAACAGAAAATATGATAGGTGTTGCCGAAAATCTGGATTTATCAAAAGATAGTGATGATTATATCATTTTGGTTCATGAACTTAGTCATGCAGCCAGAGGAATTGATCAAAGATTTGAAACCGGAGGCAGCCTAAGGGTTTCCTTCTGGGATAATTATAAAATGGGATATTATGCAGAAGAGGGCATTATTACCAATTTGGCCTATGAAATTCAGGGATTTGGAGAAAAGGCTGTTTTTTATCCCATGCAGGCAAGTTATTTTAGGATTATTTCAGAGTGTATTGGATATACGGGGGCAGATTATTTTAATCATGGGGTAAATTATCTGATTGATGAAATGGATAGATTTATGGGAGATGAGCAATATGCGTACAAAATAATTGCAATGATAGATGCTCAGGCAAGTCTTCGATATACCCCAACCAATGCTGTAGATTTCTATGATTTTCAACCAGTGTATGAGTATCTTGCTAAGATGTATTTTAAGAAGCACATTACCAAGGATATGACAAGAGAAGAGCAAGAAGCTGTATTTGATGCCTTTTATGAAGAAATCACCTTCAATTTTGAAAATATGAACCGTAAATATACGATTGATGAGAATACCTTCAGACCTACTTTCGAGACATACCTTGCAACAATGAGTAATGATGAAGTTGGTGATTCTGCGTCTTATGAAAATAAAGCAGAATATGTAACTGAAAGCAGTAAGGAAGTCACAAGTGATAACGAATCCTATGCAAATGAAAAGTATAATGGTTCCGGCGTTCCGGATCAGTTATCACAGAAGGTAATTGACAAATATAAGAAGGAATTTCTTCCAGCAGATGATGAATATGATTACAAATATGTAGATGATTTTACTTATTCAGATGTGATTGGATTTTATCAGTGCCGGGATGCTAAGGGGTATTTGAAGTTTTTTGGATATAAAGATGTAACTTTAAAGGATATTCGGAGTGCTTTGGATAAAAATAGTAACATATCAGACAAATATAAAGATTTTATTTATGATTACGTATCTAAAATCAAAGCAACTTACCCTAAAGCAAATTTAAGTGTATTGTATGCCAATCTAGATACTCTGATAGTGGATGAAATTTGTGCAGAAGAATTGGCGAAAGAAACCCTATCGACGATAGGAGATACCAAAGCCTGTTATATAGCTGAGGAAAATCGGATTTGTGTATTAGAGGACATTGATTTTAAGAAGAATCCGGATGATGAAATTATATTTATGCATGAATTGACTCATGCTGCGAGAAAATATCAGAGAGAAGAGCAAAGAGGAGATGTTAAAGAAAAGAGAACAACGAATTTTTGCACGTATAATCTGGGAACCTTTGCAGAAGAAGCAATTATTACCAATATGATGTATGAACTTCAGGGATTAAATAAAAAGTCAGAACATTTTTATACAATGGCATGTAATTATTATCGCATTATCTTAGAATGTATTGATTATTCCGGTGCAGATTATTTTAATCATAATGTATTATACCTGGTGGATAAGATGGACAAGTTCATGGGAGAAGAGGGCGAAGCTTGGCAAATTGTTGCCAGAATAGACTCTCAGATGAATTTACGATATAATAGTTATATGAGTGTAGATTTTTATGATTTTCAGCCGGTATATGAATATCTTGCTAAGATGTATTTTAAGAAGCACATTGCTAAGGATATGACAAAAGAAGAACAAGAAGCTGTATTTGATGCTTTTTATGAAGAAATAACCTTTGGAACGGAAGGTATTACACGAAAATATACAATTGACGAGGATACCTTCAGATCAACCTTTGAAAAATATATTTCAAAATAAGGATAGGTGAGAACATGAAAAAGAAAGTTGTAGTTTTAGGTGGTGGAACAGGCTCTTCAACCCTTCTTCGAGGTTTAAAAGAATTTCCTATTGATTTGACGGCCATTGTATCTGTTTGTGATGATGGAAACAGTACCGGGGTTTTAAGGGAAGAATTTAATATCCCGGCAGTGGGAGATATCCGGCGGGTATTGGTAGCTTTATCCGAGACAGAACCCTTGGTTATGGAGTTGTTTAATTATCGTTTTCAAACCAAAAGCGACTTGGATGGGCATACTGTGGGGAATTTGCTTTTGACAGCATCTTCTGAAATTACGGGAAATCTGTCCGATGGAATTGAAGCTTTGAGTAAGATTTTTAATTTAAAGGGAAAAGTTGTACCATTGACAGAAGAAAATGTGGTTTTAATGGGGGAAATGGGAGACGGTTCCATTGTTGAAGGAGAGCATCGAATTACACAGTACAAAAGCAATATAAAACGTGTTTTTTATAAGGAGAAACCCCAGCCTACCAGGGAAGCCATCCATGCAATTAAGTCGGCAGATTTAATTATTTTAAGTATGGGAAGCGTATTTACCAGTATTATTCCAAACCTGATTTGCGAGGAAATTATTGAAGCCATAGATAATAGTAAAGGGAAAATTATGTATGTCTGTAATATGGTAACACAACCGGGAGAAACGGATGAGTTTAAGGTGTCGGATCATGTCAGACTGCTAAATCAATATTTAGGAAAACGAAAAATTAATGTTGTTGTTGCCAATAATGGGAAAATTGATGAGGAGATGGCGAAAAGATACGAATCTTTGGAGCAAAAGGATCCGGTGGAATTGGACCGCAAAGAAACTAAATCGATGGTAGAAAAGATTATTGCAGACGATTATGTTATTGTTAATAATAATCTTCTCAGACATAATGTGCTTAAACTGGGACTTCATATATTTGGGTATTTGCTGGAACAGAAATAAAAAAGTAGGAATCCGGATAGAATTATAGGTATATATATGGAAAAGTTAATAATACTGCGATATTAAAACAAGATTTAATATCGCAGTATTCATTTGGATAACACGCGTTTTTATAAATTTCTCTTTTTTAAAATCTTATTAAATTGTGTAAAGAAGGCAATACCGGTTACCGTAGCAGCCAGGATATCACTGATAGGTTCGGCCAAGAAGACTGCAAATACTTTGTTTTCGAAGAACATAGGTAAAGTAAAAATAAGTGGTATCAGTAAAACAATCTTACGCAGGCAGGCAAGGAACAGACTGATTTTGGCCTGGCCCAGAGCCATAAAACTTTGCTGACAAGAAATCTGACAACCAAAAGCAAAGATCCCTGCCATATAGATTCGCAGTGCCCAGGAAGCATATTCCACCAAAGCTGTATCCGCTGTAAAAATCCCTGCAAATATATTGGGAATTAACATGGACAGAATCCAGAAAAGTGTGGCATATCCAAGACAGATGCAAAACTCAAGAGCAAATGTCTTTTTCACACGGTCTTTATTGCCTGCACCATAGTTAAAACTAATGATAGGTTGTCCGCCCTGACAAAAACCTTGAAGAGGCATAGTGGCAAGTTGGCATACACTGGTGATAATGGTCATGGCTCCTACTGCGATATCACCGCCGTAGCGAGCAAGACTGGAAGTAAAGCTGATGGACAGAAGGCTTTCTGTGGACAACATTACAAAGGTGGATACACCAAGGGCTAAACAAGGTTTGAAAATAGCCGCTTCTAATTTCATGTTTTCTTTCTTTAATCGAAGAATTGTCTGTTTGCCGGTGAGGAAACGAAGAATCCATATAGCGCCTACTGCCTGACTGATTATGGTAGCCAGGGCGGCACCTTTTACGCCCATTCCGAAAACAAAAATAAAAATAGGATCTAAGATAATATTAATCACAGCCCCGATGATGGTGGTCAGCATACTGATTTTGGCAAATCCTTGTGTGGTGATAAAGGGATTCATTCCCATAACAATCAGGACAAAGATACTTCCTAAAATGTAGATTTTTGCATAATCAACTGCATAAGGAAGAGTTACTTCACTGGCACCAAACAAACGAAGCAATGATGGTGCAAAGATATAGAAAATCGCAGTCAATGCTACTGCGAATATTAGTAACAAAGAAAAGCAGTTTGCTATAATTTTTTCTGCCCGGTTAATATCTTTTTGTCCCATGGCAATAGAAGCCAGTGGTGCACCACCGGAGCCTGCCATCATAGCAAAAGCATTAATAAGCATTAAAATAGGCACAAACAGCCCAACACCGGTAAGAGCGGACGCGCCTACTTCCGGTATGTGACCAATGTAGATTCTATCTACGATATTATATAATAGGTTGATTATTTGAGCCACCACAGCGGGGATTGCAAGTCCGGCAAATAATTTGGGAATACTTCCGGTAGCCATAAGGTGGGCTCTGTCATTTTGCATGGTTGACATAATTAAACTCCAATCTGTTGTCTGTTTGAATACGCAATAATATCGCAATAACAAGTTTTATTATAAAAAGTTACAGATAAAAATGAAAGTAGTTTAGAAAAATTTAATACTCTTTAAAAAAAGAAAGAACCGTGATAGAATCTAGAGAAATATTTGGCACATGAAAAGTGCATGATGAAATGAAAGATAAAAGTAAATTCCGGATAAGAACAGTTGGTAAGTAAAAAGGACAGAAAATTATGACAGAAAAAAAGAAAAAAACGGCATTTGATGCCAGTGTGGGTTCATTTGTTGCAGCTACCATAATGATTTATGTTATGATGGTATTGACATATGTTTTAACATTTATAGTTCCCGGAGGAGGAATTCCTTTTTGGAAATGGGCACTTTCTCCTATCTTAGTGTTGTTTGGAGAAGATAGAACCTCATTGATTGCGATTATTGCCTTATTGGTGATTTTAGGCGGTACATTTAACTGTCTTGACAAATTTGGTGTATTGAAATTCTTATTGGATAAAATAACGGAAAAGTTTGGAAAAAACAGAAAAATGCTTTTGGTAGTAATTCCGTTGTTTTTCATGATATTAGGCTCTGTGGCGGGAACCTATGAAGAATGTGTTCCGCTGGTGCCGGTGGTAGTGGCGTTGGCCATTCGTCTTGGATGGGATGCTTTGACCGGCTTGGGAATGAGTATTTTGGCAGCAGGGTGTGGATTTGCAGCAGGAATATGTAATCCTTTTACCATAGGAGTTGCTCAAGGAATCGTGAATTTACCCATGTTTTCGGGAATATGGCTTCGTATAGTAAATTTTGGCTTGATTTATGCTCTCTTGGTTTTCTTTTTACAAATGTATTCGAAAAAGATTGAGAAACCCGTGGAATATGTTATGACAGATAAAGAAGAGCTCAACCCGATAGTTGCAAAAACAGATTATTATTTGGACAGTAAGTGGAAAAAAATGATAATAACTTTCAGAAATGGAGTAGTTGGTGTACTTCCGGGAGTGCTTCTGATATTAATGGCGAATTCTATACGTTTTACACTGATGGAAGGAAATATATTGGATACAATTTTAGGGAAAGCTGTGGAAGTGGCAGGCGTTCTTCCCCGATGGAGTGTTATTTTATTTATATATGGATTAACTTTATTTATGAATTTTTTTATACCATCAGGTTCAGCAAAAGCAATTTTGTTAATGCCTCTAATTGTACCGATTGCGCAGGTGTTTGATATTTCGGCCCAGCTTTGTATTGTTGCATTTGCTTTTGGAGATGGTTTTTCTAATGTGTTTTATCCAACCAATCCGGTACTCTTGATTTCTTTGGGACTTGCTAATGTAAGTTACGGGAAATGGGCAAAATGGAGCATGAAATTTCAATTAGCCAATCTGATATTGACTATGGTCATTTTATTAGTGGGACTTGCTATAGGGTATCATTAATATATTTATGCAGTAGATAAAGGTCATTGAAAAATAAAAAGATTTGGAAGTTTAAGGTTGACTTTCCTCCAAGGCTGTGCTAAATTAAATGATGTTAGCACTTTACCGTGGTAGAGCGAGAAAAACTAAAGTGCAGGAGGAGATAATTATGAAAAAATTATTAGCATTATTATTGACAGGATGTATGCTTGCAGCAACTGTAGTAGGATGCGGGGCAAAAGAAGAAACTGCAGCAACAGATACACCTGCGGTAGAAGAAACAGCAGATGTTGAAGCAGAAGAAAACACAGAAACAGCAAGCGACCTTGCTTATGTAAAAGACAAAGGTGTTTTAGTTGTAGGTATTACAGATTTCGCACCAATGGATTACAAAAATGAAGCAGGCGAGTGGATTGGTTTTGATGCAGATATGGCAAAAGGTTTTGCTGAAAAACTTGGTGTTGAAGTTGAGTTTGTAGAAATTGATTGGGATAACAAAATTTTAGAACTTGATGGCAAAACAGTAGACTGTATCTGGAATGGTATGACATTAACTGATGAAGTAAAAGCAGCTATGGAATGTTCTAATCCTTACTGTAACAATGCACAGATTGTTATTGTACCGGCAGATAAAGCTGCTGATTATCAGACAGTGGAAAGTCTTGAGGGTCTTGCATTTGCTGTAGAAGCAGGAAGTGCAGGAGAAGCAGAAGTTACAGCACTCGGTTTAGAGTGTACACCTGTAAAAGCACAGTCTGATGCACTTATGGAAGTTGCAGCAGGAACATCTGATGCAGCGGTTATAGACTCTCTTATGGCAGCAGCTATGGTGGGAGAAGGCACAGGATATGCTGATTTAACTTACACAGTAGGTCTTAACAGTGAAGAATATGGTGTTGGTTTCCGCAAAGGATCTGATTTAGCAGCTGAATTAAATGCATACTTTGTAGAAGCTTATGCGGCAGGAACTATGCAGGAATGTGCAGCAACATATGGTGTTGATGCGGCACTTGTAGAACAGAAATAATTAAAGAACTACATAAAGGGCGGGGAAGACTCGCCCTTTTTTATGTACAGGGGAGTTAATCATGGAATTGATATTGGAGCAGATGCCTATAGTATTACCGGCATTGAATGCAGGTTTTATACAGACATTAAAGCTTTTTATAGTAACATTAGTAGGAGCATTGCCGTTAGGTCTGATTATTGCATTTGGCGCAATGTCCAAATTTAAACCATTAAGTTTATTCACAAAATTAATTATCTGGATTATCCGAGGAACACCTCTTATGATTCAGCTTCTGATTATTTACTATTTCCCGGGATTAGTTCTGGATAATCCAATTTGGGGGAGTGGGGAAAAAGGTCGTTTTTTGGCTGCATCAGTAGCATTCATATTTAATTACGCATGTTATTTTGCTGAAATATACCGTGGAGGAATCCAGAGTGTGCCGGTAGGACAGGAAGAAGCCGGCCTTGTGCTTGGTATGACCAAGAGCCAGATCTTTTTTAAGGTTAAACTGCTTCAGATGGTAAAAAGAATTGTACCTCCGGTATCCAATGAAATTATAACTTTGGTAAAGGACACTTCCCTTTCCCGTATTATTGCTCTGCAAGAAGTTATTTGGGCAGGTCAGGCATTTATGAAAGGTACACAGGGAATTTCAGGAGCCATTTGGCCATTGTTCTTTACAGCAATTTATTATTTGATTTTCAGTGGTATTTTGACAGTTCTCTTAGGAAAACTGGAACGCAAATTGGATTATTTTAGATAGGGGGAAAGAAAATGTCTGCATTATTACAGGTAGAACATATTGAAAAGTCCTTTGGTGAAACAAAGGTATTGAAGGATGTCAGCTTTTCCTTAAAAGAAGGGGAGGTAGTATCTATTATCGGTTCCTCCGGAAGTGGTAAGACTACATTGCTTCGTTGCTTGAATTTTCTGGAAACGCCGGACGAAGGCGTGATTAAAGTGGCTGACGAAGTACTTCTTGATATGAAAGATCCTTCTACTTTAAAGGAATCTGAGATCCGTAAGAAACGTCTTCGTTTTGGACTGGTATTCCAGAGTTTTAATCTTTTTCCTCAATATACAGCTTTGGAAAATGTAATGTTAGCAAAGGAATTATTGGCGAAAGAACAGCCGGATTATAAATCAAGAAGAAAAGAAATTCATGAAGAAATCAAAGCCCAGGCCGAAAAACTGTTGAAACAGATGGGACTGGGAGAGAGAATGAATAATTATCCACATCAGCTTTCCGGTGGACAGTGCCAGCGAGTTGCTATTGCAAGAGCTTTGGCTTTAAAACCGGATATTTTATGTTTTGACGAGCCAACATCGGCATTGGATCCGGAACTTACAGGAGAAGTTCTTCGTGTTATTAAAGAGTTGGCAGACCAGCATACAACTATGATTATTGTAACCCATGAAATGGCATTTGCCCGTGATGTGGCAAATAAAGTAATTTTTATGGATGACGGAGTGATTGTAGAACAGGGAGATCCCAAAGAAGTCTTTGGTAATCCTAAGGAAGAGAGAACAAAACAGTTTTTATCAAGATATAAACAGGGATAATGGAAAGTATGGGTGTAGGAGAAAAAGCAAATGGCTAAAGTTTTGATTGTAGTAGATATGCAAAATGACTTTATAGATGGTGCATTAGGTACAAAAGAAGCAATTGCGATTGTTCCTTATGTTAAAGAGGTTGTGGAAAATTTTGAAGGAAAAGTTTTATTTACCAGAGACACTCATTTTGATAATTATATGGAAACTCAGGAAGGAAAAAATTTGCCTGTTCCACATTGTATTAAAGGAACGGATGGTTGGCAGATTTGTTCTGTATTGGAGGAACTCCGCAAAACAGAAGCTATTGACAAGGTAACTTTTGGTTCTAAAGACTTGGTGGATGTGTTGAAAAAGGAAGAAAGTATTGACGAAATAACATTTGTAGGTCTTTGTACAGATATTTGTGTGATTTCTAATGTAATGGTTGTAAAGGCATTTTATCCGGAAATCCCATTAATTGTGGATGCAAAAGGATGTGCCGGGGTAACTGTATCAAGTCATCTTAATGCCTTGGAAGCTATGAAAATGTGCCAGGTAAAGGTAATAAATGAGTAGAAATAAGGCATAAAAGAGAGGATTTATGGATAGGAGGGACGCTAATGAAAAAGTACATATTATTTTTAGTATCCATTATCTGTGTTTTGACAATGATAGGATGTAGCAAAAAAGGAAATTATGAAACAGAGAATGCAGTCCCGGGTAATAGTGTGGAAGAAAATCAGACTTTGGAAGGGGCTGAAAGTACAGTAACAAGTCAAGTATCGGATGAAGCTGAAAGTACAGAACTCCCTGAAACAGTAGAATCGATTATCATAGAACCATTACCTACAACAATAGATTTAAATAATATAAAAGATTGTACATTAGCAGTATCTATTGGATGTAGGTGGTTATGAATTGATAACAAATGAAGATGGTTTTGTAACTTTGATGAGAAAGATTTATACTCCATAGTAAAAATTGAACTTTCTGCGATATCAACACATTTTGAAAAGAATGTGTTGATATTTTTTTTGTTGATGGTATAATGATTGGAAGAAGAAATTGAACTTTTGTTAAAATTGAACTGGAAAAAGAAATCAAAGAGATATAATTATTAAAAGTATTTTCAATTGAGTCAGTGTAGAAAATAGAATGGAGTTTTTTATGCAGAGTAACCTATTTGCAAGCAGATTGAAACAATCTATGCAGGATAAAAATTTGAAGCAGATTGATCTTATGCGAGCCGCTGAAAAACGAGGAATTAAGCTTGGAAAGAGTCATGTAAGCCAATATGTCAGTGGAAAGACTATTCCAAGAGACAATATTTTGAACGTGTTAGCGGAAGTGTTGGAAGTGGATGCAGGATGGCTGAAAGAAACGGATAAAAATGCGGAAAAATCAGCAGTGGCGGAACATAAAAATGAAGTAAAAGCAAGTAAAAACATTGATAAAGAAAAAAGTTCAAAATCAAAACACAACAATTTGGAGGCAACCTCAATGAAAGAATTCAGAAAATCATCAAAATTAGATAATGTACTTTATGATGTTAGAGGTCCGGTAGTAGAAGAAGCTGCAAGAATGGAAGAAGCAGGAACTCATGTTTTAAAATTGAACATTGGTAATCCGGCACCATTTGGATTCCGTGCACCGGATGAAGTTATATACGATATGAGAAGCCAGTTGACGGAATGTGAAGGTTATTCCCAGTCAAAAGGTTTGTTTTCTGCAAGAAAAGCAGTTATGCAGTATATGCAGAATAAAAACGTACCTAATGTTACCATAGAAGATATTTATACCGGAAATGGTGTTAGTGAATTAATTAACTTAAGTATGTTGGCATTGTTGGACACAGGTGATGAGGTGCTGGTACCTTCTCCTGATTATCCATTATGGACAGCTTGTGTAACTTTGGCAGGGGGAAAAGCAGTTCACTATATATGTGATGAAGAAGCTGAGTGGAATCCTGATATTGATGATATTAAGAAGAAAATCACGAACAGAACCAAAGCCATTGTAATTATCAATCCCAATAATCCTACAGGTGCTTTATATCCAAGAGAAGTTTTGCAGCAGATTGTAGAAGTGGCAAGACAGCATCAGTTGATTATTTTTGCAGACGAAATCTATGACAGATTAATTTTTAATGAAGAAGAACATGTTTCTATTGCTTCTTTGGCACCGGACTTATTCTGCGTAACCTTTAGCGGATTATCAAAATCTCACATGGTAGCAGGATATCGTGTGGGCTGGATGGTATTAAGTGGTAATAAGAGAATTGCTAAGGATTACATTGAAGGATTGAATATGCTCTCTAACATGCGTCTTTGCTCTAACGTGCCGGCACAGTCCATTGTGCAAACATCCCTTGGCGGTTATCAGAGTGTTAAGAATTATATTAATCCGGGCGGACGTGTATATGAGCAGTGCGAATACATTTATAAGGCATTAAATGATATTCCGGGTATCAGTGCTGTAAAACCTAAAGCAGGATTTTACATCTTCCCTAAATTAGATGTGAAAAAGTTCAATATCACAGATGACGAAAAGTTCACCTTTGATTTGTTAAGAGATAAAAAGATTCTTTTAATCAGCGGAAAAGGATTTAACTGGAAACAGCCGGATCATTTCCGTATCGTATATCTTCCGCGTATTGAGGTATTGGAAGAAGCAGTGGAAAAAATGGCAGATTTCTTCAGCTATTACAGACAGTAAATTAAATGGGAGTTTTTATGCTTAATAGAAAGTATAAGAACTTCTTTTTTATTGTATAAAATACTTAATAAGCAAAAAGAATAAAAAATATATTGACAAAGGAAAAATCGTAAGCTATATTTGAGATGAAGTTAGTGGTGACTAATTAATGATAGTTAGAGGTAATTTAGGTAAGTGGCGGAAAGTTTTAGTATCATATATACAACTTTTACCAAAGATATCATTACGGAGGATAAGATGACCTTAGCAGAAGCAAATGTAGGCGAAGAATATATTGTAAGAGATATAGACGCAGATGGGGATGAGGAACTGATGGATTTCTTGTTTTCGTTGGGATGTTACAGTGGAGAACCAATTACTGTTATTTCTAGAAAGAAGAGTGGATGTGTAGTGTCTATCAAAGATGGAAGATATAACATAGATAATGATTTGGCAGCAGCCATCTTGGTATAATTATGTAAAATAGTGATGAAAATCGCTATTTTTTATGCCAACCGGTTAGGATAAACTAACTAGAATAAGTAGCGGATAACAGAATTAGAAAAATGGAGGAATTATGAGAATTGCATTAGCAGGGAATCCGAATAGTGGAAAGACAACAATGTACAATGCACTGACAGGAAAAAGTGAAAAGGTAGGTAACTGGGCAGGCGTTACTGTTGAAAAGAAAGAAAGTAACATTAAAAAAATTTATTATGATATGGCAGAAGAAGTAATAGCAGTTGACTTACCGGGAGCATATTCCATGTCGCCTTTTACTTCGGAAGAAAGTGTGACAAGTGAATATGTAAAAAATGAAAATCCGGATGCTATTATTAACATCGTGGATGCTACAAATTTGAGCAGAAGTTTGTTCTTTACAACACAGCTTATGGAACTTGGTATTCCTGTAGTTGTTGCTTTGAATAAAAGTGATATTAACGATAAAAAAGAAACCGTCATTGATACAAAAGTTTTAAGTGAAAAATTAGGATGTCCTGTTATTGAAACAGTATCTACATCTAAAAATGACAATGGTTTAAAAGAAGTTGTAAACAAAGCCATTTCCTTGAAAGGTCAGGGACAGATCGCTCCTTATAATCAGGGAGAAGTAGACTTACATAACAAAGAAGCAGTTGTAGAAGCAGATAAAAAGCGTTTTGCTTTTATCAATAACATTGTAAAAGAGGTAGAAACAAGAAAAGTATTTACAAAGGATGAAAACTTCCAGGATAAAATTGACGCAATCCTTACCAACCGCTGGTTAGGCATTCCTATTTTTGCTGCAGTAATGTTTCTGGTGTTTGATATTTCCCAGTCCAGCTTTGGTCCGTTCCTTGCGGATGTTTTAGTTGGATGGATTGAGACATTCCAAGAGTGGGTTGGAGGACTTGTGGTAAATGCATCTCCATTTTTGCAGGCGCTTTTAGTAGACGGGATTATAGGTGGTGTAGGAGCTGTTGTTGGATTCCTTCCATTGGTAATGGTAATGTACTTCCTTATTGCGTTATTGGAAGATTGCGGTTATATGGCTCGTGCAACAGTAGTATTAGATCCATTTTTTAAAAAAGTTGGTCTTTCCGGTAAATCTGTAATTCCAATGGTTATCGGTACCGGTTGTGCAATCCCGGGGATTATGGCATGTCGTACCATCCGTAACGAGAGAGAACGTAGAGCAACAGCAATGTTAGCACCATTTATGCCATGTGGAGCTAAGTTACCTGTAATTGCTTTGTTTGCAGGAGCATTCTTTGGAGATGCAACATGGGTAGGAACCCTTATGTACTTCGTAGGTATCCTTTTAATCTTTTTAGGAGCTTTATTGGTAAATAAGATTACAGGACATAAATCCAAAAAATCCTTCTTTATCATGGAATTGCCGGAATACAAACTTCCAAGTTTAAAGAGAGCTTTTATATCTATGTTAGATAGAGGCAAAGCATATATTATCAAAGCAGGTACTATTATTTTAGTATGTAATACAGTGGTTCAGATTATGCAGTCCTTTAACTGGAGTTTTCAGTTAATTGAAGAGGGCATGGAACATACATCTATTCTTGCTTCTATTGCAGCGCCTGTTTCTGTAATCCTTGTACCGATTGTCGGTATTGCAGCATGGCAGTTAGCAGCAGCTGCTGTAACAGGTTTTATTGCAAAAGAAAACGTAGTTGGTACTTTGGCAGTATGTTATGCATTGACCAGTTTTATTGATACAGAAGAATTAGCATTGGTAGGCGGGGCAAATGAAGTAGCATTGGCTATGGGATTAACAAAAGCAGCAGCTTTGGCATATTTAATGTTTAATTTATTTACACCACCATGTTTTGCAGCATTAGGTGCTATGAACTCCGAAATGCAGGATAAAAAATGGTTCTGGGGTGGTATTGCTCTTCAGATGGGAACCGGTTATACCGTTGCTTTCCTTGTATATCAGGCGGGCACATTAATTACAACAGGTACCTTAGGAGCAGCATTTGTTCCTGGACTTGTGGCAGTACTTGCAATGGTCGGTGTGATTGTATATCTGATTCGTAGAAATAATAAATAAGAAAGGGCAGAATATTATGACAAATATTGTTATAATAGCAATTTTGTTTGTGATTGTCGGAGGGGCAATTTTCTATATTGTAAAGGAAAAGAAAAAAGGTGCGGTGTGCATTGGCTGTCCTCATGCCGGAAGCTGTACAAGTAAGGAAAAGAAAGATTCTCAGTGTGGTTGTCATTAATTTGATTTCTGAGGGATGAATAACAATATGAATAAAGCAAGTGGTATTTAGAAAAGAATCTAAATGCCACTTGTTTTTTATGTGCTGTGGTGATAGTATGTATTTAGAAAAAAATCTAAATAGAAGAATTTCTAAATAGACGCGAAAGGAGTAAACAATATGGGATTTGCAGAATCTTTTAAAGCTTTATCAGATCCGGTAAGACGGGATATACTAGAGATGTTAAAAAAAGGCCGAATGTCTGCCGGAGATATAGGGAGTAATTTTGATATGACAGGAGCAACCATCTCTTATCATTTAAATATTTTGAAAAAAGCAGGCTTAGTGAAGGAGACAAAACAAAAAAACTTTGTATTCTACGAATTGAATGTTTCTGTGGTAGAAGAAGTTATGCTCTGGCTTGCGGGGTTAAGAGAAGTAAGTGAGGAGATGGAAAGATAATATGAGAATCTTTGCGATTAGAAAGAAGTATGAATAGAAAGCTTTGAAAAGAAGCGAACATTAATATAAAAGGATGGATTAATTATGAAGAAAATAGATAAAAGAACCTTACTATTAACAAGTATTATCACATTGATTCCTATTGTGGTAGGATTGTTACTGTGGGATAAACTTCCAGATACAATTCCTACACATTTCGGAATGGATGGAACACCTAATGGATGGAGTAGTAAAACATTTACTGTATTTGGCTTACCTGTGCTTATGTTGTTTTTCCATTTGTTGTGTGTGGGAATCACCAGTGTGGATCCTAAGTACGATAATATGAATCAGAAGTTATTTGCTATCGTAGTATGGATTTGTCCGGTAACTTCCCTTTTGGTTGTAGTAGCCGGCTATGGCAGTGCTTTGGGTTGGGAAATGAACATATCTAAATACGTAATGTTTGGATGTGGGCTGTTATTTATGATAATTGGCAATTATCTTCCAAAATGTAAGCAGAATTACACTATGGGAATTAAACTTCCATGGACATTGGATGATGAAGAAAATTGGAATCATACCCATCGATTCGCAGGGTTTTTATGGGTAGTAGGTGGTGTGTTTATTGCAATCAATACGTTTTTAGAGTGGGAGTGGTTATTCCTGGTAGTTGTGTTTGTCATGGTTTTGGTACCAACTTTATATTCATTCCTTTATTTTAAGAAACACAAATAAATTTATTAAGAAAGATGGTATTCTTTACGGATATCATTTTTTTTATGGTAAAATGAAAATAATATAGAAAACAGGGGAGGAGAATATGAAAAATACAACTCTTTGCTATATAGAAAAAAACGGCAGTTATTTAATGCTCCACCGGGTGAAAAAGTTAGAGGACATGAATCAAGATAAATGGCTTGGTGTTGGGGGTAAGTTGGAAGCAGGTGAAAGTCCGGAAGACTGCCTTATTCGGGAGGTAAAAGAAGAAACCGGTCTTACCCTGAAGAAATATGCCTATCGTGGATTTATTACTTTTGTATCCAATCAGTGGGGAACAGAATATATGCATCTGTTCACGGCAACAGAATATGAGGGCGAAATTAAGGAGTGCGATGAAGGAAATCTGGAATGGGTGCCTAAATCTAAAATTGAACAATTAAACCTGTGGGAGGGTGACAAGATTTTCTTCCGATTGCTGGAAGAATGTGAACAGTTTTTTACTTTGAAATTGTGTTATGACGAAGATAAATTGATTAACCATGAAGTGAACAAATATTAACAAAAGCAGAAATAGGTGGAGTTCGCCTGTCCTAAAAAATAAAGAGGATATTGTCATCATTTTGAAAGGAAAAAGTAAAAAAAATCCCAGAAGCATAATTGCTTTTAGCAATCCAAAGAGGTACAATGATTAATATAGCAGTTAAAATGCAATATAATATATTAATCCGAATGGGGAAGGGGTACACAAAATGAAAAAATATGTATTTGGTGTAGATGTAGGCGGAACAACCATTAAAATGGGATTCTTTACGGTAGAAGGCGAATTGCTTGAGAAATGGGAAATTCCTACCAGAAGAGAAAATAATTCAGAAAATGTTCTTCCGGATATCGCAGCAGCTATTGACAATAAATTGGCTGAAAAAGGTATTGCGAAAGAAGAAGTTTCCGGTGTTGGATTTGGAGTACCGGGACCGGTTACCAAAGAAGGTGTTATTCAGATGAATGCCAACCTTGGTTGGAGAAACAAACATGTAGCTAAGGAATTGGGAGAATTGACAGGACTTCCATGTATGGGTGGAAATGATGTAAAAACAGCAGGTCTTGGAGAAATGTGGAAAGGCGGAGCTGCAGAATATGATAATGCAGTATTTATCACATTAGGAACCGGCGTTGCAGCAGCAATTATTGTAGAAGGTAAAGTTATCTTAGGAGCAATGGGAGCTGCGGGAGAAATCGGACACATCAAAGTGGAAATGGAAGAAACAGTTGCCTGTGGTTGCGGCGGTGTAGGTTGTGCTGAGCAGTATGCATCTGCAACAGGTATTGTAAAAATGGCTAATAAAAAGTTAGCAGAATGTGATACACCATCTGTATTAAGAGATGCGGAAGTTACTTCCAAAGCAGTATTTGATGCATATAAAGCAGGAGATGCTCTCGCTACAGAAGTAGTGGAAAAATTTGGTCATTATTTAGGATACTCCCTGGCAGCAACAGCCGCAGTGGTAGATCCGGAAGCATTTATTGTTGGCGGAGGTGTATCCAAAGCAGGAGATGCCTTAATAGAAGTAATTCAGAAATATTACAAACAGTATGTATGGCCGGGATGCCGTGAGAAGAAATTTGTTCTTGCAAAATTGGGCAATGATGCAGGTATTTACGGTGCTGCAAGTTATGTGTTATAATTACATAGGTGAGAAAAAGGGGCTGTTGCAACACAATGTCATTTAGTTAAAGCAAAATTTGTTAAGTTAAGGAGTAAATCTTAGGATTTGCTCCTTAAAAACATTTTGGGAATAAATTTTCCATTAAGTTAAGTAAATTAGAAAAATAAAAAATTTAGAAAAATAGTAGATTTGTTTTGATTATGGGGTATAATATATATAAAATGATGTGTTTAGTTTAGGCGTGGCAATAACAGAAACAGAGAGAACACAACAGAGAGTAGAAACGATTTAGAGAGATTATTTTTATTGCAGTAAACAGAGAGAACAGAATTTTTAATAGAGACATTTTAGAGTAGAGAAAAAAGAGAGAATAGAAAAACTACGCACACAAGACCGATATTCCCTGCAATTAGCAGGCTATTTTGTCTTGTTTTTTTATGCACATCAGTAACTACTGTAATGAAAAAGAGGTTCTAATGATGAAAATTATAAATACTACTCCTAATATGTTAAAACATCAGATTCAAGATGCAATTGCTAAAGCGATTGAAGTTTACAGAAAAGATTATCCAAATGAAAAATTCTGCTTTTCACGCAATCGTGTTCTGACATTTGAAAAAATGGTCAATCTTCTGCTTTCCATGCAAGGTGGCAGTCTGAACAAGGAATTATATGATGCAGGAATTGATGTTACGGCATCCGCATTCGTACAACAGAGAAACAAATTATCTTGGACTATATTTGAAGATGTGTTTGAAAATTTTAATGCAGAATGTAATGATGTAAAAAAGTACAAAAACTATAGAGTATCAATTGCTATTAGTAACGAAAATTTGTTAGTTACAAATGGTATTGACGATGATTTGGAACAGTATTTTGCTTTCGGTAATGTAGAAATGATAATTGCGGATAATTTTGATGAATTATGTAAGGATGATATCTATCAGATTATGTGTTCGTGTGTGGAAGCAGAGTATGAACATGTTCTTCAAGGAACTACTAATACGCAAATTACTGCATGGTGGGATAAAGCGGTTGATATCATTCCTATAAATTGTGGGAAAGGAAATGCTGTAAATGCAGTTTTGCAATATTATGGTTTTACAAAAGATGAAGCTATTGCATTTGGAGATGGAAAAAATGATATTGAAATGTTGGAAGCAGTAGGCACAGGAGTGGCTATGGGAAATGCAAAAGATGAAGTAAAGTCAAAAGCAAATAAAATATGTAAATCAGTAGAAGAAGATGGTGTCTATTGTTATTGTTTAGAAAATAATCTTATATAAGGTTTAGAAATTCCAAGTTATCGAGCACTTGGGCATGAAAGGAAATTAAATTTTGTGGAGGCACAAATGGATAAAAACAAGATATGGCTTGATTTAATAATAGAATTACAAAGTCTTGCACAAGCAGGATTAACCTATGGGAAAGATATTTATGATAAAGAGCGATACGAGCGTATACGTGAAATTTCAGCAGAAATGATGTCTAATATTGCAGATGTTCCACTTGAAAAAGTTAAAGGATTATTCTGTAATGAAATTGGTTATCAAACTCCAAAGATTGATACACGTGCCGCAATATTCAAAGATAATAAAATTCTTCTTGTCCATGAGAATAACGGAAAATGGTCACTTCCTGGTGGTTGGTGTGATGTAAACATTTCAGTTTCAGAAAATACAATCAAGGAAGTAAAAGAAGAATCTGGATTAGATGTTGTTACAAAAAGTGTAATTGCAGTTCAAGACAGAGCAAAACATAATTTACCAGTATATGCATATGGGGTATGTAAAATATTTATGCTTTGTTCAGTTGTCGGTGGGGAATTTGTGGAAAATATTGAAACTACAGGTTTTGACTATTTTGCAGAAGGGGATATTCCTGAACTCGCCACAGAAAAGAATAATGAAGAACAGATTAAATTGTGCTTTGAAGCATATCATTCAATGGATAAATGGAAAACAGTTTTTGACTAACACATTGAGTTTTGCAACACTTGAAATTTTCTATTTGAGTTCGGCAATTTCCAACTTGTCGAACTCAAATAGAAAAAAATCCCGCCTATTTTGAAAAAGTGGACGGGATTTCTTTTTGTAATTTCTTATCTTAATGACATTGGGTAATTGGCAGCCCTTTTTCAATGGAAATCTATATTAAAATGTTATATTATTCTCATCCATATATCGACATAGAAGAGTGTTAATAATGGAAAAAATGTTTTGTTGTCCATATTTTTCATGTAATTTATCTTTGATGATCCGACCGCCGGCTTTATTTACATGGCCTCCGCCACTGCCGATTCCGTCACATATGTACTCTGCGATGGTATTCGCAGGAAGATTAGGGTGACAGGATCTTAGTGAAATCTGATAAGAGATATCATTTTCTGTATAGGCAAAACTTAACAGGACTAAATCTACCTGAATGATAAAGTCTCCTATGATACCAAGAACAGATTGGTCACATTTTAATACATCAACGATGGCAAATCTTTTATCAATGTCAAAGTAATGATTATGTAATGCATCGGTGGAAATCATGAATTCTGCCAGTGACATATTTGATTTCGTTAATTGTTCAAACAAAGGCTGTTTATGATAAAGCTGATTTTTCATTGTCAGGTCATTATGATTATACAAATCTGCAAAGCATGCTGTATCTGTGTATAAACCATATAGTAATGCAACAACCAGTTCAGGATATTCATTGACCGGGAAATGTTCATCCAACAGTAAGTTCCAAATGATAGTGGAGCAGCTTTGGTAGCTGCTGTCAATGAAACAGTTATCTGTGATATCCACTACCGATATGTGATGGTCAATGATCATGATATTATCGGCCTCAAATTTTTCGACATTACCTTGGGCATACTGACAATCCACAAGCAACAGTAATTCGGGCTTGAAGATGTTATGTGTATATTCAAGGTTAATATTACACTTATTAAGCATTAATTTTAAATTGCTTTTTTCAATCATCTGTGGGCCACCGTATACCATGCGGGCATTTATAGTATGACTTTTCAGATAAGAATAGATGCCAAATGCGGAAGCTATAGTATCGGGATCAGGATTGTTATGGCATTGGATACAGATGTTTTGATATTGTAATAATGATTGTAAAAATCCCATAATTATTTGCTTAGAATCCTTTCGTAATATAATAAAAACTATATAGAATGAAGTTTATCAACGATTTTTGTTTTAAGGCTGTAATACAGCTTGTACATATACTCTTTTTTCAGGCTGGCTTTGGATACAGGTAATGAGAGTTATGATTTTATTCGTATCGGTTGGTGATATTTCGTTTCTGTAATTGGCAGTTTCATCTTTCGTAATTATCGTGGGGAGTTCCTCAAGATAATCTGAATACACTTCCATATCCGAGAAATCAAAACTGTTTGTCAGATGTCTGTCATCATAAAGGTAGGCAGCAAATATTTTGTAGGTCAGTTGTTTTGATGGAGTATATATGTACACTGTGTCATGATCGACAAAAAAGTCTGCTTCCCGGAATTTATGCAAGTCGGTAAACATGGTTCCGTTACGCATGTTGTGACCATAGATTACGGTATTATTATCAGTAAAATCTTTGGAATTGACTCGTTCCGTATAGATACATCCCAGATAGCCCTCCACACCATCAATGGTATAGTTAAGATAGTAGGAATCATCCGTTGCATGCTGCAAGATAGGATAATCAATCACCGTTTCGGGAATGGTAATCCAGGCATAGACATCAGGATTGGTTTCCCACAGAGTCTCAAAGTCAATGGGACAATCATAGAAAATTTGCGAAAATACGTCGGTTGTTTCAGCCGCAGACAGCATTTCTTTGGTCTTAGCAGATATCTCTGATACTTTTTGTGTTTTGGCTGATTCCTCAGAGGAAAGTGAGGAATCTGTAGGAACCTTGTTAATTTCCTGTAAGACAATCATATCCCCGTTGTCGGATAATATATTGATATCAGATTGTTTGGTATTCATTTTATGTAAGAGAAAGCAGCCGGCTAAGATACATACTACAATGATACTAACAGCCCAAGCTGTTTCTTTTGATATTTTCTTTTGATGCATAGTTGTTCCCTTCTTTGAAAATAAGTATATCGAATAAAAAAAAGATGCACAATACAAAGTTATGATTTTAGAGAGTAGGGAATAAGTGTAATTTTACTTTTAAAATGTAGGGAATAAGAGTAATATAGTCATATAAGGTAGGTTGGAGGTGTATCTATGTTAGATGAAAAAAAGCTGCTTCACAAAGAGAACATAGAACAGATAAATATATTTCAAGAAGACCGTGTAGAGAATGTATATGCCTATGCCATGAGTCAGCAATTTCAGGAAAATGAGAAGCTGCAGAAGAGCAAATTCAATTCCAAAGACAGCAAGCAGATGCTGGCAGTTAAGGAAGCCATGAAGCAGATTACGGTCAAAATGCAGGAGACCATTCCGCAGAACGATAAGGAAGCGTTAAGGGGAGAATTTACGGTTCTGACAGAAGCCTATGCCGGCCTGATACGTGCCTGTGAGGAATATCTGGCAGGACATCCCCATCCACTCACCATTGCAGGAAAAGCCAGAAAGCGCCTTGTAAATGGGACCTTAGCTATGGCGCAAAAAGAAGCAGCAGGATTATCCGGTGCACTGTTACAGTTAAAACCCTATTTCAGAAGTGGGGAACCGTTGCTTTGGGGTAATGTATTAGGGATTATCCGCGGGGTATCTTTTGATCTGGATGATAACATTACAGTCAGCAGGGAAGGTGCCGCTACCAGTGAACTGAAAGTATTAAGGACCAAAGATGATAAGACCTATTTTTATAAAGAGGATGAAAAATTAACCACACCAAAGGCAGCTATAGCGGAAGAATACAAAAATCTAAAAAAAGCAGAGGATAAAGATATTCTTGAAAATATACTGCAGTTGTTGGATTATCGTATCGAAAGAAAACAGGATAGGTATGGTAACGTGGATACCAAATATTATCATGGCAAAATAGATGATCTTTTGAGTATTCGGGAAGGAGAGTATGAACCATATATTTTAGCAGATTTGAAACAAAGAGATACGAAAAGTGTACGCTCAAAGATAGAAGAATATATTAAAAAGCTGAATATTCCTGCTTTGAATTTGGATATGCATCATAAAAGAACCTGGCAGCTGTTTCAAGAAATTATGCCCAAATACTGGAGACTGCGTACCCGATTGGGTGTAAGCATGGAGGCAGGAATAGGACTTGAACAATCCGTATCCCAGAGAAACGTAGCAGCCAGCCGTATGGCAGCAGTGTTTGGCATGCCGTCTCTGGTGGTAGCCACCAACAAAGCAACCCTAAAGCAAAAAGGGAAAAAATCAGAAAATGGTATTGTAATGTCTCAAGCAAAAGGAAAATCCTATGGCGATGTTTGGGAAATGGCACGACAGAAGAAAGAGAAAATTGTCTATACGCCGGAAGCTATGAGGCAGATTACCTGTCTGCAGCTTTTTGACAGTATCTGCGGACAGATAGACCGTCATTGGAATAATTTCTTTGTTACTTATAAAGAAGAAAACGGAAAAATGGTAATTACCGGTTTTCAGGGAATTGATAATGATCTATCCTTTGGGGATTTGCAGTATAGAAATATACGGGCAGAAAATATGAATCGTCTGCCGGCATTTGAAAATGAGGGTTCTTTTTGCAGTATGCCACTTTTGGATGCCAAAATGGTAGAAACCATGCGGGTATTAAAAAAGACAGATTTGGAATATTATCTGGGGGATTTGCTGGAATCTAAATATATTGATGCCATGTGGAACCGCTTAGAGAATATGCTAAAAGTGATTGATAAATCTCTTCATAAATCAGAAGACCATAAGCCTTATGCTGTATTGATGGAAGATAAGGATTGGAGAAGTGATTTTGTAAAATATAATTTTAACCGTATGTATAAGGGATATTTATAATAGATTTTTACATAAGAAATGAATAATTGTTTGAAAATAGAAGAGTCTTGTGTATCGGCAAGCCTCTTTTTAATTATGTCAAAAAAGGAAAGGAAAAGCATTTTTCACGGTTCCAATTCATAGAATAGCATAAATGAACTTTTGGAGGCCTTATTGAAGACGTTTCAGCAGCCATTGACAAAGCATGAAGAAGATTTTTATCTGGCAAGGCTTCAAGAGGAAGATGAAGAGAAGAAAACGAAGGCAAAACAGATTTTAATAGAAAGAAATCTTCGCCTGGTAGCCCATATTGCTAAGAAATACCAGGGGACAGATGTGGAAATGGAGGATTTGATTTCCATAGGGACAATAGGATTGATCAAGGCAATCATGTCCTATGATTCCTTGAAAAAATCAAAGCTGGGGACGTATGCTGCAAGGTGTATTGAGAATGCTATTCTATCACCAATGCGACATTGGGAATGGAAAATATATTAACAGTGTATAATTCTGCCAAATGGAAGGTATATTGCCAAATTTCAGAGAATAATTACATCATGTACAGGTACGAAGACGGCAATGTGAGGTATGCACCTTTATATATCACAAAGTTCAGATTAATTGCTCCACGCAAAATTATGGAATCTCAGAGAATCAATCAGCAATTTTCTTGTTATGAAGATATAGAAACAATTCCTGACAGAATGCGTTGGTGTCGTCATCAAAAAGGCTTGATGCAGATAGAGGTTGCAGATTTAATCGGTGTTTCCAGAAAGTCATATATAAATATTGAGAATGGTAATCTTATACGCTATGAGAAAAAAATAGTGGACAAGTTGGCAGAATTATATCAAATTCCGGTTAAAGACTTATTGGATGATTACAGTTACTTTTTATACTGTGGACAAGGTAAAGTATTACGTGGTTATCGTGAGAAGAATAATTTAGAAAGAAATGAGCTTGCCGATATGGTGGGAGCAAGAACGCATCATATAACTATGTGGGAAGAAGAAGAAATAGAGATTAGCAAAAAAGTATGGGAGAGATGCTTTAAGGATATTTTGAAATAAAAAGATAATGAATATTAAAACTGGCTTCTGTATTTTTTATGCAGAGGCTATTTTTAATTTATAGAATCATGTTACAATGGAAGTAGAAATTCAGGTTGTAGAACAGTTAGGTAAATCTAGTTTATTTTTTAATCAATATGAAAGAACGGTACGAAAAATATGAATTATTATTTAGTAGATTACGAAAATATCCATAATGATCTAGATAATCTTATTAACAATACATCTAATGGAGATAGCATTGTATTATTCTATTCGGAGACATGTAAAAACATTTCTCTGGATGTTATTTCAAATTTTACAAGTAGAAATCTTAAAATAGATTGTTTTAAGGTAATAACCGGTACTAAGAATGCATTAGATTTCCAATTAGCATCATATTTAGGTTATTTAGTAGGTGAAAACAAAAAGGCTGCTAATTATTACATAGTTAGCAATGATAAGGGATTTGATTGTTTATGTGAATACTGGGAAAGCATTGGGGTATCTGTAGTCAGAATATGTGCACAAACATCAGTTGTTAAGCCTGTTCTTAAACAGAACCCACCTAAGACTAAGAAAGAGGTTAAAAAGAACAATAAAGTAAATAATGATATAACCTTAGAAGAAGTTAAGGAAATTGTAAAAGAAAACTCTGAAGCAGAGTTTATTGTAGATGTTTTGAATAATAGCAAAGAAAAAACAGAAGTTCATAATAAGATTTCTAAGCATTATAAGGATAGTAAGAAAACAGGAATTTTGTATAAGAAATTGAAGCCTTTGTTTAAAGAAAAGAAAATTAAATAAAAAAGTAGGGCTTATTAAGGTTTATATATTCCTTGCTGGAAATCAAGATTCTAAAACAAATGAAATGGTGTTTTTTGTTTTGTCTTATTTTATGGGATAGTTAGTTAGGACAGATACTGTACCCAAAAAGATAGGGTAATAATAAAAATAAAGTATGAGGAAATAAATATATGATTATATATTTTACCGGGACAGGAAATAGCAGATATATAGCAGAAAAGATTGCTAAGAAAACCGCAGATAGATTAATAAATGTTAATGATAGGATTAAACGAAATGATAATTCAACGATTAAAACAGATGGAACACTAATAATTGTCATGCCTACTTATGCTTGGAGAATTCCTATTATTGTAAGAGACTGGATAATAAAAACAGAATTTGCGAATGTAAACCGAGCATGGTTTGTTATGAATTGTGGGAGTGAAATTGGCAATGCAGCTAAATATAACATGGAATTATGTGATATGAAAAAATTTACTTACATGGGAACTGCCCAAGTAGTTATGCCGGAAAATTATATTGCAATGTTTGACGCTCCGGATAAAGAAGAAGCAAAACAAATAATTTCTAAAGCAGAACCGGTGATAGATAATATTATTGGCCTGATAAAAGAGAAAAAGAAATTTCCTGATTTAAAAAATAATTTGTATGACCGATTTATGAGTGGACCTGTGAATAAGATTTTTTATTCACTATTTGTAAAGGCAGATGCTTTTAAAGTAGATGATAAATGTATTGGTTGCGGGAAGTGTGAACAGATTTGTTCACTAAATAATATTACTGTTCAAGAGAATAAACCTGTATGGGGAAAATCATGTACTCATTGTATGGCTTGTATCTGTAACTGCCCTACCGAAGCAATTGAATATGGAAAGAAAAGCATTGGAAAACCAAGATATCATATATAAGATGAATAGTATGAGATATAAGTCTTATTAGAAAGGTGAAAATTTGAATTTTGGGAGGTAATGACCATGAAGAAAATACTAATACTGTTGCTATGCCTTTTACTTACGGTCTCAATCATGGGGTGTGGTACACAGTCAATAAAGCCGATTGACACAATTGAAGGAAATATGAAAACATACAGTGAAATGTCAGACGGTACATGGCAGTGCGATGGACATATCTACAAATACAGGTTGGAAATCAGTGGACGACTGAGTACTGCCGTTAAAGACAGCACATACATTTATTTAAGCAACATAGAAGATATTACCTTCGAACAAGCTTGGAAAGCATCTGGGCTTAGCAGTAATATGGATGATTACTTTGATATTGACGAAGCAGTATTGGTTGAATTACCAGACTGACAACTTTCAGGCTTCTGTTGTGTCTGAAAGCAAGTGTTTATTTGAATTTGACGAATGAAAAATGGAGGAGATGTTGATTATGGAAAACGCACCTAATATTATTTTGTTTTGGTATTTCATAATAGCACTCTTTGTGCTTATGATTGCTTTGATGATTAAGGCGATTATTTTAATTAAAAAGAGTAAATGTAAAGGACAAAGCTCTAATAAGATGCTACCAGTAGGGAAAACTTGCTTGGTTTTAAGTATAATATGTGCCATTCCTATAATTTTAGTAGTTGGATATATTCTGTATCTTTACATAGGGTAAAAATTATTAATAGGATTTTGTTTTTTAAAACGATAAATTTGAATTTGACGAGGTGAGATAAGGTATGAAAATAGAGAACAACATCCTAAAGCATTATCTCCAAAATGTGTATTTCATTACAGGCACAGCATATGCAGGAAAGTCAACCACAGTAAAAATGCTTGCTGATAGATATGATATGGTTTTCTGCGGAGAAAACTATCACAGCATGGTATCGGATATGGTCGCAACTCCCGATGTGCAACCTGATATTTGTTTTATTAAAAGCCTTACTGATTGGAAAGATTTTGTCACTCGTTCTCCCGAAGAATATGAACGATGGATTTATAGTACAGGAAAAGAAACTGCAGAGTTTGAGGTTGCCGAACTCATTTCCATATCAAAGGACAAAAAAGTGATTGTTGATACCAATATTCCCCTTGACATACTGAAAGAAATATCCGACTACAATCACGTTGCTGTTATGCTTTCGCCTCAGTCTATGAGTGTCGGACGGTTCTTTGACCGAAGTGACCCCGAAAAACAGTTTCTCCTCAGTGTTATTGAGAGTTGCGAAGACCCCGAAGCCGTTATGGAAAACTATAGACGAGGACTTGCACGCATTAACAGCAAAAAACACTATGATGAATATGCTAACAGTGGCTTTTTCACGATTGTACGGCAAGATAATAACATAGATACAAGAGAAGATGTTTGCGATGCCATCGCAAAGCACTTCGGATTGGTTTAACAAATTCCAATTTGTAGAGAACAGAAACTTTGAATTTTATGGAGGTATTATGGACAAGAAAAAGTATTGGATAATCCGATTATTCTTTGTGCTTTTTACAATGTCCGTATCTGTTGCAATACTTCCTTGTGGAATAATAAATGTTCATGGCTTATTTGGTGAGGTAACCACATATGTAGTGGTCGAAGATAAAGAACAAGAAATTGTCAGTATTAAAGACGTAGACAATATAAAAGTCCAAACTGTAAAAGGCATAAATATTCTCAATATTTGGTTTGAACTTCTGATAATAGTTGTATGCATTAGCTTTTGTGCTAATTTAATCAAACTTCCACGAGGAGATACCATAGTTACATTAAAGGTTCGTATGGACGATTAAAGTCTTTCTGCAAATAAAAAGCAGAAAGGAGAATGATTGTGTTTGAGCAAGATTATGTAATGAGGCTCATTAAAGAGATGGTGCGAGCTATTTTAAAACTATTATTCAACATCAATACGGAGACTCCAACAGTAGAATTGTTGGAAAACAAAGAAGAAAAGGAAACATTGGAAAATCTATTAGACATGATAGACAATGGGAAAATCAATGAAGCAGAAAATCGATTATATGATTTGACCAGTGATACAGATGTGAATAGTTTAGAAATCGCACTATTATTTTATTCATACTTGAATGACAAAACAGACGATTTTTTAGAAGCAAATGACTTCAGCAGAGATGAAATCAAATTAGGTCTTGAAAATGTTGTTGATAGCTTTGGTCTAAGCAGTATTGCAAAAATGTTTTTTACAGACTTTTAATGGAATTGTCTGGTTGTCAGTCGAGTAAGATGACCAGACAATTCAAATTTACACATAATACAAAATTTCAGCTTTTCTAAGAGTTGAAAGCAGTGTATTATTTGAATTTGACGAATTGATAAATTCATATTTTTATCCGACAAGGTTGTCTAATTATTGAAATATGGCATTTTTCTCGTTTTGTGTCGTGTAATATATGGACAACAAAGAGTATTCTGCAAGTGAAAGGAGGAACCAAGATGGAACAAAAAAAGATTGGAAACTTTTTGAAAAATC